>CAMDBL010000167.1 GCA_945889015.1 Devosia equisanguinis
CCATGTCGAACAGCAGGACCTCCGCGTCGTCGCGGCCTTCGAGACGCAGGGGGCCCGATGTCGCCACCGCGACGCCGTCCCCCTCGTGCAGGGTCTCGCCATTGAGCGTGACCGTGCCGCGCGCCACCTGCACCCAGCCGCCGCGGCCGGGCCTGATGTCGTGGCTCACCGCCTCGCCCGCGCCGAGCAGCGTCGCGAAGAGGTCGATGTCCTGGTGCACCGTGACGGAGCCCTCGCGGCCGTCGCGAGAGGCGACGAAGCGCAGACGGCCGCGCTTCTCTTCCTCGGTGAACGTCTTCTGCTCGTAGCCTGGAGTGATGCCTGCCCGCTCCGGGATGATCCAGATCTGGAGGAAGTGGACCGGCTCGGTCTTCGAGGCATTGAACTCGGAGTGGCGGATGCCGGAACCGGCGGACATGAGCTGGACATCGCCGGGGCGGATCACCGAGCCGGTGCCGAGGCTGTCCTTGTGCTCGAGCCCGCCTTCCAGGACATAGGAGATGATCTCCATGTCGGCATGGGCGTGGGTGGGAAATCCGCCGCCCGGCGCGACCCGGTCGTCATTGATCACGCGCAGCGGGCCGAAACCCATATGCTCGGGATCGTGGTAGTGGCCGAACGAGAAGCTGTGCTTGCTGTCGAGCCAGCCGAAGTTGGCCTTGCCGCGATCGCCGGCTCTGCGAATGGCGAGAGACATTTCAGATCTCCTGTCCTTGGTCGCGGGGATGTCCCGCGCGTCTGGACTGGGATTTAGGCCTGGCTAACCAATGCGGCAATCTGCTAGTGTTTGGGCATACTGTATCCAAAACGGCGACAAACGGGATGGACAAGCTCGAAGCTATGCACTGCTTCGTGAAGGTGGTGGCGCTCGGCAGTTTCGCGGAGGCGGGCCGAACGCTCGGACTGACACGGTCGGCCGTGAGCAAGGCCGTGATGGAACTCGAGCAAATTCTCGGTGCCCGGCTGCTCGATCGGACGACTCGACGCGTCAGCGCCACGGAAGCGGGGCTCGCCTACTTTGGCAGCTGCCTCGATATCCTCGCCCGCGTCGAGGAAACGGAAATGCAGGTCTCCCGCCTGCACGACGAGCCGCGCGGTGTCGTCAAGGTCAACGCGCCCGTGTCGTTCGGAGTCCTCTACCTCGGTCCGGCCATTGCCGAGTTCATGGCGCTCTATCCCGATCTCAAGGTCGAGCTGACTCTCAACGATCGTTTCATCGATCCGATCGAGGAAGGAGTCGATGTCACCATCCGCATTGGCCAGCTGTCGGACTCGAGCCTGATCGCGCGGAAGCTCGCTCCGGCGCGCCGCGTCCTCGTCGCAGCTCCGGCCTACCTGAAGGATCATGGTGCTCCAGCCGTTCCCGACGATCTGGCGCGGCACCGTTGCCTCTCCTACGGTCACACGACGACGCTTCAGAAATGGCCGCTCGAGCATGACGGAGCCGTGACGAGCATCGCGATCAATTCCGCTCTCTGCTCGAACAATGGCGACATCCTAAGATCGGCGGCGGTGGCCGGGCGTGGCATCGCGCTGCTGCCGACGTTTCTCGTCGGCGCGGATTTGAAGGCAATGCGCCTGAGGAAGGTGCTGGCGGCCTACGCGCCGAGCACGCTCGGGATCTACGCACTGTATGCCCCCAATCGCTACCTCGCGGCCAAGACGCGCGTGCTGATCGATTTCCTGGCCGCGCGGCTGGGCGACACGCCGGATTGGGACCGGTTTTGACCTGGTGGGAGGGTGGGTAGTTAAGGCGGCTGCAACGGACGCGGGGGTAGAGTGCTGTCCTGGCCTGTAAAGCGTAGGAAAGCGTTTCAGCATGTTCCGTTTCTGGTCGTCCGCCAGTCGTGCGGATCAAGTCCCAGCCGCCAGCCCCGGGGCTGCCGGTCTGAAGCTGAAAGGCCTCTGCAAGTCGTTCGGGCGTCCGGTCGTCGACCGCCTCGATCTCGCGGTGGCGCCCGGCGAGCTGTACGCTCTGCTCGGCCCCAACGGTGCCGGCAAGACCACCAGCCTGCGCATGGTCGCGGGCCTGCTGCCCGCCGATGCCGGCGAGATCGAGATCTTCGGGATCGACGCCCGCCGCTTCCCCCAGGCCGCCAAGCAGGTGACGGCGTGGCTTCCCGACGAGCCGATGATCTACGACAAGCTGACCCCGGTCGAATATCTGGCCTTCGTCGCGGGTCTGTGGGGCGTCGAGCCCGGCAGGGCAAGGACCAGTGCCGGCGATCTGCTCGCCATGCTCGGCCTCGCCGAGCATGCGGGGGAGCGCTGCGAAGGCTTCTCGCGCGGCATGAAACAGAAGGTGGCGCTGGCCGGCGCCCTGATCCACGAGCCGCGCCTGATCATGCTGGACGAGCCGCTGACCGGCCTCGACGCGCAGAGCGCGCGCCAGGTCAAGGATATCCTCGCCGAGCGTGTGAAGGGCGGGGCCACCATCATTCTGACGACGCACATTCTCGAGGTGGCCGAGCGGCTCGCCGACCGCATCGGCATCATCCGCTGCGGCCGTCTCGTCGCCGAGGGCACGCTCGGCGAGTTGCGCAGCCAGTCCGGGCGCGGCTTGTCCGGCGGCGAGGCCTCGCTCGAGGAAGTGTTCCTGGAGCTGACGCGCGAGCAGGAGCTGGCGGCATGAGCCTCGAGAGCGCGCTGGTGAAGCCGGGCTCGCTGCGCTGGCTGCTGCTCAACGACGCGCGCCTCGGCTCGCGACGCATCGGCGATCTGATGCCCCGGTTGTCGCCGGCGAAGCGGCGCGTGGCGCTGCTGGTCGCGGCCCTGCTGCTGCATCTGGCCGCTTGGCCCGCCGCGCGCTGGGTCGCCCGCGCGATCGCGGATCCTGACCGCAGCGGCTTCGTCTGGGGCGGCCTCGTCGTGGTGCTGACCTTCGCCGCATCGTGGATGCTGGCGCAATCACTGCTCAACGTCACGCGTTCCCTCTACGTGCGCGGCGACCTCGACTTGATGCTGTCCTCGCCGATGCCCGCCCGCAAGGTCGTTGCCGCTCGCATGGCGAGCCTCGCCGTCGAGAATTTCGGCTCCAGCGCCTTTTTCGTGCTGCCGGTGGCCCATGCCCTGGCTTTGCAGGGGCATCCGCAGTGGCTCGGCCTTTATCCGCTGCTCGGGGCGCTGGCGTTGATCGCGGCCGCGTTCGGGCTGAGCGCCTCGCTGCTGCTGTTCCGGCTCATCGGCGCACGGCGCGCCCGCTCGGTGGCGCAGGTGATCGCCATGTTGATCGGCGCCGCGGTCGCGCTCGGCATCCACCTCGTCGCGGTCGTGCCCAAGGAGATGCGCGCGAGCGTCGTCGACCGGTTGGAGATCCTGGGTCTCGGTGATGTCGCCTGGCATGCGCATCCGCTGGGACCCATCGTCGGTGCCGCCCGGGGAGAGCTGGCGCCGATCGCGGCTCTGGTCGGCACGGGATTGCTCGTGCTGGCGATCGCGGTGAAGGGGCTCGGCCCCGTCTACATGGGGAGCGTGCTGCGCTCGGCCGGCACCGACCTGACCGCGCGCCCGGTGCCCGCCGCCCGTCGCCGCGACGTCCACTTCACGGCCGATCCCACCGCCAGCATCCGCGCCAAGGAGTTGCGCCTGCTGCTGCGCGATCCCTGGATTATCGGCCAGCTGGTGCTGCAGGTGGTCTACACGCTGCCGGTGGCGCTGATCCTCTGGCGCAGCGGCATCGGCCAGGCGATCCCCGCGGTCGCCGTGACGCCCTCGCTCGTCATCATCGCCGCGCAAATTTCGGGCTCGCTGGCCTGGATCGCGATCTCGGGCGAGGACGCGCCGGAATTCATGGCGACCGCACCGGTTGCGCGGCGCTCCGTCGAATGGCGCAAGCTCGAGGTGATCGCCCGGGTCGTCGGCAGCATCCTGCTGGTGCCGCTGACCCTGCTGGCCTGGAGCGCGCCGCTCGCGGGCGTCGTCGCGCTCGTCTCGTGCATGGCGGCCGGCGCCTCGTGTGCCCTGGTCAACCTGTGGCACCCGACCGATGGCCGCCGCCGCTCGTTCATGCGGCGCCATGCGCAATCCAAGCTCATCGGCCTGTTCGAGCACGCGTTGCTGTTGCTGATCGCGGTCGCAGCCGCCCTGGCCCAGATGCACACGCCAGTGGCGGTGCTGCCGGCGGTGCTGGCTCTCTTCGTGCTCTGGCTCGCCTGGTGGCTGCTGGCGAGGGGAAAGTCGGCGAAGTCGGCAGTCATCCCGGTCGCAACACCTCTCGCCGTGTCGGTTTAGATCCGATTTTCAATCGGAGGTGTAGGACCTCGGCCGCGATAAGACGCCCTCGCTCCGACCTGCGGCCGGTCACAAACGCACGGCTTGCACAGTGCCGACCTCGCATGCTCTCACTCGCTCCGGAAATCGACGCACGGAGGTTAGGACGATGGCGGCGCGGATCGAGCGGGTGAAGGGACGTCGCGTCTGGGACAGCCGCGGCCGGCCGACGGTCGAGGTCGAGGTTGCCATCCACGGCGGCGCGCGCGGTCGCGCCATCGCGCCGGCCGGCGCCTCCACCGGCTCGGGCGAGGCGGTCGACTTGCGGGATGGCGGGGCCGCGTTCGGAGGGCTCGACGTCGCTCGCGCCGTGGGCGGTGTCGACGCCGAGATCGGCTCGGCGCTGAGGGGCATGGACGCCGCCGACCAGGAGGCGATCGACCGCCGGCTGATCGAGCTCGACGGCACCCCCGGCAAGCAGCGCCTCGGCGGCAACGCGCTCATCGCCACCTCGATGGCGGTGGCGCACGCCGCCGCCGCCGCCGACGGCGTGCCGCTGTGGAAGCATCTCGCGCGCGGTAACCGTCCCGGTGCGCTGCCCCTGCCGGAAATCCAGATCTTCGGAGGCGGCGCGCATGCCGCGCGACGCCTCGACGTGCAGGATTTCATGGTGATCGCGGTCGGTGCGGAGGATTACGGCACCGCGCTCGACTGGACGGCCGAGGTGTATCGCGCGGCCGGCAAGCTGCTTGCTGCCTCCGATCGCATCGCCGGCGTCGCCGACGAGGGCGGGTTCTGGCCGATGTTCGAAACCAACGAGGAGGCGCTCGACCTGCTGGTCAACGCCATCGAGCGGGCGGGCTTCACGCCGGGCGAGGACGTCGCCATCTCGCTCGACATCGCCGCGACCCAGCTCGGCCGTGGCGGTCAGTACGCACTCGCCCGCGAGGGCCGGCGGCTGACCAGCGAGGACATGATCGCCATGCTGCTCGGCTGGCTCCGCAAATATCCCATCGTCGCCATCGAGGATCCGCTGGCCGAGGACGATTCCGCCGGTATCGCCGCCTTCACCCGCGCGGCTGGCGCCAGCGTCGAGGTGGTCGGCGACGACTTCATCTGCACCGACCCGCGGCGGATCGCGGCTGCCGCCGATATAGGCGCCTGCAACACCGCGCTGATCAAGCCCAACCAGATCGGTACGCTGACCGAAACCAAGGCCGCGCTCGACGCGGCCCGCGCCGCCGGCTGGAACGCCATCGTGTCGGCCCGCTCGGGCGAGACCGAGGACGTCACCATCGTCCACCTCGCCGTCGGCTGGGGCATCGAGCAGCTCAAGGTCGGCTCGTTCACCCGCTCCGAGCGCATGGCCAAATGGAACGAGGGACTGCGGCTCGCCGACGAGTTGCCGACCGGCCTGAAGCTGCCTGAGCGCGGCCGCTTCCGGTGGTGATAAGGGGGCCACAGTGGTGACGGGTGCCCGGGCGAGAGCACGAGAGCCTTTGCGGGTGGCCGTCTATCGGCGCGCGTAGAGGCCCGAGAAGCTGACGTTCATGCCGCCGCAGGCGCGGTTGTCCTCGACCAGCAGGTACGGCCCGGCTGCCCGCAGGCGGACCACGCAGCGATCCTTGGGCGCGGCTTCGAAGCTCGCGATATCGTCGTCGGCGACGAGCGCGATGTCGCCGGTGCGGCGCAGCTTGCCGGCGAAGTCACCCATGTTGACCGCTCCGGTCGCCACGCGGCGCTTGTCGCCGGCGCCCCACGTCGCCTCGCCCTGGGCGGTGAGCCCGCCTGGCGCGCGGGTGATCTTGATGCTGGCCTCGACGCGCTGCCAGGTGCCGAGGTAGGCCGCATCGTCGGCGGCATTTGTGACGACCGCGGTGAGTGCCGCCGCCGGCAGCCACCCGTTGGTGGCGACGCCCCTGGTGTTGATGAACGACGCGCAGACGTAGCCGTTGCGGACTTCAGGGGCCGTCAGGACGACATTGCCCGGCAGGAGATAGGCCGGCGCGCGGCACTTCGGGCTGGACCCCGGACACTCGGCACGGCCTGGTCCCGGCGATTGCACAAAGTGGGTCTTTCCCTTGCCCCCGATCCGCGCGACGGCGACGGCATCCGTGATCGCGCCGCTGGCCGCCCCGTCGCATTGGCCGTCCGCCTGAGCTTGCGCCATTCCCACGCACGCCATCTGCGCCGCCAGCACCAAGGCCACCCGCTGTCCCACCCACCGCATCCGTCTGTCTCCGAGCCGAGTCGTTCCCCCGTCGCGGAGGTGGCCGCGATGTTAGCGGCAAGTGGCGCTGCGGTCAGCAATGCGAGATCAGTCGCAGACCGGTGCATGACCGCAGGACAGACACCTAGGCGGGCGGCAACACCGCCGCCTCGGGTGGCGCCTTGCCGCGGATCATGTCGGATGCCTTGTCGGCGATCATCAATGTGCCGGCGTTCAGGTTCGCCGACAGGATGCGCGGCATCACCGAGGCGTCGACGAGGCGCAGGCCTTCGAGCCCATGCACGCGGAGCTGATCGTCGACGACCGCCATCGGGTTGGACGCCGGCCCCATCCGGCACGTAGAGCAGGGATGAAACGTGGTCTGGGCCCTCAGCGTCGCCGCGTGCAGGATCTCGTCGTCGGTCTTGACCCTCTCGCCCGGGAAATCCTCGTGGTCATAGTAGGGTTTGAGCGGAGTGGTCTTCAGCAGCTTGCGGGCGAGCTTGATGCCGGCGACCGTCACGCGTCGGTCGAGCTCGTCGGCGAGGTAGTTGGTCTGGATCTCGGGCGCCTCGTAGGGATCGGCCGAACGTGCCCGCACCCAGCCACGCGATTCCGGCCGCTGCTGCCAAGCCGCGCAGGTCATGCCGGGCTCGTTCTCCAGCACGCCCTGCTCGCCCTCCTTGTAGCTCGCCGGCGTGAACGTGAACTGAAGATCGAGTCCCTCCGGGCTCTCGCCCGAGTTGGTGAAGCCGTAGACCACGGTCGGCGGGATCGTCAGCACGCCCTTGCGGGTCAGAGCGTATCTCATCGCCTCGCCCCAAAGGCTCAGCCCCCGCACCTGCTCGTTGATGGTGCGGATGTTCTTGACGCGGGCCACGGTGCGCGGCGCGTAGTGGTCCTGCAGGCCCTCGCCGACGCCGGCCAGCGCGTGCCGCACGGGAATACCGAGCGTCTGCAGGAGGGCCGCGGGGCCGATACCCGAAAGCTGCAGGATCTGCGGCGAGGTATAGGCGCCGCCCGACAGGATCACCTCGCGCCGCGCCCTGACGGTCATCGATGCGCCCTGGCGGCCGTCACGGGCATAGGTGACGCCGATCGCGCGCCGGCCCTCGAGCACCAGGCTCGTGACGTGGGCGTGGGTCACGAGATGCACGTTCGGCCGCTTCAGGGCGGGGTTGAGGAAAGCGCGGGCGGCGCTCACCCGGCGTCCCTTGAAGATCAGTCTCTGCGAGTAGGAGACACCCTCCTGGGTCCGCGCGTTGTAGTCGCTGGTCCTCGGGATGCCGTGCTCCTGGCAGCCCTCGATGAAGGCATCGCAGAGCGGATGCGTCCAGTTGGTATCGGTGACGGTGAGCGGCCCGCTGTCGCCGCGATAGGTCGGATCGCCGCCGCCGACCCGCGTCTCCATCCGCTTGAAATAGGGCAGCACGTCCGCATAGCCCCAGCCGCGGTTGCCCTGCTGTGCCCACGTATCGTAGTCGCGCGCCTGGCCGCGATTGTAGATGTGGCCGTTGATCGAGGACGAGCCGCCGAGCGTCTTGCCACGGGGTGCGTAGATGCGCCGTCCCGCGGTGTAGGGACCGGGCTCCTGCGTGTATGCCCAGTTGAAGCGGGTGTCGTAGAACGTCTTGATGAAGCCCGCGGGCATGTGGATGTAAGGGTGCCAGTCCTTCGGCCCCGCCTCCAGCAGGCAGATCGTGACGTTGGGATCCTCGCTCAGCCGGTTAGTCAGCACCGAGCCCGCCGAGCCCGCACCGATGATGACGTAGTCGAACGTATCCATGCGCTTCTCCCCAGCAGGGGCCTCCCGAGGCGCCGTTAGCCCTTGCCCGGCGTCGCCGTGCGGGCCTTGTCGAGGTTGATCAGCGCCAGGCCGCCGATCACCAAAGCTCCCCCCACGCCATGAAACCACGCGAGCGTCTCGCCGACCAGCGCGACGGCGAAACCCGCCGTCAGCAGCGGGTTGAGCGTCAGCGCGGCCGAGGTCAGCACCGGACCGACGCGCGCGAGGCAATAGCTGTAGGTCAGGAACGCGCCGACGCCGCTCAGCAGCGTCATCGCCAGTATCCAGGCGACGTGCGTTCCCGTGATGGGATGAAGGCTGACGGTGGCTGTCTCGTAGCCCGCGACCGGCAGCGCGAAGAGCGCGCCACCGAGTGCGGTGACGGCGAACATCGCGAACGGGGTCAGGCCGGTCCGGGTGTGCTTCAAGGCGAGCGTGTAGCCCGCCCAGGCGAAGGTCCCGGCCAGAGCCCACAAATCGCCGGTGGTGAAGGTGAGCGCCGCGAGGGTGCCGGGATGGCCTTTGGTGACGATCACGGCAGCGCCCGCGATGCACAGGATAACACCGGCGACCAGCAGCGTCGTGGCCCTCGATTGGCCGAGCGTCCATTCGACGGCGAGCACGATGGCCGCCGTCGCCGCATAGATCAGGCTGATGTTGGTCGCGGTGGTGGTCTTGGCGGCGGCGAACGCCGCGAGGCTGCAGAAGCCCATGCCGAGCATGCCGATCGCGACCAGCAGCGGCAGGCCGGCGGGCTTGACCGTCCAGCGCTCCCGGTCGCGGCGCACGAGCGCGATACCCGCGACAAGGCTGCCGGCAATGATCCATCTGACGAGGGTCAACTGTCCCGGCTCGACGATGCCAGCCAGCGCCTTGCCCGCCACGGGGTTGAAGCTGAACATGGCCGCCATCGCGACGAGCAGCAGCAGGTTCAGCATCTCGCCCCCGTGAGCTGCCGCGCTTTGTCGAGGTTGATCAGCGCCAGCCCGCCGATCACCAGGGCGCCACCGGCCGCATGATACCAGCCCATCCGCTCGCCGAGCAGGGCGAAGGCCAGCACCGCCGTGGTCAGCGGGTTCAGGGTCATCGCCGCCGAGGTGACGACGGCACCGACCCGCTGCACCGCGACGTTGTAGGCGATGAAGCCCGCCGCCCCGCCGAACAGGACCAGTGCGACGAGCCAGGCGATGTGATGGGGGTGCAGCACCGGGAGCCCCTGCCGCAGCGTTTCCACAACCGCGATCGGAATGTTGGTGACGGCGCCCGCGATGCAGGTGGCGACGAAAACGACGCACGGCGTGGCGGTGATCCGGACCCGCTTGATGATCAGCGTATAGGCGGTCCAGGCGGAGACGGTGACCAGAGCCCACAGCTCGCCCGTATTCAGCGCGAACCCTGCGAGCACCGCGAGTTGTCCGCGTGTGATGATGATGACGGCGCCGGCAAGGCAGAGCGCCATGCCCGACAGCAGCAAGGCCGTGGCGCGCGCCACCCCCATCGCCCATTCGCAGGCGACCACCGCCGCCGTGGTACAGGCGAAGATCATGCCGAAGCTGATGGCGGTGGTTTCTTGCACGCCGCGATAGGAGGCATAGCTGCAGATGCCGAGCCCCAGCACGCCGAGGCCGAGCAGCGCGCTCCATTCGGCGGTGTCGCACGGCCAGCGCTCGCGGGGGCCCCGCAGCCAGGCGATCCCCGCAAACAGCAAAGCGCCGCAGGTCCAGCGAAAAACAGTGAGCTGGGCCGGGCCGAACACCTCCGTGAGCGCCCGCCCGATCACCGGATTGGAGCCGAAGGAGGTGGTCATGGTGGCAAGCAGGAGGAGGTTCAGCATCAAGGAGGCCGAGGCGGCGGATGCGGTGTGGTGTCAGATCGGGAAGGGAATGGCAACCGAGCGGGTAGCCCTCTGCCGCTTTTCACCCCATTTGCGTGTAGACTGTCCGAAGCCCGAGAGCCCGTGAGCCATGACCACGTCGAAGCCCACCAAGCCCGTCCTTACCGAAACGCCGCATGCGGGCGCTGGTGCGCCCGCCGTGGGCCCAGACGCCAAAGTGGACGCCAAGTCTGA
>CAMDBL010000168.1 GCA_945889015.1 Devosia equisanguinis
TCACGACCAGCGTTTGGTCGGAACGGAACTCGGTGGCGAACGGCTGCAACCCCGACGCATCACCTGCGATCAGCTTCTTCACCGTATCGGCGGACGGTGGCGCCCGCGGCGTCACCAGCCGCACCGGCGTCAACGTATGCTCGAGGTCGAGCCCGGACCAGGCTTCGGTCCACAGCTTTGCGTTTTGTCCGCTGGCAGCCTCGATGCCCTGTGCGGTCCTGACGACCGGGACCACCACCGTTTGCGTCGAAGGGCTGTCAACGTAAGCGATTCCTTCGCGACGCAGCAGCGTCTTCACCGCTTGCGGCATGAACGCGAAATCGAGGTTGGCGATGTACTGGGTCGTCGAGTTGAGCTCCGAGCGAACCGACACGCCTTCGATCAACTCGGCCGCCTTGGCACCGCGCAAACCCTTGAGCCGGCCATAGGAGGTGACGGGCACCAGCCGCTTCAACAACGACCGGAACGCCGCCTGCTGGCCGTCGGCGAGTGCCTTGTCCTTGGCCGCGACGGCGTCGCGCGCGGTCGCGTCGACCGGATAATTGGCGATTGTATAGACAGTGTCGGCCCGGGACTGGGCGCCAGCGTCCGTCGCACCGCCCATCGCGCCGACGGCGAGTGCCGCAGCCCATCCCACAACCGCAAGTCGTGCGTTCCGTCTGCGTGCTCGACCCCGTTCCCGCACCATGTCCCCCTTTACCGGCCTACCAACGGGGCAGCCGATACACAGATCTGCGTGCCGCCAGCCCGCGGCCGCCAGCGCCGCCGGCCCTCGTCGCGGCTCACCTTGCTGCAACTGACTCGCTTGCAACGGACTCGTTTGCTACGACGCATCATACCTTGCGATCAATCGGGCGGAAGTTGGGTTCGCCGAACTGACGAGCTCATCCACCGCCACCGGTCACGGCGCAGGCCGCTCAACGCCTCAGAGGTTCCATGTCCCAGTCGTCCGGCCCCACCTCCGGCGAGCGCAAAGCTCCGATCACCTATGCCGACGCCGGCGTCGACATCGACGCAGGCAACGCGCTGGTGCAGGCGATCAAGCCGCTGGCACGCTCGACGCGGCGGCTCGGCGCGGATGCCGATCTCGGCGGGTTCGGCGGCTTGTTCGACCTGAAGCGCGCCGGCTTCAAGGACCCGATCCTGGTTGCCGCCAACGACGGCGTCGGCACCAAGCTGAAGATCGCCATCGATACCGGCCGGCACACGACGATCGGCGTCGACCTCGTGGCCATGTGCGTCAACGACCTCGTGGTCCAAGGCGCCGAGCCGCTGTTTTTCCTGGATTATTTCGCGACCGGCCGGCTCGACGTCGCGGTCGCCAGGGACGTCGTCGCGGGGATTGCGGAAGGTTGCCGGCAGGCGGGTGCGGCCCTGATCGGCGGTGAGACGGCAGAGATGCCGGGCATGTATCACGGCCAGGACTACGATCTCGCCGGCTTCGCGGTCGGTGCGGCCGAGCGTGGCGAGCTGCTGCCGCGAGACGACATCGCCGCCGGTGACTTGCTGATCGGCCTGCCGTCGTCGGGCGTCCACTCGAACGGCTACTCACTGGTCCGCCGGCTGGTCGCGGAGGCGGGCCTGAGCTGGGATGCGCCGGCACCGTTCGCCGTGCCGGGCGGTCAGGACGATGCCGCCTCGCTCGCCTCGGCCTTGCTCGCGCCGACCCGCATCTACGTCAAGCCGCTGCTGGCCGCTTTGAAGGCGACCGGAGGAGCCAAGGGCGGCGCGATCAAGGCGCTGTCGCACATCACCGGCGGCGGCTTGAGCGAGAACCTGCCGCGCGTGCTGCCCGCAGCGGTCGGCGCCGAGGTCGATCTGTCCGCGATCATGGTGCCGCCGGTGTTCGGCTGGCTCGCCCGCGTCGGGCGGCTGGACGAAAGCGAGATGTTGCGCACATTCAACTGCGGCATTGGAATGGTGGTCGTCGCCGCCGCGGACCGCACCGGCGAGGTGCTCGCGGCGCTGCGCGCAGCCGGCGAGAACCCGGCGCTGATCGGCCGCATCGTGCCGCCGACCGGCGTCAAATCGGACGCAAAAGGCAAAGGGGACGCCTGGGCCGTTCGTTATACCGGGCAGCTCGCGCTGGGGGCCTGAGCGCGCCCAGCGTCACGCAGTCCGATCAGCTCCGGCGATGCTTGATGGGCGTGAAACCCTCCGCCTTGCGGATGGCCGCACGCGAGAAGGTGATCCCTTCCGTCCGCTCCCAGTCGTAGGTCGTACCACCGGCATCGCGGAACAGCGTGGCGCTGCGGTTCACCGACACCTGCACGGCATAGAGCGGCGTTGCCACCACCTTCTCGTTGACCACGAACAGGAAGCTCATCAGACGCGGGCGATAGTGGCGCTCGGCGACCCGCTCGCAGCGCTCTGGGCCTTCCATCTTGTCGCAGTCCGCCATCGTCGCATACTTGATGGCCAGCTTGTCGTGCTCGACGAGCGCTGTTTCGATCGCTTTGTCACAATCGGCGGTCGAGACCTTCCCTCCGGAGGCGCAGTCGGCGCTGGTCGTGTAGATGAACTTCTCGGTCGGAATCTTGGCCGACTTGCCGCAGCCACCCAAGGCGACACCGGCGAGCACGACGGCCAGAAACACGCGGGAACGCGACGGGATCGGCATGATGAGCACTGCTGTTGCTGTCGGTCCAACCAAGGCTATCGCAACAGTCTTGCCATGCCGTTAAGCAGAAGTTGCCGCCGCTCCGCCCCGCAGGCACGGTTTTTCCCCTTGTCGGGCGGCTGCCGGATCGCTAGGCGTTGCTCCCAATTCATCAACCGCCATCAAACGTGACGGCAAGCCGCCAGAAAGGATCTGACATGCGCGTTTATTACGATCGTGACGCCGACATCAACCTGATCAAGGGTAAGAAGGTCGTCATCGTCGGCTATGGCAGCCAGGGCCACGCCCACGCGCAGAACCTTCGCGATTCCGGCTGCAAGGAAGTCGGCATCGCGCTGCGCAAGTCCTCGGCTGGCGTCAAGAAGGCAAAGGACGCGGGTTTCAAGGTCATGGAGGTGGCCGAGGCCGCCAAGTGGGGCGACGTCGTCATGATGTGCGCGCCCGACGAGCTGCAGGCCGACATCTACAAGGACCACCTGCACGAGAACATGAAAAAAGGCGCGGGCCTGATGTTCGCGCACGGCCTCAATGTCCACTTCAGCCTGATCGAGCCTCGCGCCGATCTTGACGTCGGCATGGTCGCCCCGAAGGGCCCCGGCCACACCGTCCGCTCCGAGTACGCCCGCGGCGGCGGAGTGCCCTGCCTGATCGCCGTCCACCAGGACAAGAGCGGCAACGCGCACGACCTGTTCCTGTCCTACGCCTCGGCGGTCGGCGGCGGCCGGGCCGGCATCATCGAGACGACGTTCAAGGAAGAGTGCGAGACCGACCTGTTCGGCGAGCAGGCCGTGCTCTGCGGCGGCCTCGTCGAGCTGATCCGCGCGGGCTACGAGACCCTGACGGAGGCCGGCTACGCGCCGGAGATGGCCTATTTCGAGTGCCTGCACGAGGTGAAACTGATCGTCGACCTGATCTACGAGGGCGGCATCGCCAACATGAACTACTCGATCTCGAACACCGCCGAGTACGGCGAGTACGTGTCGGGCCCCCGCCTCGTCACCGCCGAGACCAAGGCCGAAATGAAGCGCATCCTGAGGGACATCCAGTCCGGCCAGTTCACCTCGGACTGGATCCGCGAGTGCAAGGCCGGTCAGCCGAAGTTCAAGGCGACGCGGCGCATGAACGATGCCCACAATATCGAGGAAGTCGGCGCCAAGCTGCGCGCGATGATGCCCTGGATCAAGGCCGGCGCGCTGGTCGACAAGGCGAAGAACTGAGCTTCGCTGGCGACCTATAGTGAAGGAGGGGTGGGCGTTGGTCGTCCGCCCCTCCTTTTTTTATTCAGGACACGAAGCCTGGTCGGCCATTCCGTGTGGCTGCACCCTGCCGCTGCCGAAGTTTCGGCGTTGAGGCCTCCCTGCTACAGCCGGGATGGCACGATCTCGCTCATACTGCGGCCGTCCTTCGCACACGACGACAGGAGCCCCCTATGAAGCGTTTCATCGCCCCCATCGCCCTCGCCGCCGCGCTCGCCTTCTCCGGGGCTGGCATCGCAATGGCGCAAGAGGCCAAGGCCCCCGCCAAGTCCGCGGCGAAGTCGTCCGGTCCCAAGGCGGGTCCGGGCGAGAAGGTCTGCCGCTACAAATTTCCGACCGGCGAGAGCCGCGCCTGGGTCTGCAAGAAGGAGGAGCCTTGCTGCGCCTGGGACGCCATCAAATACGTGAAGTGCGGCTCGACCATCACCAACTGCCTCTGAGGCAAGCTCGCCCTCACACGCGAAAGCGCCCGCCCGATCCGCGTTTGCGGTCGTGGCGGGCGTGGCGTTACCCGATGGCTTTGCAGCCGGTGTCTCTGTCTGGTGTGTCGTTCTGGTGGAAGTTTCGCCGGAAGACCTTGCGAACCGCGTCGGGGAGGGAGGTGTGTGGCGGAGCGGCCGCGCAAAGTCTTCCGGCGAATGGTGCGCCTGGCCCGATGGAGGGCCGGGCGGCGAATTGGCGAGCGGCAGAGAAGCGGGGAACCTCTGCCGCCCGTCCCGGAAAGCCGCGCGGGGCGCCTTCCCAGAACAAATTCCGTGTGTCGCTGCGAGGGGGTTCAGCTCCAGGTCGTACCGGCGAAACCGGTCTTCCCCGCCGTCCCTTTCAATGTTGGCCGCGGTGTGCTCGATTTCCGCCACCGCGGCTCGGCGACAGGTGCTAATCTGTTGATGCGGCGTGGTCTTTTGGTGATCGAAATGGGCCGATTTTGTGGAACTCGATCACTTCACCGAAATAAACGGCAACAAAACCAATAACTTATTGTGCTCGAACCTGAAGTAAGCGGGAAACAGGCTTATGCCCGCTTCCGGAATATTCCGCGCACGTTTCCACGAAACGAAAACGCCGCCTTTCGGCGGCGCTCGATCAGTTGAAGTGCCAGTTGATTCCGGCCCGAACGGTCGTCACATCGGCCCCGATGTTCAGGGCCCCCGCCGACGTATCGTGTGTCTGGTCCTGGAAGTTGTAGCGCAGCGCCTCGAAGCGGGCGCTCACCTGCGGTGTCAGCTTCATCTCGACGCCAGCACCGTAGACGAGACCCGACATGCGCTCGCGCGTGGAGGAAAACCCGCCTGGTCCGGCCGTGTCGACACCGAGGCTCGACACCGCGAGGCCCGCGGTTCCGTAGACGAGAAAGCTGTCCCAGGCGTAGCCGAGCCGGCCGCGCATGGAGCCCATCCAATCCATGTTGGCCCCGACCGCCGCGCCGGGGCCGGCGTAGAAGCGCATGCCGTCGTTGCCACTCCAGCTCGCGTCGAGCTCGGCGCCGACGACGACTTGGCCGAACTGCAAGTTGTAGCCACCATGCACGCCGCCGAGGAAGCCGTCGATCGAGACGGGGTCGGTCGACAACCCTTTGGGTCGGGCATTTCCCCAGCCACCGCCGAGATGGGCGCCGACGTAGAAGCCGGCCCAGCGCTCGCGCGCATAGACGGGTGAGGGCGGGTTGTAGGCGACGCCGTTGCGCGGAGAGTTGTCGAGGGGCCTGCGGTCGACGCCACCGGCATAGCTGGCGCGCTGGCCACGCCAGCCGTCATAAGGCACCTCGGCCAAGGCGGCGGGCACGGCAGCGCCGGCTACGAGCACAAAGGCGGCGGCGCGCGCCAGTGGCGCGATGCGGCGGTCATTCATCGGTCATCCTCACGCGGATACAAAGCAGGCAACCGTGGCGAGGGCGCTTTGCGCGCACTCGTCGCATCCCTTCGTGCCGCAGAATGGTTACTGAGGCGTTAACTCCACCACAGAACCGGCCAAACCGAGCGCTTGCCATGACCATCGACAGCACGGCCGCGCGTCCCGATCGCGTCGAGCACCTCGCCAGTTGTGAGCTGATGGTCGGCGACGGCCGCTGGGCCTTCGCCGATGCCAACGCGGCCGCGATCGACGCGCATTGGGCCAAGCGGCACGCCGAGAACCCCGCCATGTTCGACGGAACGCTGTTCGTGATGGGCGACAGCCGCGTCGAGCACGGCCGCTTCAGCGGCACGCTCGTGCGCACCAGCTTCAAGCGCCTGCTCTACTGGAAGGACCACGGCTATCCCGACGCCCGCGTGCGCGACGTGTTCGGCTCCGCCCTGATCACTTCGGCCGAGGGCCATGTCGTGCTCGGACGGCAAGCCGCGGGCAATCTCAACGCGGGCCTCGCCTATCTCCCCGGCGGCTTCATCGATCACCGCGACGTGGCGGCCGACGGGCGTGTCGACCTCGAGGCGAGCGTCGCGCGCGAGTTGACCGAGGAGACGGGGCTGTCGCCAGCCGAGTTGCAGCGCCAGCCCGGCCTCCTCGCGACGCATGCCGGCGCGCTGACCTCGATCGCGGTGCCCTATCGATCGGCGCTGACGTCGGCCGACCTCGTCCGGCGCATCGCCGCGCACATCGCCAGCGAGGCCTCGCCCGAGCTCAGCGAGCCCGTGGTGATCCGCGGCGCGGCCGATCTGCGGGGGCTCGGCATGCCGAGCTATGCCAGCGTGCTCCTGGCGCATCTGTTCCCGACGAAATAGTGTGCGACGCCTCACGCGGTTTGTGGCATGGCCTGCGATGCGCAACGGTGCGCGCTCTCGATCGACCGGACGGTGACATGCAGCTTCCCTTCCACACCCTCGACGTCTTCACCGACACCCGGTTCACCGGCAATCCGCTGGCCGTGGTGCTGGAGGCGGACGGGCTGGACGTTGCCCAGATGTCGGCGATCGCACGCGAGTTCAATACGCCCGAGACCGTGTTCGTGCTGAAGCCGCAAAATCCCGGTCACACCGCCCGCGTGCGCATCTTCACCCCGACGAGCGAGATGCCGTTCGCGGGGCATCCCACAATCGGCACCGCGGTGCTGCTGGCCGAGCTGCGCGCCCCCGACTACGAAGGCGTGCACGATGCGATCGTGGTGCTGGAGGAAGGCATCGGCCCGGTCAGGATCGGGGTCCGCTTCGCCGAGAGCGGTGCTGCCTTCGCCGAATTCGACGCCCCCAAGATGCCGGAGGAAGGCGACAAGCTGCCGGCCGCCGAAAGGCTCGCCGCGGCGCTCGGCCTGATCCCCTCCGAGATCGGCTTCGAGAACCACAAGCCGATGCGCTTCTCCGCCGGCAACGCGTTTGCCTTCGTGCCGGTCGCCACACTCGACGCCATCGCCAAGGCGCGGCCCAACATGGGGCACTGGGGCCCCGCGTTCGGCGGCAGCCAGACGGTCGGCGCCTTCCTCTACACGCGCCAGTGCCTGCACAACGGGTCCGCCTTCCATGCCCGTATGTTCGCACCAGAGAACGGCATTCCCGAGGATCCCGCCACCGGCTCCGCCGCGATAGGGCTCGGCGGCGTCATCGCCCGCTTCGACGATCTGCCCGATGGATCGCACAAGCGCACCATCGAGCAGGGCTTCGAGATGAACCGTCCAAGCCTCATCCAGCTGACGCTCGAGGTGGCGCACAACCGGCTCAAGGGCGTGCGGATCGGCGGCCAGGCCGTGCGCGCCACCGACGGCATGCTGCGGATCTGAGGCGGTAGGGGATGTCGCCCCCCGCGCCCGTGGCGCAGCCAACGCCACCGGCCGCTCCACCGGCCGCCTCGCGCAGTTACCTCGGCGCCGTGCTGTGGATGATGGGCTCGCTGGTCTGTTTCTCCCTGGTCGCGGTCGGGTCGCGCTATGCGGCCAAGACGCTAAGCGTCGGCGAGATCATGTTCTGGCGCAACAGCGTCGCGCTGGCGGTGCTGGCCGGCATCGTGCTGCTCACCACGCGCAGTCTGGCGCTGTTCAAGACCGACCAGATCGGCCGCCACCTGCTGCGCAACGTCATTCATTTCCTGGCGCAGTACGCGTGGCTGATGGGCCTGACGCTGATCCCGCTCGCGCAGCTGTTCGCACTGGAGTTCACCGCGCCGCTCTGGGTGGCGCTGCTGGCGCCGCTGATCCTCAAGGAGAAGCTGACGCCGGTGCGGCTGGTGGCCGCCACCTTCGGCTTCCTCGGTGCGCTGGTGGTGATCAAGCCCGCCAGCACGGCCCTCTCGGAAGGCTCGGCCTATGCGCTGGCGGCCGCCCTCGGCTTCGCCGTCTCGCTGATCATGGTGAAACAACTCGTGCGCCGCGACAGCGCGACGACGATCCTGTTTTACATGGTCTTCCTGCAGATACTGCCGAGCCTGGCGCTGTCGTGGAGCCGGCTGCATGTGCCCGAGCCTGCGATCCTCGGCTGGATCGTGGTGCTGGCGCTTTCGTCGCTCGGCGCACATTTCTCGCTGGTCCGCGCCTTCGCGCTCGCCGACGCGATCGTCGTCGCGCCGCTCGACTTTCTCCGCCTGCCGCTGATCGCGGTGGTGGGGGCTCTTATGTTCGCCGAGCCGTTCGACCTCATGGTGTTGATCGGCGGCGGCGTCATCGTCGCCGCCAATCTCGTCAACATGTGGGGCGAACGTAGAGCAAGAGGAAGCTGAGGCGTGTGGCTCCCCCTCCCCCTTGCGGGGAGGGGTTAGGGGTGGGGGTGATGCTGGACGTTCGGTGGAAGCTGCGAGTGGCGAAACCGGGCTCAATCGCTGCTCTATCTCCTTGTCCCCCAGCCCCGCCCTTCCCCGCAAGGGGGAGGGGTGCTTCGGTCGAGACTCCCTCGCTTCACCGCTTCACTTCACGTGCAGCACGGCCTTGCCCGAGTAGCGGCGCGCCTGCAGGTCCTGAGCGACCTCGTCGATCGCGGTCCATGGCTTCTCGACCGCGATGTGCGTCTTGAGGCGCTTGTCCACCATCAGCGACAGCAACCGGGTCAGACCGATGCCCGCGGGCTCGGCGATCAGCTCGTGGAACACGGCGAGGCCGTAAATCGAGCCGCCACCCTTGATGTAGAACGGCGACAGGTCGATCTTGGCGTCGGTACCCCCGGAGATCCCGAACGTCACGCAGACGCCGTTGACGGCCAGCATCGGCACCGCCGCCGTCAGCGACGCGCCGCCGACCGATTCCAGGATCAGGTCGTACGGGCCATGGGCGGAAGCCTTCGCCGGATCGCTGCCGACGACGGCGACCGTATGCGCGCCGTGATCACGCGCGAAAGCGGCCTGCTTGTCGTCGCGCACGGCCGCGACGACGTGTGCGCCCTGCAGGCTCGCGAGCTGCGTCGCGAAGTGCCCGACGCCGCCGGTCGCCCCGGTGATCAGCACCCGGCGCCCGACGATGCTGCCACGCTTCGACAGCGCATGCAGCGCGGTGAGACCCGCGATCGGCAGGCAGGAGGCGTCGGAGAAGCCGATGCCATCGGGAATGACGGCGAGGTTCTCGGCTGGCATCGCCACCTGCTCGGCCCAGGCCGCGACCGGCAGCATGCCGACCACGCGCTGACCGACCTTCGGCCCTGCCCCGCTCGCAGCCGCAGCCTCGACCACGCCGGCCACGTCCCAGCCGGGACGGAAGCCCTCGGGCGCCGCCAACGACCGGCGGATCTCCCCGCGGTTGACGGAAATCGCGTGGACGCCGACCACGACGTCGCCGCGTTGCGGCTTCGGCGGATCGACCTCCGCCAGCACGAGCCTCTTGTCCTTGTCGGTTCTGATCGCTTTCATGGCGTTCCTCGTGGGGTCGCACCGCGGATGGTATTGGCCGGTCTTGGCCGGCTCGACGGCAGTCTATAACAGTGACGCACGTGCGCACTAGAATCGCGCGGACGATGCGGGCTGAAGCGAAGGGGGGGACGACATGCTCGGACGATTGGCACTGATCGGACTGCAGATCGCCGGAGGCTGGGCCGGCACGCCGCTGCTGGAGCGCTATATCTCCATCGGCGGCAATGCCCAGACCTTCATCCGCGGCGTGATCGCCGCCGTCATCGTCTGGGTGATCGGCCTCGTCGGATCGCAGGTCCTGAAAGACGTGAGCCAACCCTCTCCCGCGACGCTGACCTGGTCGGTCGCCGGCGGATTGATCGGAGCCGCCATAATCGTGTTCAAGCTCGCACAAATGGCTCAGATCTCGCTGCCGGCGCCACCGCTCGCCATCATCCTCGGCTTCGCCATCCTTGGCTATCAGATCAAGCGGTGAGCGGAGCCTTCCGCTCAGCCGGCGGCTGATCCGCTGGCATCCTCTTCATAAAAAATGAAGAAGCGCGGCTCCCGGAAGGGAACCGCGCCGCTAAT
>CAMDBL010000169.1 GCA_945889015.1 Devosia equisanguinis
CAGCTTTGACAAGATTACTCCCCTCCCCCTCGCGAGGAGGGGACGGGGGTGGGGGCTCACATGCTGACATGGATTGTTTGCCCCACCCCACCCCTAACCCCTCCCCGTCAAGGGGAGGGGGATCTGTCGCGCCAGCGGAGTCGTTAAGCATGACACCCGACGACGAGAAACACCTCGCCCACGCCGTCGCGCTCGCCCGCGCGCACATGGAAGCCAACGACGGCGGACCCTTCGGCGCGGTCATCGTGCGCGATGGGAAGGTGATCGCCGAGGGCTGGAACCAGGTCACCTCCGCCAACGACCCGACCGCGCACGCCGAGGTCGTCGCCATCCGCCGCGCGACGGCGAAGCTCGGCACGTTCCTGCTCGAGGGCGCGACGATCTACGCGAGCTGTGAGCCCTGCCCGATGTGCTTCGGCGCCGTCTACTGGGCGCATCTCGACCGCCTCGTCTATGCCGGCACCGCCGCCGACGCCAAGGCCGCCGGCTTCGACGACGCGTTCATCTACGAGGAGCTGCGGCGACCGCTCAGCCAGCGGCGGCTGACGACCATCCACGCACCTTCCCAGGAGATGGACGCCGTCTTCGCCGACTGGCGCGCCAAGCCGGACAAGACGCCGTACTAAGCCACCTCCACTCCCAGCACCGCATCGGCGCCGGACGTGATGCTCGTCGCCAGCCCCGGCGCGGCGGTAGTGATGTTCTCGGCGAAGAAGCGGGCGAGGCCGATGTAGGGCACCTCGGCGGTCGAGCCCGACCGCACTGCGGCCAGCGCGCCGCGGGCGAGGTAGTGACCGCCCGCGGCGAGCCCGAACAGGCGCAGGTACGGCGTCGCGCCCGCCATTGCCGCCTCGGGGTTCGACTGGAGCTGCTTGCCCATCCACATCGAGGTTTCCTTGAGCGCCTTGACCGTCTCGCCCAGGCGCTTGCCCATCTGGCCGAAGGCAGGCTGGTTGGAGGCCTCGACCTCCTTCACCGTCTCCTCGAACTCGGCGAGGTAGGCCATCATCACCTTGCCGCCCTCGAGCGGCAGCTTGCGCGTGACGAGATCGATCGCCTGCACCGAATTGGTGCCCTCGTAGATCGGCAGGATGCGCGCGTCGCGGTAGTATTGCGCCGCGCCCGTCTCCTCGATGAAGCCCATGCCGCCATGCACCTGCAGCCCCAGCGACGCCACCTCGACGCCGATGTCGGTCGAGTAGGCCTTGGCGATCGGCGTCAGCAGCGCGACCTTGTTGGCGGCGGCCTTGCGCTCGGCCTCCGACGCGGCGCGATGCGCGATATCGTGCTCGCGCGCCGTGACGAGGCAGATCGCGCGCGCGGCCTGGGTCAGCGCCCGCATCTGCAGGATCGTGCGGCGGATGTCGGCGTGCTCGATGATCGGCCCCATCTCGCCGGGCTTCGACGAGGCGGTGCGGCCCTGCTTCCTCTCACGCGCATAGGCGACAGCGCGCTGCGTCGCGCGCTCGGCCAAGCCGACGCCCTGCACGCCGACCGCGAGCCGGGCGAGGTTCATCATGATGAACATGGTGTTGAGGCCTCGGCCTTCCTGGCCGACGAGATAGCCGATGGCGCCGTCCTTCTCGCCGTATTTCATCACGCAGGTCGGGCTCGCATGGATGCCGAGCTTGTGCTCGAGGCTGGCGCACAGCACGTCGTTGCGCGCGCCGAGCGTGCCGTCCTTGTTGACCAGGAACTTCGGCACCAGGAACAGCGAGATGCCGCGCGTGCCGGCCGGAGCGTCGGGCAGGCGCGCCAGCACCATGTGTATGATGTTCGACGAGAGGTCGTGCTCGCCGTAAGTGATGAAAATCTTGGTGCCGGACAGCTTGTAGGTGCCGTCGGCCTGCGGCACGGCCTTGGTGCGGATGTGACCGAGATCGGTGCCCGCGTGCGGCTCCGTCAGATTCATCGTGCCCATCCACTCGCCCGACGACATCTTCGGCAGGTAGATGCACTTCAGCTCCTCCGAGCCGTCGACCAGGAGCGCGTCGATGGCGCCGTGCGTCAGCAGCGGGCCGAGGCCGAACGACAGGTTCGACGAGTTCCACACCTCGTTGGTCGCCATCGCGACGATGTTGGGCAGGCCCTGGCCGCCGAACTCGGCGGGCGCGGGCAGTGCCGCCCAGCCGCCGGCGACGAACTGATCGTAGGCCGCCTTCCAGCCCGGCGGCGTCGTCACGACGCCATCCTTGACGGTGGAGCCCAGCTTGTCGCCGACGCCGTTCAATGGATCGAGCACCTCGGCGCCGAACTTGCCGGCCTCGGCCAGGACGGCCGCCAGCGTCTCCTCGTCCAGTCCCTCGTAGATGCCGGACTCGATCAGGCTCTCGACGCCTACGGCGCTCTTGAGGGCGAACAGGATGTCGTCTACGGGTGCCTGATAGGTCATGGGCGTCCTCGGCCGTGCGTGGTGGCAGATCGATGGGCACATTACGGCCTTGTGGGGCAGACCGGAAGTGTGGCGAAAGGCTGAGAGTCCGATGCGGATTTTGAAGGCCAGTCCCGAGGCGATCGCCGAGGCCGGAGCCCTGTTGCGGGAGGGCCGTCTCGTCGCGTTCCCGACCGAGACGGTTTATGGCCTCGGCGGCAACGCGCTCGACGGGCGGGCGGTCGCCGGCATCTTCGCCACCAAGGGCCGGCCGCAGTTCAACCCGTTGATCGTGCACGTACCCAATGTGGCGGAAGCGGAGAAGCTGGCGATGCTCGGGCCCGCGGCGAGGCGGCTCGCCGAGGCATTCTGGCCGGGGCCGCTGACACTCGTGTTGCAGAGGCGGCCCGACAGCGGGCTATCGGAGCTCGTCACCGCAGGCCTCGACACGGTGGCGATCCGCATCCCTGATCACCCGATCGCCCGCGCAGTACTGATCGCGGCAGGCGTCCCCGTCGCCGCTCCCTCGGCCAACCGATCGGGACATGTCAGCGCCACCATGGCCCGGCACGTGGCAGAGGATTTCGAGACGAGTCCCCCTCCCCTCGCCCTGATCCTCGACGGCGGGCCGACGGCGCACGGGGTCGAGTCGACCGTGCTCGACGCGACCGGCGATGAGATCGTCCTGCTCAGGCCTGGCGCGGTGCCGACCGAGGTCATCGAGACTATACTGGGAGCCAAGGTGCGGCGCGCTCTAGACGGTAGTGACAAGCCGATGTCGCCCGGCCAGCTCGCCAGCCACTACGCACCGCGCGCGCGGGTGCGGCTCGAGGCGGTGGATGTGCAAGCTGGCGAGGCACTGCTGGCGTTCGGCTCTTCGCCTCTGCCGACCGCCGGTCCCGCGGTCAATCTGAGCCCGGCGGGGGATCTGATGGAAGCCGCCGCCAACCTGTTCGCCGCATTGCGCGCGCTCGACGCGACGGGTGTGGATGGCATCGCCGTCATGCCGATCCCGAGCGAGGGCCTCGGCGAAGCCATCAACGACCGGCTGCGGCGCGCGGCGGTGGGGAGGTAGCCGACATGACGTCTGACGCTCCTGCAGCTCCTTCCGACGCCAACATCCTCCGCATTCTCGTCGACGCCGATGCGTGTCCGGTGAAGGAGGAGGTGTATCGCGTCGCATCGCGCTATCAGCTCCCTGTGCGGATCGTCGCCAACTCGTGGATGCGCATTCCTGTCGATCCGCTGGTGCGCCAGATCGTGGTCGACGACAAGAAGGCCGACGCGGCCGACGACTGGATCGCGGAGAACGCCGACGCACACGCGATCGTCATCACCGCCGACATTCCCCTCGCGGGCCGCAGCCTCAAGGCCGGCGCCACGGTGATTGCGCCGAACGGCAAGCCGTTCACGGATTCATCGATCGGCAGCGCGCTCGCGACGCGGGCCATTATGCAGGATCTGCGCGCGGGCGGCGACCAGATGGGCGGACCGCCACCGTTCGCGAAAACCGACCGCTCGCGCTTCCTGTCGGCGCTCGACGCCGCCGTGGTCAGGTTGAAGCGAGCGTAGGTCGGACCTCGCGTGCGCTCGGGGAGGAGATGTCGGGAACATTCCGTCGGCGCTCCAGTCCCCGGACCTCGCGTGCGCTCGGGGAGGAGGGCGGGTCAAGCCACCCGGTCAGGCTCGTTCACGCCTCGACGAAGCGGAAGCCCTCGCCCCAGCGGGTGATGCGGCCGACGGGCGTGGTGAAGTGGGCCGGGCAGAGCAACGTCGAGCTGTCGCAGATATCGCCCAGCACGCGGCGTCGCGAGCGGCCGGCCTCGGCGCTGTCGTGGTCTGCGCGCATGCCGAGCTCGGGATAGCGCGCCTGCAGCGGCGAGTGGATCATGTCGCCGGCGAGGATGGCGTCGCTGCCCTTGCGGCCCACGTGGACCGAGAAATGATCGATCGTGTGCCCCGGCGTCGGAATCAGTCGAATGTCGTCGGAGAACTGGTGCGTGCTCGTCACCTGATCGATCTGCCTGGCCGCGATCACAGGCAGCACGCTGTCGGTGATCCACGGCCACAGGCCGGGCTCCGACCTCTCCTTCTCGAGCCAGAACGCCAGCTCGCGGTCGGCGACGAGATAGCGCGCGTTGGGGAACGTCGGCACCCAGCGGCCATTCTCGAGCCGGGTGTTCCAGCCGACGTGGTCGATGTGCAGATGCGTGCACATGACGAAATGGATGTCGGCGAAGGTGAGGCCAGCGGCCTTGAAGCTTCTCTCGTACTTGTCCGACGCCGTCATGTGCCAGAACGGATAGCGCTCGCGCGGCTTGTGATTGCCGACGCAGGTGTCGATCAGGATGTTGTGGTGCCTGGTGCGGATCAGGTGGCTCTGGAACGCGAACAGCAGCTTGCCGGTCTTGGGATCGAGGTGGCTCGGCTCGAGCCAGGCGCGGTTCTCCTCCAGCACCGCGTCGGACAGCGTGGGAAAGAACAGCTTCGGCTCGAGGAACGGCATTACCGCCTCCTCGATGCCCTCGACCGTGACGTCGCCGAGCGTCAGCTTGCGCATATGAGCCTCCCCCGATTTCGTAACCCCCGACTTCTTAACGGTGTCAGACCAGAGGTCGGACAGCTCATTTCCGGGCGCTCGACAGCACCGAGAGCAGCTTCCAGCTCCCGGACGCCCTGGTCCAAACCAGCAGCGCGTTGCTGTCGACCTTCTTGGTCTCGCCGTTCGACAAGAGGTCGATCATCATGTGGCAGAACACGGTGGCGGTGTCGCCGCGCACGGTCGTCCGCTCGTCCTCGGTGCGGATCGACTTGTACTCCCACAGCTTCGAGCCGACGCCTTTCAAGTAGGCCGACTTGTCGTCGGTGACGCCGCTCGAGTGCATGTAGATGAGGCCATCGTCGAGAAGGACGTCGAGCGCCTTCACGTCGAGCGCGAGCATCGCCTTGCGGCGGGCCTCGTCGGCGGCGCTGAGATCGGCTGGGGCATCGGTCACGGGGTCGTCCTCCCTGGAAGTCGTTACTTGCTCGAAGACTAACCACATCGGCGAGACGAGGTCAGCCCCCGAGCTGTCCGGAGCTGGCAATCCGGCGGCTCGTCTCCTACGTTCAGGGAGGCTGTCAGCATCGGAGCGCCACCATGATCGACGAAACCACCGACAAGGGCCGGATCATCGCCGCGGCGATGCGGCTCGCCGCGGAGAAGCCGTGGGGCGACATCACCCTGCTCGACATCGCGGAAGCGGCGGGCCAGCGGCTGGTCGACCTCAAGGTGCACTTTGCCTCGAAGGGTGCGATCCTTTCGGCCTTCGCCCGCGCCATCGACGACGACATGCTGCGCCGCGTGCCGTCCCGCACGGAAGGGCAGGCGGCGCGGGATGCCGTGTTCGAGGTGGTGATGAGCCGATTCGACGCGCTCGCGCCCTACAAGCGGGCGCTGCGCTCGATCATGCGGCCGGGCGGGGCGCCCCCGGATCCGGCCATGCTGCGCTCGTTCCTGGCCTCGCAGCACTGGATGCTGCAGGCTTCGGGCATCGACACCGGCGGCCCCGGCGGCTTGGCGCGGGTCGCGGGCCTCGGCTCGGTCTATGCGTCCGTGTTTCGCACCTGGCTCGACGACGAGGATCCCGGTCATTCGCGCACGATGGCAGCCCTCGACCGGCGGCTGCGGAGCGGCGAGCGGACGCTGCGGGTCGTCGACGACGCCCTCGGCTTTGCCGGCCGCGTCGTGGGACTGGTGACCTCGTGCGGACGCGGGCGCCGTCCTCGCACCGACGCGGTGCCCGATCCCGCCGCGCAGATTTGAAACGGCCTCCTCGACAAATGTCTTGCAACGGTGGCAGCGTCTTCGCGTCTGACACCGTTATCGAGGCCGTCGCATGACCGCATCCGCTCCCGCGCCCACGATCACCTACGACGACTTCATGAAGGTCGATATCCGTGTCGGCACCGTCGTCGAGGCGGAGCCCTACCCGGAAGCGAGGAAGCCCGCGATCAAGCTCCGGATCGATTTCGGACCGGACATCGGCATCAAGAGGAGCTCGGCGCAGCTCACGGTGCACTACACGCCAGAGCAGCTCGTCGGACGGCAGGTGGCGGCGGTGGTCAACTTCCCCCCGCGCCAGATCGGCAAGCTGATGTCGGAGGTGCTGACGCTCGGCTTCCCCGACGAAGCCGGCGCCGTGGTGCTGTTCTCGCCGGATCTGAAGGTGCCGAACGGTGGCAGGCTGTTTTGAGGTCTCCCTCTCCCTGCACGCGATAGCGCAACGGGGAGAGGGAAACGCGATCAGACCGCAGCCACCGCCTGAACCTTCGCCCATTTTTCCCCACGCACCAGCTCGAACCGCATCAGCCCGCCGCTGACGGGACGCGGGCGTTGGCTCAGGCTGATCAGCGTCGCCTTCGGCAGCCGTTTCGCGATCACCGCCTCCAGGCTCTCCTGCGCCGCCTCGTCCAGCGCGGCGAGCGCATCGTCCAGCACCACCACCTCGGGCTTGTGAATCAGCACCCGGGCAAGACATAGACGCTGCCGCTCGCCGTTGCCGAGCATCTGGTCCCAGCGCTCCACCTGATCGAGCCGCGGCGCCAGATGGGCGAGGCCTGCGTCGGCCAGCACGCGCTGCACGTCCGCCTCGCTCACCGCCGTCGATGGATCGGGATAGAGCAGCGCATGCCGCAGTGTGCCGGTCGGCAGGTACGGCTTCTGCGGCACCACCATCACCCGCGCGCCCGCAGGCACCTCGATCCGTCCGCGCCCCCAGGGCCACAGCGCCGAAATGGCCTTGACCAGAGAGGACTTACCCGCGCTGGTCGAGCCGTGAACATGCACATGCGCGCCGGCCGGGATCGAAAGGCCGTCGGCCGCGACCAGGGTTCGCCCTGCCGTGTCCGTCACCTCGACCGCGTGAATTCTCAGCGCACCGTCGGCGGAGGGCTTGAGCGCGATCCGGCCGTCGCCGAGGCAGGCGATCCTGGTATCCAGCGCCTCGCCGGCATCGACGATGTCCATCACGCGTCGCGCGGAGGCGAACCACTCGGCGAGGCGGTTATAGTTGTCGACGATCCAGGAAATGGCGAGCTGCACCTGCACGAATGCGGCCGCCAACTGCACCACCTCGCCGAGCGTGAACTCGCCCGAGAAGTATTTCGGCGCCGCGAACAGCAACGGCACGATCGGGATCATCGGGCCGCTCGAGTTGGTGACCCAGGTCAGCCTGCCGTGCTGGCGCACCAGCGCCAGCCAGCGCTGCACCACCACATCATAAAGCCCTGTCAGTGTGCGCTGCTCGCTCGCGGCCCCGCCCATCAGCGCCACGCTCTCGGCGTTCTCGCGCATCCGCATCAGCGCGAAGCGGAACTCGCCCTCGGACGCGTTCTTGCGCGCGACGCAGCCGACCAGCGCGCGCCCGATCCACATCATCAGGCCCGAGGCGATGGCACCATAGGCGAGTGCGACCAGCACCATGTAGGCCGGGATCGTCAGCGTCGCGCCGCCGAGCTTCAAGGCATAGCTGCCGCCGACCGACCACAGGATCGAGATGAACGCCGCCGCACCGATAATCGCCGAGAACGCGCCGATGACGAGATCGGTCAGCGGCTCGGTTGCCCAGCGGGTGTCGTCGGAGATGCGATATTCGGGGTTATCGGGCTCGGTATGGGTCGCGGCCAGATGATAGAAGCGGTTGTTGCCGATCCAGACGCCGACCAGCTTCTCGACCAGATAGGCGCGCCAGCGCACCTGCAGCGTCTCGCGCGTCAACACGATGCCGACGCCGATCGCCGCAGTCAATGCGATCAATCCAAGGAATACCAGGACGGCGAGGCTTGCGGTCTCCGCGTCCTTGCGCTCGAGCGCATCGAAAAACCAGCGCTGCCAGCGGTTGACGCCCACCGTCACTGCGGTCGAGGCGGTCAGGCACAGCGCGAGGCCGATGGTCAGCGTCCAGGCCCGCGTCGCGGTCGGCCCGCGCCAGAACCCGCCGGCGAATCGCACGAAGGCGCCCGCGATAGCCCTGTCGAACGTGTAGGCTTGCATCCGTCTGGAACCTTTCCCTCCGTCGCGGCCGGCAGCGAGACCCGCGAGCGTGCTCCCTAAGCCACAACTGTGTCATATCGGTGCCGGGCGGGGTAGACTGTCGTCCGAGAGGACACCATCTCCCAGTGCCAGGGCGGGATCTCGGTCGCAGGCTTGTCCCTGACGGCGCTGGCCGTCTGCGCTGGCTGGCGACTTGGGCGCGAAGGTCGGCTGAATGCGGATGCTGGCGTCATGGTTCACGCCGTGGCAAATGTGCACGCTCCCCGAACGAGAAATCGGAAGCAAGGGATCAGTGCCTCAATGACCATCCCGATCGTCGCCCACACCGGTATCGTCGCCGCCGACGCCTATCTCGCCGCCGGCTATGAGCGCGTGGTCGGCATGTCCTCGCGCTTCGCCGCCGCCATCACCGGCGGGCTGATGCGCATCCAGAACGAGATGGGTGTCGAGGGCCACGTCGCCGAGATCGGGGCCTTCGAGGGCCGCTTCTTCATCGCGCTCGCCCATTGCCTGAAGGACGGCGAGAAGGCCTTGGGCATGGACATCTTCGAGTGGCCGAACCCGGAGGTCGAGGATCGCTTCGAGGCGAACTGCGCCAAGCACGGCGTGCCCGACGACAAGCGCATCACCTGGAAGGTCAACTCCAACGAGACCACGCCCGAGGCGCTGCTGGCGAAGCTCGGCGGCGGCAAGGTGCGGCTGTTCCACATCGACGGAGAGCATTCGCGCAAGGCGCTGGCGCAGGACCTCGAGCTCGCGACCCAGGTCATCGACGACGCCGGGCTGATCGTGCTCGACGACATGCTGCACCCCGGCTACCCGACGCTGATGGTGACGGTGCAGGCGTATCTGGAGACGCACCCGGAGATGGCGGTGCTGTGCATCATCGACCGCGAGACGATCGTGGCGGCAACCAAGTTCGTGCTGTGCCGCGCCGACTGGTTCAAGCGCTACGAGACGGTGATGCTGGAGACGTTCAAGCCCTTCATCTGGCCGCTCGGCGCCGACTTCGAGCCGCACTGGTGCCTCGTGCTCTCGCTCGACACCCGGCTGGCTGCGATCACATGACGGCTCGCTGATGCCCGAGCTGCCCGAGGTCGAGACAGTACGGCGGGGTCTGGAGCCCGTGATGGCGGGGGCACGGTTTGAGCGCGTCGAGCAGCGCCGGCCAGACCTGCGCTTTCCGTTCCCGGATCGGTTCGTCGAGCGCATCGAGGGGCGCACGCTCACCCATCTGGGACGGCGCGCGAAATATCTGATGGGGCGGCTAGATTCCGGCGAGATGCTGGTGATGCATCTGGGCATGAGCGGGCGGTTTTCGATTGTCACTCCCTCTCCGCATCGCGCGCCCCCGACCCCCCTGCGGGGGAGGGCCAGGGAGGGGGGAATGGCAGAACAGCAGCCGTCGGGATTGCCCCCACCCCCAACCCCTCCCCGCGAGGGGGAGGGGAGAGGAGAACCCCTCGCCGCCTTCACCTACGATACCGGCGCCGATCCCGTGCACGATCACGCCGTATTCCACATGTCGAGCGGCTCGGTCGTGATCTACAACGACCCGCGCCGGTTCGGGTACATGCACCTGATCCCGGAAGCGGAGCTGGCCGAGCATCCGCTCTTCAAAAGCCTCGGCGTCGAGCCTCTCGGCAACGAGC
>CAMDBL010000170.1 GCA_945889015.1 Devosia equisanguinis
CCCGACACCCGAGCGCTGGTTCGCTCGGCCGGCGTCGACATCATCCTCGCTCGACCGTTGCGGCGTGCCTCGGTCACCGCGGCCTTGTCGGGTGCCGATCCTGCGGAGGGCGTCGCATGCGCTACGTGAGCCTCGCCCTCGCACTCTTCCTGTTCTGGCTTGCTCTGTCGGGTCACTACACCCCGTTCTTGCTTTCGGCTGGCGTCGCAAGCTCACTCATCTGCGTGGCGGTCGCCGTCTATATGGGCGCCGTCGACCGCGAGGGCCATCCCGCTCATCTCATCGGCCGCGCGGTCACGTTCTTTCCCTGGCTCGTCTGGGAAATCTGCAAGTCGGGCTGGGCGGTCACCCGGATCATCCTGCATCCGCGACTACAGATCTCGCCGACGATGACCCGCGTCAACGCCACGCAGCGCACGGCCGTCGGCATCACGACTTACGCCAACTCGATCACCTTGACGCCCGGAACGATCACCACAGGCGTCCGCGGCAACGTGTTGACCGTCCACGCCCTCGTGCGCGAGGGCGCCATCGACCTCGAGCAGGGCGGCATGGATGCACGCGTGACCCGGTTCGAAGGGAGCCACTGATGTTCACGACCGCGGCGATCTCCATTCTCGTGGCCTTGGTGCTGGCGATCGTCAGAGCGCTGGCTGGCCCGACGCTGTTCGATCGCGTGCTGGCAGGCAACTCGATCGGCACGCTCGCCATCCTGCTGCTGGCCGTGGTCGGCTTCCTCACCGGCCGTCCCGAATGGCTCGATGTCGCGCTGACCTACGGCCTGCTGAACTTGATCAGCACGCTGGCGATCTTGAAGTTTTTCCGCCACGGCGATCTCGCCCACGACGCGGAGACCTCGCCATGATGGGCGTTGCGATCGACGTTACGAGTTGGCTCTTGATCGGCTCGGGCTCGTTCTTCACACTCGTCGGCATGATCGGCCTCGTCCGCATGCCCGACGTCTTCACGCGCATGCATGCGGCGAGTGTGACCGACACTCTCGGTGCGGGGCTGCTGCTCGCCGGGCTGATGCTGCAGGCGGGTCTTTCCCTCGTCGCGCTCAAGCTGCTGTTCATCGCGGCACTGCTGTTCTTCACCGGGCCCGTCATCACGCACGCTTTGGCACAAGCAGCCCTGCACGTCGGAATTGAACCTCGACTGGCGGAGGACCGCCGCGAGCATCACGAGACGGCGAACGGCGATGCGGTGGGGGCTGTCGCGTCCGATCCCTCGCCCACCGGCGCGGCACGATAGGAGCGCGCATCGTGGAAGCCCTCATCAACACGGTCCTGCTGACCCTGCTCGCCGCGATCACCATCGGCGTCATCCGACAGCGCAATCTGTTCGGCGTGGTGATGCTGACCGGCGTCTACAGCTTCTTGATGTCGAGTGTACTGATCGTCCTCGACGCGGTCGACGTCGCCATGACAGAGGCGTCCGTCGGAGCAGGCGTCTCGACCGTCTTCCTGCTGGCGACGCTGCATCACACCAAGAAGCTCGAGCAGAAGCCGGCTCACACCGCGCTGCTGCCGCTGTTCGTCGCCGCGGTCGTCGGCGGCACGCTGGTGTGGGGAACGATCGGGCTGTCGCCGTTCGGAACGCCCGATGCGGTCATCCACAAGCACGTCGCGCCCAAATACCTGAACGACAGCATGAAGGACACGATGGTGCCGAACGTGGTGACATCCACGCTGGCGGACTATCGCGGATACGACACACTGGGGGAAACGACGGTGATTTTCACGGCGGGCATCGGCGTCATGCTGCTGCTGAGGGGCGGCCGCAGACGGGCATCGTCGCGGTCTCGCGCGGACCAGACGGGCGCGGGGGGCAGCGCATGAAGCTCGACCCCATCCTGCGCATCGGCGTGAAGCTGCTGCTGCCCTTCATCCTGCTGTTTGCACTCTATGTGCAGTTCCACGGCGAATCCGGTCCCGGCGGCGGCTTCCAGGCCGGCGTCATCGCTGCCGCGATGATCATCGTCTATGCGCTGGTGTTCGGTGTCGAAGCGGCCAAGCGTATCGCTCCTCAGTGGCTGGTGGAGCGCCTGATCCCCGTTGGTGTGCTGATCTACGCCGGAACCGGCGTCGCCAGCTTGTTCACCGGTGTGAACTTTCTCGACTACACACGCCTGGCTCACGACAGCGTGCATGGCCACGAGTGGGGGATCTTCACCGTCGAGATCGGAGTACTGATCACCGTGTCCGCGACCATGACCGCCATTTTCTACGCCTTCGTCGAGCGGGGGCGCTGATGCAGACCGTGCAGACCCTCGCCGCGCACTACAATTATGTCGTGACCATCTTCCTGATGGTCGCTGGCCTCTATATCGTCATCGCACGCGGCAACATGATCAAGAAGCTGATCGGTCTGTCGCTGTTCCAGACGTCCGTCTACCTGCTCTACATCGAGCCCGCCAAGATCCTGGGCGGCACGGCCCCGATCCTTTCACCCAATTTCAAGGTCTACTCGAATCCACTTCCCCACGTCCTGATCCTGACGGCGATCGTTGTCGGGGTGGCAACCCTCGCGCTCGGACTGGCGCTCGTCGTGCGCATCAACGAGGCCTACGGTACGATCGAGGAAGACGAGATCTTTTCCAGGGAAGGGGAGGAGTGATGACGCTCCTGCCCCACCTTCCCGCGCTGCAAGTGGTGGTTCCACTGTTCGGCGCGCTGCTGTGCGCTCTGTTCCGGCGTGGCACGCCCGCCTGGCTGTTCGCGCTCGTGGTCGCCTGGACGCTGCCGGTGATCTCGATCCTGCTGCTGCGCCAAGTGCTGGCTGGCGGTCCGATCTCGTATCATCTTGGCGGCTGGGCGCCACCGTGGGGCATCGAGTATCGCGTCGACACGCTGAATGCCTTCGTGCTCGTGCTGATCACCGCGGTCGGGGCGGTCATCATGCCGTTCGCCCGGCGCAGCGTCGCTTACGAGATCGACGGCGACAAGCAGGCCTGGTTCTACACCATGTACCTGCTGTGCCTGACGGGCCTGCTCGGCATCACGATCACCGGAGACGCCTTCAACGTCTTCGTGTTCCTCGAGATCTCCTCGCTGTCGACCTACGTGCTGATCGCGCTCGGGCGCGACCGCAGAGCGCTGCTCGCCGCATACCAGTACCTGGTGATGGGCACCATCGGCGCCACCTTCTACGTGATCGGCATCGGCTTGCTGTACCTCGTGACGGGCAGCCTCAACATGGTCGACATCGCCAGCAGGCTCGGTCCGGCCGCCGCGGAGAGCAGCCGCCCTGTCCTCGCCGCTTTGGCGTTCCTCACGGTCGGGATCAGCCTCAAGCTGGCGTTGTTTCCGTTGCACGTCTGGCTCCCCGGCGCCTACGCGCACGCCCCCTCGGTCGCGACCGCCTTCCTCGCGGGCACCGCGACGAAAGTTGCAATCTACGTGCTGCTGCGGCTGTTCTTTTCGATCTTCGGCGTCGCTCTCGACTTCAAGTCGCTGCCGATCGCCGAGATCATGCTGGCGCTGTCGGTGGCGGCCATGTTCATCGCCTCGCTGCTCGCCATCTTCGAGAACAACCTGAAGCGGATGCTGGCCTATTCGTCGCTGGCGCAGATCGGCTACATCACGCTCGGCATCAGCCTCGCCAACGCCGCCGGACTGACGGGCGGCATCGTCCACCTGTTCAACCACGCGGTGATGAAGACCGCCCTGTTCCTGGCGCTCGGCGCCGTCCTCTATCGGGTCGGCACCGTCAAGCTCGACGAGCTCTCCGGCATCGGACGGACGATGCCGGTGACGATGGCGGCGTTCGTGCTGGGCGGGCTGTCGCTGATCGGCGTGCCGGGAACCGCCGGCTTCGTGTCGAAATGGTATCTGGCGGTCGGCTCCTTCGACAGGGGCTGGTGGCCGCTGGTGTTTCTGATTCTAGCGAGTTCGCTGCTCGCCGTCGTCTACATCGGCCGTGTGGTGGAGGTGGCCTGGTTCCGCGAGCCCTGCGGCCGGGTGGCCGAGGCCAAGGACCCGCCATGGTCGATGCTGGCGCCGTTGCTGCTGCTGTCGGCGGCGACGGTCTATTTCGGCATCGACACCGAAGCCTCCGCCAGCATCGCGCGCAAAGCCGCCGAGGGCCTGCTCGGGGGTCTCAAACAATGATCTCGCTTCCGCTCGGCACGCATATTATGCTCGCCATCGCGGTGCCGTTCGTCGGCGCGCTGGTGATTGCGCTGCTGCATCGGCGGCCGAACCCGCGCGAGGCGGCGACGCTCGCCACCTCGGCCATCCTCGCGCTGCTGGTGTGGTCGCTGCTCCCCGCCGTGGTTGCCGGCGAGCGGCCCGAGCGCGCCCTCATCGACGTCGTGCCGGGCTTGCGGATCGCGTTCAAGGTCGAGCCCCTCGGCCTGCTGTTCGCCCTCGTCGCCGGCTCGCTGTGGATCGTCCATGCGATCTATTCGATCGGCTACAGGCGCGGCAACGACGCGCCCCGGCAGGCGTCGTTCTACGTCTGCTTCGCCGTGGCGATCGGGTCGGCGATCGGCCTCGCCTTCGCGGCGAACCTGTTCACGCTGTTCCTGTTCTACGAGCTGCTCACGCTGTCCACCTACCCGCTGGTGACGCACAAGGCGACGCCGGAAGCAGTACGCGGCGGGCGCATCTATCTCATCCTGCTGATCGGCTCGTCGATGCTGCTGCTGCTGCCGGCGATCGTCGGGACGGGCATGCTCGCGGGCACGCTCGACTTCAAGCCCGCCGGTATCCTGCCCGACAGCCTCGAGCCGGCGCTGATCGGCACGCTGCTCGCGTTGTATATGTTCGGCATCGGCAAGGCGGCGCTGATGCCGCTGCACTTCTGGCTTCCCGCCGCGATGGTGGCGCCGACCCCCGTCAGCGCGCTGCTGCATGCGGTCGCCGTCGTCAAGGCCGGCGTCTTCACGGTGTTGAAGGTCGTCGTCTACGTGTTCGGGGTGGAGCGCCTCGCGGCGAACGGGGCGGCATCGTGGCTGATGTGGGCGGCGGGTGCGACCGTGATCCTCGCCTCCTTGGTGGCCTTGCGCCAGGACAACTTGAAGAAGCGCCTTGCCTACTCGACGGTGTCGCAACTCTCCTACGTCGTGCTCGCCGCCGCGATCTTGACCCCGATCTCGGTCGCGGGCGGGGCCATGCACATCGCGGCCCACGCCGTGTCCAAGATCACGCTGTTCTTCGCGGCGGGCGCCATCTATACCGCCGCGCACAAAACCGAGATCAGCGAGCTCGACGGCATCGGCTGGAAGATGCCGTGGACGATGGGTGCCTTCGCGATCGGCGCACTCGGCATGATCGGGCTGCCTCCCACCGCCGCATTCCACGGCAAGTGGATGATGTTGTCGGGTGCGATGCAGACGAGCCAGTGGCTGCCGGTGGCCGTGATCATTGTCTCCACCGTCCTCAACGCCGCCTACTTCCTGCCGATCCTGTTCCGCGCGTTCTTCGTCGAGCCCGTGCACGCGCACGCGGTTGGGGCCGCCGTCAGCCATCATCATGATCATGGCCACGACCACGGCGAGGCGCCGTTCCCGATGGTGCTCGCGATGGTGATCACGGCCACGGCCTCGATCGCCCTCTTTCTCGCACCCGACATCCCGCTCGCTCTCGCCAACCTGATGCTCTCGACGGGGACACGATGAGTAGCCCGCCCGATCCTCTCCCCGACACCGCCCATTGGCTCGTGCGCGAGAGCACCATCCGCGTGTTGTGGATAGCGTCCGCCGTAGTCCTGGCCGGCCTCGTCGTCCTCGATCTTTTCGTCGAGCACCACCCACACTTCGGCATCGACGGCACGTTCGGCTTCGGCGCCTGGTACGGCTTCGCCGCCTGCGTGGTGCTGGTTGTTCTCGCCAAGCTGCTCGGACACCTCCTCAAGCGGCCGGATACCTACTATGACCACTAGCCTGATCCCGCCCGGACTGGTCCTGATCCTCGGCGCGCTGCTGTTGCCGCTGATGCGCGGCCGCCTGCGCAATGTCTGGCTTCTCGCGGTGACGACGATCACGCTGTGGATGGTCTGGACACTGCCGGAAGGAGGCACGCTGCAGGCTTCCGTCCTCGGCTACGACCTGATCATCGTCAAGGTCGACAAGCTCTCACGCCTGTTCGCCCTCGTGTTTGCGATCATGGCGTTCGCCGGAGCCCTGTTCGCGCTGGGTCAGACCCGCACCATGGAGCTTTCCGCGGCCCTCGCCTACGCCGGAAGCGCGATCGGCGCGGTGCTGGCCGGTGATCTCATCACCCTGTTCGTATTCTGGGAGCTGATGGCGATCGGCTCGACGCTCGTCATCCTGTGCGGGAGGCGTGGCGCCGAGCACTCGGCGTTCCGCTACGCCATCGTCCATCTGCTCGGCGGCGTCCTGCTGATGGCGGGAATCGCGGGCGAGGTGCAGGCGACCGGCAGCATCGCGTTCACGAGCATGGATGCGAGCACAATGCCCCGCGCGCTGATCCTGGCCGGCTTCCTGATCAATGCGGGCGCGCCCCCACTCGCCGCCTGGCTGCCCGACGCCTACCCGGAGAGCTCCTGGTCGGGCATGGTGTTCCTGTCGGCCTTCACCACCAAGACTGCCGTCTACGTCCTGTTGCGCGGCTTTCCGGGCACCGAGATCCTGATACCGATCGGCCTGTTCATGGTCTTCTACGGCATCGTCTATGCGATCCTGGAAAACGACATGCGGCGGATCCTCGCCTACTCGATCGTCAACCAGGTCGGGTTCATGGTGACCGGCATCGGCATCGGCACCGAGATGGCGCTTAACGGGGCCGCCGCACACGCCTTCACCCACATCATCTACAAGGCCCTGCTGTTGATGTCGGCGGGTTCGGTGCTGCTGATGACAGGCAAGCGCAAGTGCACGGATCTCGGCGGCCTGTTCCGCACGATGCCGCTCACCTGCCTGTTTGGAATCATCGGTGCCCTGTCGATTTCGTCGTTTCCCGCCACGTCTGGCTTCGTGTCGAAATCCATGATCTCGCAGAGCGCGGCGGATCAGCATCTGGCGACGGTCTGGTTCCTGCTCGCCGCGGCCTCCGCCGGCGTCTTCCTGCACGCCGGCATCAAGTTCCCCTGGTTCGTGTTCTTCCAAAAGGACTCGGGCCTTCGGCCCGCCGAGCCGCCGCTCAACATGCGTCTCGCCATGCTGCTGATGTCGGCGCTGTGCATCGGCATCGGACTGCTGCCGGGACCGCTGTACGTGCTGCTGCCCTATCGGGTCGACTACGTGCCCTATACGTGGTCGCACGTCGTGTTCCAGTTGCAGCTGCTGCTGTTCTCCGGCCTCGCCTTTTTCCTGATGCTCGACCAACTGAAGCGCACCCTGACGATCACGCTCGATACCGATTGGCTCTGGCGGCGTCTCGGCCGCTTCGTGCTGCGCGGCCTGGACAGCACGGGCGATGCGGCCTGGGATCGCATCTTGAGGGTCACATGCGGCGGTGGCCGGGCGCTCGCCCGAGTCCTGCGGTACACACACGGCCCCGACGGCGTCCTCGGTCGCCCCTGGCCGACGGGCACGATGGCGCTCTGGACGACGCTGATGCTCGGCGCCTACCTGATCCTGTCCTACGTCTGACCGGGCTCGACTTCTTTCGTGCGACGCAATTCGACCGCGACAGCCCCTCGATGCGATTTTCAAGCCTCTGGTAGACCGAGATCATTCACAGCCGACGAATGGTGCGGATCGCCGCGGCCCCATAGACAAGTGGATGCTTGACTTTGGTCAATCGCAAGCCTGTATTTCAGGGGCGAAGCCGCGAGGGGAGTCTGACTCGTGCGAGCCGATGAAATCGAGCAAATGCGCGGACTGCGCATTTTCACGGGCGTCGAGCCGCAGCGTGTCGACGCGATGCTCCACGCCTCGTTCCTGCAGCGTTTCCCCGCCGGCGTCGAATTGGTGCGCGAGGGCGAGCCCGCGGATTTTCTGCACGTTGTGGTCGACGGAAAAGTCGAGGTTTTCTCCGACTATCGCGACCGCGAGTCGACGGTTTCCGTGCTCGGCCCCGGCCAGTGCTTCATCATGGCGGCCGTGGTGCTCGATCGGGTCTACCTGAAATCGGCCCGCTCGCTGACGCCGGCACGCATCCTGATGATCTCCGCCGACGCGGTGCGCCGGTGCTTCGCCGACGATGCCGCCTTCGCCCGCTGCCTCGCCTGCGATCTGGCGGAGGCCTATCGGATGGTGGTGAAGGAACTGAAGAACCAGAAATTGAGGTCGGGTCTGGAGCGGCTCGCCAACTGGCTGCTCGCCTACCAGACCGAGATCGGTGGCGCATCGCGCTTCGAGCTGCCGTTCGAGAAGAAGGTTCTGGCCTCGCGCCTGGGCATGGCACCCGAGGTTCTGTCGCGATCGTTCGCGGCGCTGGTGCACTACAAGGTCAAGGTCACCGGCGCGACGATCGACATTCGCGACGGCGACGCGCTGCGCAATCTCGCCAAGCCGACGCCGACGATCGACGACCCGAGTTCCTGAACTCAGAACAGCGCGCCGCGCGCGGCCACCGGCCAGACGCACTCGACGCGAGGCTGCGACGACGCCAAGCCGCGCACGCCGACATACCAATCATGCAGGTTGACGGTCGGATCGCAGTGGCCGGGTATCAGGAGGATCTTGTCGCCGAGCTTCGGGCGCGCGTTGCAGGTGGTGACGTCGAGGCAACCGTGCTCGTCGGAGGGCCGCTCATAGACCGCGCCGGCGATCCCCACGGTCTCGGGCGGACCTGAATCGAACGCGAGCGCCTTGAGACCCGCGTCGAGGACCGCGCGTTCGGGCCGAGGCGTGCTCATCACCGTCGCCGAGACGAACAGAGCGTGCTCGAAGGTGTTGAAGAAAGTGCCGTCCGACTTCCGGTTGCGGGCATAGTCGGCGTCCATGAAGCAGTAGGAGCCCGCCTGCAGCTCATCGAAGACACCGCTCGCCGCCTCCAGCTCGAACGTCCCCGTGCCCGCACCGGTGACCGTCGGGCACGCCAGCCCGGCCTCCGCCAGCGCCGCCTTGGTGTGCCGTACGTCGACGCACACGCTCGCGATGGCTGCGCGCCTCTCCTCGGCGGATCGAAGATGCTGCGCGCGACCGTGATAGGCCTGCAGGCCGTCGAAGCGAAGGCTCGCTTCACCCGCGATCCGTTGCGCCAGCCGCACCGCCGCGGGGCCAGGCGCGACGCCGCACCGGTTCGCGCCGACATCGATCTCCACCAGGACGCCGACGGTGACGCCGGCCGTTGCCGCAGCGGCGGCGAGGGCGTCGATCATCGCCTCGTCGTCGACCACCACCGCGATCCGCGCTTGGCGCGCGAGAGCCGCCAGCCGCGCCAGCTTGCGTGAGCCCACGACCTCGTTGGAAACCAGCACGTCGCCGATCCCACCCTGTACCATCACCTCCGCTTCCGAGACCTTCTGGCAGCACACGCCGACGGCACCGAGCGCGATCTGCTTCAAGCCGATGATCGGCGACTTGTGCATCTTGGCGTGCGGTCGAAGCCGGACTCCCGCCATGGCGACGGCATCCGCCATGCGCCCGAGATTGCGCTCGAACGCGTCGAGGTCGACGATCAGGGCAGGTGTATCCACGTCGGCGAGCCGATCGCCGGGTGTGGCGGGGGGCAGTTGAGGCATCGGCGTCTCCAGCTTTGCCGCTCGGATCTGGAGGCAGGATCGCAACTTCCCGCTCCCGCGGCAACGGACGCCTGCGCGTGGACGCCATCAGACGCAAGTGGGCCCTGCACGTGGGGGGGCACAAGTGCAGGGCCCTGCCGGACGCAGGGCAATGACCAGGAGAACGCGTCCGGACTGATTGCTCAGAACGTCCGTCGTCGCTTCCGGTTCCCGTGTGAGGTGCGCCTATTCGCGAGCACTACGCTGGACTGGCGACGACACCCGTCCCGGGGGCTGTCGACCCTGCGTCCGCAATCGTGATGCGAGGCTCGTCGGGGGCGCTCAGTCGGAGAAGGATTCGCCGATCGTGTAGATCAGAAACACGGAGGCGGCAGCCAATCCCAAATAGCCGAGCTGCAGCATGA
>CAMDBL010000171.1 GCA_945889015.1 Devosia equisanguinis
CCAAAGCCGACACACCGGCGCCGGCCGGCCAGGACTGAAAAAGACGCCGCGAACGCAAGAAGGCCCCCGCGCGCGGGGGCCTTCTTGCGTTCAAGACCGATGCATTATTCCTCCGGCCCGCCGATGCAATTTTGCTCCGGCGTTGACACATCTGCCTTCACCCGCCGAGTGATACCGCCCACGGCAAGCGATCTACCTGATTCGATCATTAGGTCAGCGAGTTACGTAGATGTCGCGGAAATGAAGGCACTGAAGCAGGTTAGAGCGCATCGTTCCCATGTCAAGGAGCACAACAGGGGAGAGTGAATGCCGCACGAGACGCCGCTCATCGCGACCATTGCCATTGGTCTGGCGCTCGCCTCGTTGCTCGGCCTTCTGGCTCAGCGGGTGAAGCTGCCGCCGATCGTCGGTTATCTCGCGGCCGGCATCGTCATTGGTCCGTTCACGCCTGGATATGTCGCCGATCAGAAGATCGCGGTCGAACTCGCCGAGATCGGCGTCATCCTGCTGATGTTCGGCGTCGGCTTGCACTTTTCGCTGAAGGATCTGCTGTCGGTCCGCGCGATCGCCATCCCAGGGGCGATCGGACAGATTGCCGTCGCCACCGGCCTGGGTATCGTGCTCGGCAGGGCTCTCGGCTGGTCGTGGGGGGCCGGGATACTGTTCGGCCTGGCGCTTTCGGTCGCGAGCACCGTCGTGCTGTTGCGAGCGCTGCAGGAACGCGGACAGATCGAAACCGAGAAAGGCCGGATCGCCGTCGGATGGCTGATCGTCGAGGATCTGGTGATGGTCCTCACGCTGGTGATGGTGCCGGCCCTGTCCGGCCTCCTGGGGGGCACACCGGCCAGCCCGTCGAGCGGCGGCGCCCTGGTTCAAGCGCTCGGCGTCACCTCCGTCTGGGGCACGCTGCTGCTGACGATCGCCAAGGTCGCCGTCTTCGCCGCGCTGATGATCGTGATCGGCCGGCGCGTGATTCCGAGCGGACTCCATTACGTCGCACACACCGGCTCGCGCGAGTTGTTCAGACTGGTGGTGATGGCGATCGCGCTCGGGTTCGCCTACGGCTCGGCGCAGCTTTTCGGCGTGTCCTTCGCGCTCGGTGCATTTTTCGCCGGCATGGTGCTGGCGGAATCCGAGCTCAGCACCCAGGCGGCCCGCGAGACGCTGCCTCTGCGCGATGCCTTCGCGGTGCTGTTTTTCGTCTCGGTCGGCATGCTGTTCAATCCGGCCATTCTGCTGTCTGCGCCTCTCGCGGTGCTGGTGACGTTCCTCATCATCGTGCTCGGCAAGTCGATCGCGGCCTATCTCATCGTGCGAGCCTTCGGGCATCCCAAGAGCGTGGGATTGACGATCTCGGCGAGCCTCGCGCAGATCGGCGAATTCTCCTTCATCCTGATCGTCCTAGGACTGCAGCTCAAGATCGTACCGGAGACGGCGCGCGATCTCGTCGTCGCCGGCTCGATCCTGTCGATCATCTCCAATCCGCTCCTGTTCAAGCTGCTCGATTGGCTCGAAGGCGAGGCGCCGCTGCCGGTCAAGGCCGCGACGGCAGCTCCAACCGAAGCGGCGGTGGCCACGGCCGAGCCGCTCGGGCATCTTGGTGGCCATGCCATCGTCGTCGGGCACGGTCGCGTCGGCTCGGTCGTCGTCAGGGACTTGCTGGCGAAGGGCGTCCGGCTGGTCGTCGTCGACGAGGAGGAGGCAGCGCTGGCGCCTCTCGTGAGCAAGGGGATCGCGACCCGCCACGGCCAAGGCGGCGCGGTGTCGATCCTGGAAGGGGTCGACGTCGAGGGGGCTCGCTATCTGTTTTCGGCGATCCCCGATCCGTTCGAGGCGGGCCACATCATCGAGGCGGTCCGAGCCGTCAATCCGGACATCCGCGCCGTCGCCCGCGCCGATACCGAGGAGGCGATCACCTACTTGCGATCGGTCGGCGCCGATATCGTCCTGTTCGCCGAGGAGGAGCTGGGGCACAGCATGGTGACCCAGGGGACCACATCGCTCGCTTGAGCGTGGGAGAGGGGGCGTATCACCCGTCCTCGCGTGCCTCGAACTTGTCGGCGTCGAGGCCGAGCGTCTCCCAGGTCCGCTTCATGTGCTCGGGAAGGGGCGCGGTGACGTCGATCCTGGCGCCTTCGATCGCGGGGTGCGGGATGATCAGGCGGCGGGCGTGCAGGTGGAGCTTCGGCTCGATGCTCTCGGACAGCTCCTTGTCGCCCTCGTACTTGTTGTCGCCGACGATGGGATTGCCGATCATCGCCATGTGCGCGCGCAGTTGGTGCTGGCGGCCGGTCACCGGCTTCAGCGACACCCAGGCCCACTTGTGGCCCATGCGGTCGATCACGGAGTAGTGCGTGGCGGCGTGCATCGCCTCCTCCTGCTCGCCCGGCTGCGCCTTGCGCACGCGGTCCCCGTCGGGGCCGGATGCCTTGACCAGCGCCGCCTCGATCTTGCCCTGGGGCGGCTTCGGCACGCCGACCACCAGCGCCCAGTAGGTTTTCGCCGCCGAGCGGGTCTGGAACGTGCGGCCGAGCTTGGCCGCGGCCTGGCGGTGCTTGGCGACCAGCAGCACGCCGGTGGTGTCGCGGTCGAGGCGATGGACGAGGCGGGGCCGTTCACCGCCGAAACGGTCGGCCATGCCGGCGAGAATGCCGTCGATGTGCTTCTTGGTGCCGGTGCCGCCCTGCACCGCGAGGCCGAACGGCTTGTTCAGAACGAGCACGTGGTCGTCCTCGTAGAGAATCGCTCGCTCGATCAGGTAGCGGTCGCCCTTCGACATGCCTTGCGGTGGCTTCACGCTCGGCTTAGCTGCCGGAGGCTCGCGCACGACCTTGGGCACGCGGATCTCGTCGCCCGCCTCCAGGCGGTCGTTCGCCTGCACGCGCTTGGAGTTGACCCGGACTTGGCCCGAGCGCAGCAGCTTCTGCAGGTGCGTGTAGCCGACGAGGGGATAGTGCGCGCGAAACCAGCGGTCGACCCTCAGCCCGCCGTCCTTGGCCACCACCTTGATCGTCTCGATGCGATCGCTGCCCGCTTCTTGACTGGCCGACATCACAAAAGTGCCTTTCCGAGCGCGAGGCCCGCGATGACAGCCGTGATCGAGATCACGACCGAGAGAAGTACATAGCCGAGCGCCGCCACCGTCTCGCCACCTCGCATCAACGCGACGAAATCCAGCGCGAAGGCCGAGAACGTGGTGAATCCGCCGAGAATGCCGGTCGCCAGGAACACCCTCGCCTCGCTGGAGCCGCCGTAGCGGCGCAACACCAGCTCGGTGACGAGCCCCATCAGCAGGCAGCCGACGACGTTCACGGTCAGCGTCGACCACGGATACGCCGTGCCCACGGCACGCGCAGCCGCGACGTTGACGAGATAGCGGGCGCCGGAGCCTATGGCCCCGCCTGACATGGCGAGCAGTAGCAGCTTCACCGCGCGTTCCTTCGTGTGGTGTGGGAGCCTTATAGTCGCATTGGCCATCGCCGCAAATCGCCGCCGTTCAGGGAGAGCCGCCGAGCGCCCGGAGCCGGGCGGCCGCGCTGACGAGGCGCGCGCGCTCGATTATCGCCACATAGACTTGGGGCGTCATCGGTGGATTGCGTAGTGAGCGCCGGTCCGCCTCCAGGGCACCGAGGGCGGCCTCCGCATCGAAGTCGAGCAGGCGGCAGATGAAGTCGTCTGGGGTTTCGGCCAGGATCGAGCGAGCGGACAGAACGCTCGCCGGGAAATCCTTGAGGTTCCAAGTCACGATGACATCGGCACGCGCGTGAAGAGCCGCAGCCAGGACATGCCGGTCATCGACATCGGGCAGGTTCAGACTCGAGATCAAGAGTTCGAAATCGACGACTCGAGCATCTGGTAAGGCGCGATCCATGAGTTCTTGTGCGGTCGAGTTTGCGGCGATCGATGTCTGGGCGCGCCAGCAGCAAGGCAGTCGTCCACTCGGTTTGGATCTGTTCGGTCCATCGAGGACGAAAAGGTTCGTCGGCCGCCAGGTAGAGCAGTGCGCTGCGTGTCGTCGCGTCGTAGAGGACGTTCGCATCGATGAGCGCGGACAGGCTCACCGTAGGGCCTGGCCCTGATCGAGATCCGCCATCTCTTGCAGCGCCATGGATCTCGTCGCTTTGGACCGTGCCTTGTACTCCAGCACGATTTCGAGCGGCAGGCGCCGCTGGGTGCCGACCATCCGAGCGGGCAGCTCACCCTTGTCGATCAGACCGACGAGATACGGGCGCGACACGTTGAGCAGATCCGCCGCCTTCTGCGTCGTGATCTCTTCCTCCTGCGGCACCAGCAATACACTTTTGCCCTCGGCCATGGACTTGAGCAGTGCTGTGATCAGCTCCGCGGCGCCGCCGGGAAGCTCCAGGGAGATCGGGGCGTCGCCGTCGAGGGTGAGATGCATGTCGCGCCCGGTTGCAGACGGCGTGCGCGCCTCGATCGCGCGTGTGGCTTCCCTGGCCAGCTCGGTATCCCGGACTGTCAGGACTACCGGAGGTGTATTGGAGCTTGCCATGGGTCCAGTCCTTTGGATCGCCAACTTAGTCGAAATAATCGAATTAGTCGAAACAGATGGAATTACAAGTGGGTCGTGTCGCAACCGCCGAGCCTTGCCAAGGCTTCGCGCCTCCGTATAACTCGCCGCGAACTCATATCGGGGAGCTGGAAATCATCATGCGTCCGCTGGAAGGCCTTCGCGTCGTCGACATGACGCGCGTGTTGTCTGGACCCTACTGCACGATGCAGCTCGCCGACATGGGTGCCGAGGTGATCAAGATCGAGCACCCAGAAAAGGGCGACGATACCCGTGCCTTCGCGCCGCCCTTTCAGGGCGACCAGGCCGCCTATTTCCTGTCGGTCAACCGAAACAAGAAGTCGATCGCACTCGACATGAAGACCAAGGCCGCCAAGGAGGTGCTCTGGAAGCTGATCGAGTGCTCGGACATCCTGGTCGAGAACTTCAAGCCGGGTGCCATGGACCGGCTCGGCTTCAGCTATACCGAGGTCAAGAAGCGCCGGCCCAAGATGATCTATGCCTCGATCTCCGGCTTCGGCGATACCGGCATCTGGGCCGATCGTCCCGGCTACGACGTCATCGTCCAGGGTGAGTCCGGCGTGATGGACCTGACCGGTCCCAAGGACGGCGCCCCCCACAAAGTCGGCGTCGCGGTGTCCGATCTCGTCTCTGGCCTGTATGCGGCGCAGGGCATCCTCGCCGCGCTCTACGCCTCCAAGACCACCGGCGTCGGCGACCACGTCCGCATCTCGATGTACGAGGCCACCGCCTCGCTGTTGACGTTCAACGCCTCGATCTTCCACGCCACCGGCACCTCGCCCCGCCGACGCGGCAACGAGCATCCGACCATCGTGCCCTACCAGACGTTCGAGGCCTCCGACGGCTGGATTAACCTCGGCGTCGCCAACGACGATCTGTGGAGCCGGTTCTGCGATGCCGCCGAGCGGCCGGACCTGAAGGCGGACAGCCGCTTCACCAAGGCGCCCGACCGCGTCCGCAACCGTGACATCCTGGTGCCGATCGTCGAGCAAGTGGTCAAGCAGCACAGCCGCGACGAGTGGATCGCGCGACTCGACAAGGCCAGCGTGCCGTGCGGCGCGATCCGCACCGTCGGCGAGATCTGCACCGGCGAGGGGCTCGCTGCCCGCAACATGATCGCGGAGATGCCGCATCCCTCGGCCGGACCGGTGAAGGCGATCAAGAGCCCCGTCCATCTGACCACCACGCCGCTCGACCAGTATTTCGCGCCACCCCGGCTCGGCGAGCACACCAAGGAGGTGCTGACGAGCGTACTCGGGTACTCTGCGGCCGAGGTCGACCGGCTCGCGGCAGAAAAGATCGTCTGAGAGGGGGAGTCCGCTCTCGCCAGGACCGGGATCATGGCCATCGGTCTGGATGAACGGGGGCGGGCCAGCCAAAGCGTGAACGCCGGGAGCTTCGGGGAGCCTGCACGGTTTTTTGGACAGTGCTGGCGCTGGCGCCTGTTCCTTCGATCGTTCAAATTGTTCCGCCGGCAACCGCACTGCGGGAGTAAGCCGGCCATAACTCTTTCCGACATCTACCGTTTTGCGTCCGGCCGGATATGCCGTATGGTCACGCGCGAGGGATCTGGCGCGATCATGGCGGCCACAATTGGTATAGGCTTTGGGGGCGAGTGAGACCCATGAACGTAACGACACCGGCCGAGTTGTGGGCGGGCTCGGGAGCGCGCAGCCTCTCGGACGAGAAAATGGACCAGGTACGCGAGCTTCTGTTCGGCGATTTTCGGCGGCAGTCAGATATGCAACTCGCCACCATGGACGCGCGATTGCGTGAGATGGAGGCGGTGCTCAGCCGTCGTCTCGCCGATCTCGAGGCGAGGCTCGAGGCGCTGTCCAGCCGCAGCTCAGAGGAGCGGCGCGGGGCGTTCGAGGAACTGTCGCGCAACGTGACCGAGCTCGGTCAGCGCATCCGCGACATTGCCCGCTGATGGCAGGGCGCGCTGAGCCGGGATTGATGGACATGCAAGACGATGCCACTTCGCAGAGCATGTTGCGGCTGAAGGAGCTGCTGTTCGAGCCCGAGAGCCAGGCGCTGGTCGAGCTGCGTCAACGCATCGAAGTGCTTGCGGAAGCCGACCAGCGCATCTCGCAGGAGCTGACCGCCCGCCTGCTGCAACTGACCGCCTCGGCCGAGGCCGAGCGCGCGGAGCTGCGGCGCCAGCTCGAGGCGATTTCCGAGCAGGACAAGTCCGGTCACGCCGACCTCACGCGCCGGCTCGAAGCGCTATTCGAGCGCGCAGGAACTTCCGACCGCTTACGGGCGAGCGTCGCCGCCGTTCTCGACGGTGCGCTGCGCGAGGCCGAGGTTTCCCGCCACGGCGAGATGTCGGAGGCCGTCGCGCCGCTGATCGTGAACACGATCAAATCCGAGATCCGCAACAGTCAGGACGAGTTGGCCGAGGCGCTCTATCCCCACATGGGCCGGATGGTGAAGTCCTATATCGCCAGCGCCATGAAGGACCTTTCCGACCAGCTCAACCGGCGGCTCGAGGCCAATCCGGTGATGCTGCGCATCCGCAGCTTCACGACCGGGCGGCCGGTGTCGGAGCTGGCGATGGCCGATATGATGCGACTCGAGGTCGAGGAGCTGTATCTGATCCGCCGTGGCACCGGCGAGCTGGTCGGTCGCTGGCCGCAGGCGAGCGGCGCCGCCAATCGCGACCATGTGCTCGGTGGCACACTGTCGGCGATCAACGAGTTCGCTGCCGACGCCTTCGAGGGGGATGCGGCCAACCTCCGCCATGTCGATCTCGGCACCGCGCAGATCTACCTCAGGGCCTCGCCGCTCTACCTGCTGGCGGCGAAGTGCATCGGCAGCGCTCCCCCGGCGATCGAGCAGGTCATCGACGACAGCTTTCTCGCGGCGATCGAGGGCCATCGGGGTCGTGTGCTGGCGGACGGCAAGGTGTCGCCCGACGCCTCCGGCCGTCTGCTCGGCGACGTTTCGCGCACGATCGAGGAGAAGGTCGCGGCGCGGCAGGCCGAGCTCGCCATTCCCTCGCTCGGTTTCGCGCCGTTGAAATGGGCCGCGGCGCTCGTGATCCTGCCGCTGCTGGGTTGGCTCGGCTGGTCGTTGTGGCTCGACTTCGGCACCGCTCGAACGCGCTCGCTCGCAGAGGCCGCGATCGTCGAGACGGGTCATGCCGGCCGCTATCCCATTCGGCTCGACGTGGCGCGCGGTGGCGGTGCGCTGATCATGAGCGGCCTCGTGCCCCATGGCGACGCGCGCACGGCGATCAACACACGCGTGGCGTCGGCCCTGCCCGGCGTCGAGATCACCGAACGGCTGGCAGTGTTGCCCGACAGCGCACCGAGCTGGCGCGCCAGATCGCGGAGATCAAGCAGGGCGTCATAGGCCTCGACGGGCGCGTCGGCAGCGTCGGCCGCGAGGTGCACGCCGTCGCCGGCGCCGCTGCCGGCGTGCGCCGCGACCTGACCACCATGGAGGCCGACCTCGCCCAGCTTTCGGTGCGCCGCGCCCTGATGCGCGCCGTCAGCCGCCTCGATCAGGCGATCCCGGATTTGGCGCGGCTTTCGGACGCGCTGACATCGCCCGCAGACCAGGAGGCGGCGCGCCGCGTCACCGCCAGCGGCCGCAAGATGCTCGACGACCTGCGCGAGCGGCTCGCTGGACCGGCCTCCGGCGATGGCCTTGCCGGGGCGCTCGAGAGCTGGCAGCGTCAGTTGTCCGGCCATACCGGCAGCCTCGCGGGATTGATCGGTCAGCGCCCGAGAGCAGAGGCCGCTGCCGCCGAGGCGTCGGCGCGCGCCTCGCAGGGACCGGCGGAGGCAGCCGAGGAGGTCGCGGCCGGTGTCGACCGGCTGGCGGCGGTCGCGGTCGCGGTCGAGCAGGCAAACGCCGTGCTGCGCTCGCTCCCCGAGCCGACCGCGCGGGAGCGGCTCGCTCGTTTTGTCGCCGAGCACGCCGTGTTCTTCGGCAACAACACCGACTTCCGCGAGCCCGCCGCCTCCGAGCAGGTTCTCGACCAGCTCGCCGAGCATCTGCGCGCGACCGACGTGCTGCTCCGTGTCGTCGGCTATACCGACGAGCGGGGTGGCTCGCTGCGCAACAGCCCGCTGTCGCAGGCCCGCGCCGACCGGGTTCGCGACGGCCTCGTGCAGCGGGGTATCGCGCGCGAGCGGCTTGTCGCCATCGGCCGCCTCAACGCCATCGACCTGACCCCGACCGTCGGCACCGACAGCGCCAATCGGCGCGTGGAGTTCGAGATCGGTTTCAAGGGCGAGACCGGGCCGTCCGCAAACGGGGAGCGCGTGCCGTGAGCGCACGCAAGGTGATGCTGCTGGGCGAGGTCGGGGTCGGAAAATCCTCGCTCGCCCGGCGCCTCGTCAGCGGCAAGTTCGACACCGCCTACATCCCGACCATCGGCGTGGACGTCTACAGCTACGCCGTGCCGGCCGAAGTGACGGGCCAGCCGCTGAGCCTGATCGTCTGGGATACCGACGGCAACCTGGGCGATGCCATTTTCACACACGTCTACAGCCGGCAGTCCTCGGCGGCGATCATCGTCGGCGACGTGACACGGCGGGCGACGCTCGAGTCGATGGCCCGTCTCGCCGGCGGTTTCCGTACGGCGTTTCCCGGTCGCGTCGTGCTGTTCATCGCCAACAAGACCGACCTGCTGCACGCGGCCGAGGAGCCGGAGCTGCCGTCGGCACTGAGCCAGCCGGGCGCCGAGCTCGTCATGACCAGCGCACTCACCGGCGCCAACGTGGTCGACGCGTTCCATAGGGTCGCCCAGACCATCGTCCGCCGCGGGCAGTGAGGGGATGGGAGAGCCTCAGCAAAACCCGATCCTGACCGCGGGCGCGCTGTTGGCCGAGCGCGGCGTCTTCGGCATCGTCTGGCTCGACGCCCGGCTCGTGGTCGTCGAGCGCTATGGCCGCCTCGTCGATTTCGTGCCGTTGGGGAAGCCCGTCGGCGAGGTGCTGGTGGCGCTGTTCGGTCTCGACGACCAGATCCGTGCGCTGGCAGACGACGCGCGTGGCACGCTGGAGATGCCCGGCGTTTCGATCCGGGCGCCGGGAGCCCCCCAGGAGCGGCTCAACATCACCGTGCTCTGGGGCGCGGTCGAGCAGCGCTTCCTCGTGCTGGTGGCTCGCGCCTCGTCGGAAAGCGAGATCGAGCTGCATCTCGCCCAACAGATGCGCGCCCGGCTGATGGCCGAGGCGGATGCGACGGCGCTGGCGCGGCAACTGGCCCGCGCCAATCGTGACCTCGAGGAGTTCGCCTCGATCATCTCGCACGATCTGAGGGCGCCGATGCGGGCCATGCGCTACCTCACCGAGGACGCGGAGGCAGCGCTCGCGGCCGGGGA
>CAMDBL010000172.1 GCA_945889015.1 Devosia equisanguinis
GGGAAGCGGTCGATTGATTCCGCCGGTTGATCCGAAAGCCTTAACCAGACCCGCATCGCCTGGAGTCGATCACGGTCACGGCTCCCGGTCGAGTCGCGGATCGATGTCGGGACGTCTACGCGGTCCAGAGGCGACCCACGACGCGAGACCGACTGCCCCGGCCAAGAGCAAAGTCAGAAGAGGATTGACGAAGAACACGAGCAAGGCCAGCCCGACCACGATCATTCCAACTGAAAAAACGATCCATTCCACCCAACCGTCCATGGAGCACCTCTGCACATTTTCAGCATTGGCGAGGAAAGCCCCAGCGCACGCGTATTGTTCCCAAAGTGATTGACCGCGTGCGACACACACCGCTTCCCGCGTGACACCGCCGCCACTCCCGTGTCAAAACGTCCCGCTGGCCCCGACGCCAAGACCGGGGCAGCCAGACACACGTGGAGGAAACATGCACTTCTCGAGGCTCGCCCGGGCCACCGTCTCAGCGATCGCGGCACTCGCCGCCGCCGTCACCACTCTCTCGACTGGCGCCCACGCCGAAACCAAGTTCCCGACAGGACCGGTCCGGCTAATCGTGCCGTATGCGCCCGGCGGCGCCACGGACATCTCGAGCCGTATCCTGGCCGAGCACCTCAAGAAGGTCTGGCCCGAGAGCATCGTCGTCGAGAACAAGGTCGGCGCTTCCGGCCTGATCGCGCTCGAGGAAATGATGCGCTCCAAGCCCGACGGGCACACGCTGATGGTCGGCAACGTCTCGACCAACGCGCTGACGCCCATCCTGCTCAAGCACAAGCTCGGCAAGGTCGACTACGAGAAGGACGTGACGACCATCGCGCGCGTCGCCGACGCCCCCGTGCTGCTGCTGTCGACCACCAAAGATTTCGCGCCAAAGACGTTCAAGGAGTTCATCGACCTCGCCAAGGCCAACCCCGGCAAACTCAAGTATTCCAGCGCCGGCCTCGGCTCCGTCCAGCAGGTCGACACCGCCGTGCTCGCCTCCAAGACCGGGATCGACCTCGTTCACATCCCCACCAAGGCGGGTGCTGCCCAGATCAACCGCGACATCATCTCGGGCGACACGCAGATCACCTGGGGCAATCCCGCCTCCTCCGGCAAGTTCATCGAGGCCGGCCAAATGCGCGCCCTCGCCATCGTCGGCAACAAGCGACTTCCCAAGTTCCCCGACGTGCCGACGATGGCCGAGCTCGGCCATCCCGACGTCGGCTCACTGCAGTGGCAGACGCTGATCGCCCCCTCGGCCGTTCCGAAGGACGTCCTCGACGCGATCTACGCGGGCATCGCCAAGGCCTATGCCACGAAGGAGCTCGAGGAAGGGCTGACCCGCGTCGGCTTCCTGAAGCCGACGCAGTCCTCGCGGGCCGCGAACGCGGAGTGGTTCAACAAGGAATTCGCCCGCTACAAGAAGATCATCGCCGATCTGAAGATCGTCGCTGAGGAGTAGCCCCAGCACAACGCCGGGTCAGCCCCCCTTGCCCGTTCGCCAGACGAGACAACAGGCGACGCGGCAAGGGATCTGACCCCGGTTGATTCATCGCTCGGAAAATCATCAGTGGAGCAATCATGACACGGCTGCTCGTCATCCTCGCGGCGCTGGCCGCGCCGTTCGCCGCCACCACCATGGCCCAAGCGCAGAACAAGTTTCCCACCGATGCAATCCGCATCCTGGTGCCCTATGGCCCGGGCGGCGCCACTGACACCAGCGCCCGCGTGGTGGCAGAGCACCTCAAGAAACACTTCAACGTCAGCGTCGTGGTCGAGAACAAGGTCGGTGCGTCCGGCATCATTGCTATCGAAGAGATGATGCGCGCCAAGCCCGACGGGCACACGGTGATGCTCGGCAACGTCTCGACCAACGGCCTGACGCCGATCCTGCTCAAGCACAAGCTCAAGATAGATTATCCGCGAGACGTGGTGACCCTCGCCCGCATTGTCGACGCGCCGGTCTACATGATCACCACCGCAAAAGACATGCCGGCCAAGACATTCAAGGACTTCATCGCACTGATGAAGGCCAACCCCGGCAAATACCGCTACTCGAGCGCCGGACACGGCTCGATCCAGCAGATCGACACGGCGATGCTGGCGGCCGCGACCGGGATCGACATGATCCACGTGCCGACCAAGGCCGGCGCGCCGCAGATCCAGCGTGACATCATCAACGGCGACACGCAGCTGTCGTGGTCCAACCCGGCCTCGACTTTGAAGTTCGTCAAGGCCGGCCAAGTCGTTCCACTGGCGGCTGTCGGCAACAAGCGGCTATCCTTCATGCCCGAGCTGCCGACGCTGGCCGAGCTCGGCTATCCCGACGTCGGCTCGATCCAATGGCAGACGATCGTCGCTCCCTCCGCCGTCCCAGCGGACGTGCAGCAGGCTTGGCACATGGCGATCGCGGAAACGCTGAAGCAGCCAGACATCCAGCAGGCGATCAACCGCATCGGCTTCATGTTGCCTCCGGTGCTGTCGCTCGGCGAGACCAAGACCTGGGCCAAGTCCGAGCACGATCGCTACTCCAAGATCATCACCGACTTGAAGATCAAGATCGAAGAATAGAGCAGGGTGAAGTCGTGAAGGGGTAAAGGGTGCGGACCAAAATGTTCGCCCTCGCCCGGCATTTCACCTTTCACGACTTCACGTTTTGCCTTCCTCCGCCGCCAACTCACTCTGCCGCTTGCCGAGCCAGAGGCTCAGCGCCAGCCACACCAGCCCGAGCGGGGCTACGATGGCGGCGATGCCGGAGCTGCCGACGCCAAGGCCCTTCAATCCGCCTATCATCCAACCCGAGGCGGCGTCGCCGCCGCGAAAGACGACCGTGTCGACGAAGCTTTGCGCCTTATACTTCTCCTCGCGGCCGACGACGGTATAGAGCACCTTCACCGCCGGATTCGAGAACGCAAAGCCGATCGCCCGCTCCACCGCCAGTACGGTGACCACCACCGCCAGCGTCGGCGAGAACGTCAGCGCCACCAGGCCGATCGTAGCCCACAGCGGCACCGCTGCCGCCGCGATACCGACGCCGACCCGCTCCAGCATGCGCCCCGTGACGAGCAATTGGGCCAGGATCGTCATCACCGAGACCGCCAGATCGATGCGCGAGAACAGCGCGACCCGCTGCGCCTGATCCGTCAGAGTTTCGCCGACGATGCGCGACTGCTCGAGATAGAAGAAGGTCGAGACGAGATTGGCGAGCAGCACCCATCCGGCGATGCACATCAGGTAGGGCGAGTTGAACACCTCGACGGCGCCCGCCACGACGCTACGCAACGTCGTCACCTGCTCGCCGGCCGCCCCTTCGTCACGATCCGCGCCGAGGTGCCGGCGCACGGCCTGGGCCACCAGCATGGCGCCTACCAGCAACCCGGCCGAAATGAGGAGCAGTGCATTCGCCCCGAGCACGCCGACCATCGCCTGCGTGATCAGCGGGCCAGCGAGCGCACCCGCGCTGCCCCCTGCGGCGATGAAGCCATAAAGCCGTTTGGCCTGCTCGCTGTGCCAGAGGTCAGACATCGTGATCCAGAACAGCGAGACCACGAACAGGTTGAACACGCTGGCCCAGACGAAGAACGTCGCCGCCACCGCGGCGGTGGAGACGCCACTCGTCAACGCCAGCCAGAACGCGACGAGATTGGAGGCGAAGAACAGGTAGACGATCGGCACGATCATGCGCCGGGGGAAGCGCGAGACGACGAAGCCGTAGACCGGCACGGCGGCCAGCATCACCAGGAAGACGATGGTGAACAGCGTCTCCAGGCCGCCCTTGCCGAGCGTCACGCCCATGGCGTCGCGAACGGGACGAATGATGTAGTAGGCGCTGAGCACCAGGAAGAAGTAGGCGAACGAGAGCAACAGGGCCGCCGCTTCGCCCCTCTCGACGTGCACCACTCGCGCCAACAGGCGTTCCAACGGGCTTTCGCCCTCGATCGTGCTCGTCGTCACACTGGGTGTCCTCCGCTCGCCGCAGCCTCGCTCCTAGCATGCTGCGACGGTCGATCCCACCGCGCGCTTACGACGCCTCCGGTGAATGCTTGACCCGGGGCGGCGGGGCAGTCATGTGAGACACAACGCTTTCTCGCATGCGACGCGTCCCCCTCCCCTTGACGGGGAGGGGTCAGGGGAGGGGTGGGAAGCTTCGACCGGAGTAAGTTGCCCCCCACCCCCGCCCCCTCCCCGCAAGGGGGAGGGGTGACCCGCGCGTACCCTGTGCAAGTCACTTCCGAGGCCTTTCCGCCCATGGCCAGCGCCCCCGTCAATCTCCTCCGCCTCGCCCGTGCCGGCCTCGTGTTCGCCCAGCACGGCGTCAGCCTCGTGCCGAAGGGGATCAAGGCGCCCGCGATCCTGTATCTCGCCCGTGCCATGACCCTGCCGATCCGCATCGTCATGTGGCCGTTCCATGTTCGCGACAACCCCAAGGCCCGCGTCGCTGCCGCACTCACCCGGCTCGGTCCGAGCTACATCAAGCTCGGCCAGTTCCTCGCCACCCGCGGCGACCTGATCGGCCCCGCGATGTCGCAGGATCTCGCCCACCTGCAGGACAAGCTGCCGCCGTTCTCGATGACCGAGGCCCGCAAGGCCATCGAGGAAAGCCTTGGCGGCAAGCTCGCGGACCTGTTCGTCGCATTCGGCCCGCCGGTCGCCGCTGCCTCGATCGCCCAGGTGCACAAGGCGACGGTGATCGACGACGGCACCCAGCGGGACGTGGCCGTGAAGGTGCTGCGGCCCGACGTCGAGCGGCGCTTCTACGCCGATCTCGACAGCTACGCCTTCGCCGCCCGGCTGATCGAGCGCTTCCACCCGCCCGCGCGGCGCTTGAAGCCGACGGCCGTCGTCGACAACCTGAAGCGCACCACCGACCTCGAGATGGATCTCAGGCTCGAGGCCGCCGCCATTTCCGAGATGGCCGAGAACATCAAGGGCGACCCGGGATTTCGGGTTCCCGCCGTGGACTGGAAGCGGACTTCCCGCCGCGTGCTCGCCATCGAATGGATCGACGGCATCCCGATCGCCGATCGCGCGCGGCTGGTCGCCGAGGGACATGATCCCAAGGCGCTCGGCATGACCGTTCTGCGCTCGTTCCTCAGGCACGCCATGCGCGACGGCTTCTTCCACGCCGACATGCACCAGGGCAACCTGCTGGTCGATGCCGACGGCACCGTGGTGGCGGTGGATTTCGGCATCATGGGGAGGCTCGGCACCAAGGAGCGCCGGTTCCTCGCCGAGATCCTGCACGGCCTGATCACGCGGGATTACCGCCGCGCCGCCGAGGTGCACTTCTGGGCCGGCTACGTGCCGCCGCATCACGCCATCGAGACGTTCGCGCAGGCGCTTCGCGCGATCGGCGAGCCGATCCACGGCCGCACCGCCGAGGAGATCTCGATGGCCGACTTGCTCGGCCAGTTGTTCGCCTATACCGAGGTCTTCGACATGGAGACCCGGCCCGAACTGATCCTGCTGCAGAAAAGCATGGTGATCGTAGAAGGTGTGGCCCGCTCGCTCGATCCCTCGCTCAATATGTGGGTGGCGGCGGAACCCATCGCGCGGGAATGGGTGGAGGCCAATCTCGGTCTCTCCGGTCGCCTGAAGGAAGCTGGCGAAGGCGCGGGCATGGCCGGCCGCCTGCTCGCCGAGGCGCCGCGACTGCTCGAGCAGGCGGAAGGCACGGCCAATGCCCTCGCCCAGATGGCACGCACCGGCATCCGGCTCGACCAGGCCACCGTGAAGCGGCTGGCCGAGGCGCGACACGAAGCCGATCGGGGCCGCTTGCTGCCCTGGGTGATCGCAGCGCTGGCCGTCGCGGCAGCTGTCGCCGCCGTTGGCGGATACTGGCCCTTCTGAGGCCTTCGCCCCTACTACCGCGACAGGTTGCCCTCGACGACGTGCGTCCTCTTCCGCCGACGTCAGGGAACACCGACATACGTGAGTGAGTTCGACCCGAAGTCGAGCCCCGACGGGCCCGTCGCGCACAAGAGGCGCCCATGGACCAGACCGCACTCGACCTCGCACGCTTTCAATTCGCTTTCACGATATCGGCGCACATCATTTTTCCCGCATTCTCGATCGGGCTGGCGAGCTATCTCGCCGTGCTCGAGGCACTCTGGCTGAAGACCGGAGACGGGCTCTATCTCAGGGTCTTCAACTATTGGCTGCGGATCTTCGCCGTCGTCTTCGGCATGGGCGTCGTGTCCGGCATCGTCATGAGCTACCAGATCGGCACCAACTGGAGCGTGTTTTCCGACAAGGCCGGGCCGGTGATCGGCCCGCTGATGGGCTACGAGGTATTGACCGCGTTCTTCCTGGAGGCGGGTTTCCTCGGCGTCATGCTGTTCGGGTTGAACAAAGTCGGGCCACGGCTGCATTTCCTCGCGACGCTGATGGTCGCCGGCGGCACGCTGCTCTCGGCATTCTGGATCCTGTCCGTCAACAGTTGGATGCACACGCCGGCGGGTTTCGCGACCAACGACCAGGGGCAATACGTGCCCGTCGACTGGTGGGCCGTCATCTTCAATCCCTCGTTCCCCTATCGCCTCGTGCACATGGTGCTCGCGGCATATCTCACCACCGCATTCGTCGTCGGCGCGGTCGGCGCGTTCCACCTGCTGCGCGACAAGGCGAGCCGGCCCGCGCTGCTGATGTTCTCGATGGCGCTGTGGATGGCGGCCTGCGTCACACCGCTCCAGATCGCCGCCGGCGACCTGCACGGCCTCAACACGCTCCAGCACCAGCCGATGAAAATCGCGGCCATGGAGGGCCACTATGAGACGCAAGCCGGCGCACCGCTGCACCTGTTCGGCTGGCCCGACAATGCCGCCGAGAAGGTGCACGGTGCAATCAGCATCCCCAAGCTCGGCAGTTGGATCCTCGCCCACGACGCGAACGCCACCATCAAGGGCCTCAAGGAATGGCCCAAAGCCGACTGGCCGAACACGCCGCTGGTGTTCTGGAGCTTCCGCATCATGGTCGGAATAGGATTCGCCATGCTCGGCATCGGGCTGTGGAGCTTGTGGGCTCGCTTCCGCGGCGGTCTCGCCCAGGCTCACTGGCTGCAGCGTGCGAGCGTCGTGATGGGGCCGGCCGGGTTCGGCGCCGTGCTCGCCGGCTGGATCACCACGGAAGCCGGACGCCAGCCCTACACGGTCTACGGTCTGCTGCGCACCGCCGACAGCGTCGCCCCGATCGCGGTCGAGGCCGTCACAGCCTCGCTGACGGCCTTCGTGATCGTCTATTTCGCGGTGTTCGGCGCCGGCACGTTCTACATCTTGCGGATGATGGCGGCACCACCCACAGCCGAGAGCACAGGGGCTGAAACCGACAAGCCCCTGCGCGCCGCCGGCACCACGCCGGGTCCCGCTCAGGCCGAGCCGACGTCCACCAGGAGGACTTGAGCCATGCCCCTCGACCTCGCCTTCGTCTGGGCCATCCTGATCGCCTTCGCGGTCCTGGCCTACGTCGTGCTCGACGGCTTCGATCTCGGCATCGGCATCCTGTTTCCCACGCTCGACGACCGCCAGAGCCGCGATCAGGCCATGAACTCCGTCGCGCCGGTCTGGGACGGCAACGAAACCTGGTTGGTGCTCGGCGGCGGCGGATTGCTCGCCGTCTTTCCCCTCGCCTTTGCGATCATCCTCCCGGCGCTGTACGCGCCGGTCACCGCCATGCTGATCGGCCTCATTCTGCGCGGTGTGGCTTTCGAGTTCCGCTGGCGGACGGAGCGGGGCAAGTTCCTGTGGGACTGGGCGTTCTTCGGCGGCTCGCTGATCGCGGCCATCTCGCAGGGGCTGATGCTCGGCGCACTGGTGCAGGGCATCAAGGTCGAGGGCCGCGCCTATGGCGGCGGCTGGTGGGACTGGCTGACACCATTCTCGCTGATGACCGCGGCGGCGCTGGTGATCGGCTATGCGCTGCTCGGGGCGGGATGGCTGATCCTGAAAACCGAGGGCGACCTGCAGCGCCACGCCCGCGCGCTCGCCCGCCCGCTCGCCTGGGCGCTGATCGCCGCGATCGGCATCGTCAGCCTGTGGACGCCGTTCCTCGATCCACGCTTCATGGACCGCTGGCTGTCCTGGCCGGCGCTCTTCTACGTCGCCCCCGTCCCGCTGCTGACGCTGGCGGCGGCCGTACGCCTCCTGCTCTCCATCCGGGATGGTCACGAGCGCGAGCCGTTCCTGGCGACGCTCGCGCTGTTCGTGCTGTGCTATGTCGGGCTCGGCATCAGCCTCTACCCCCACATCGTGCCGCCCACCATCACCATCTGGGATGCCGCCGCACCCGACAAGAGCCTCTCGCTGCTGCTCTACGGCGCGGTGGTCCTGATCCCGCTGATCCTCGCCTACACCGCCTATTCCTACTGGGTGTTCCGCGGCAAGGTCGATCCGCACGGCGGGTATCACTGATGCCCGACACGCACACACCGCGTCCGCTGTCCACCCGCCTCCTCTGGCTCGTCCTGCTGTGGGCCGGCGGCGTCGCCGCCACCGGCCTCGTCGGTCTGCTGATCAGGCTCGCGCTGAAACCGTGACTAGTCCAGCTTCAGGCGCTTGCGCTCGCCCGTGTACCAGTCGAGCATCTCCTCGCCGTTCATGTGCACGACGCCGGCGTGGCTGTTCATGTACTCGTAGGCCTTCTCCAGATACTTGATCCGGTGCGGCATCGACGAGATGTAGGGATGCACCGCGATCGCCATCACGCGCGGCCGGTCGGCACCCTCCTGGTACAGACGGTCAAAATAATCCGTGCAGCGCTGCAGCATCTCGTCGGCGCGGTGGCTGTGCACGATCATCAGCGCGATGTCGTTCAATTCCACCGTGTACGGCAGCGTGACGAGCGGCCCCTTCTCGGTGTTGATCACCGACGGCTCGTCGTCCCACACCCAGTCGCCGATGTACTTGACGCCGTTCTCGACCAGCAATTCCGGCGTCTCCAGCGTCTGCGTCAGCCCTGGCCCGAGCCAGCCGACCGGACGCTTGCCGGTGAACTTCTCGAGCCGGTCCTGGGTCTTCTTGATCATCCCCGGCTGGTCCTCGATCTTGTGCATCGGGCCCTGCTCCCAGGCGTGCCCCATGAACTCCCAGCCGTCGCGCTTGGCCTCCTCGGCGACGCGCGTGTAATCGTCGACGACGCGCGCGTTGATCGACAGCGTCGGCTTGATCCCGAGCTTCTTGTAGAGCTCGAAATAGCGCCACACGCCGACGCGCATGCCGTACTCGTGCCAGCTCCAGTGCGGCACGTCGGGCAGCAGCACCTGCCCCGTCGGCGGCGGCAGCACCTGGCGCGCCATCGGGTTCTTGATGTCCCACACCTCGAGATTGACGATCGACCAGACGATGATGCGGCCGTTGCCCGGCAGCTTCAGCTTCGGCCGGTCGACGATCGCCGAGTAGGGCGCGCGCTCGCGTGGGATCATGGGCTTGCTCATGTGCTATCTGGCTCCCGGGAGTTGAGCTTTTATCGTCCGATCAACTTTCGTCACGCCGCCCGCGATGTCAATGCGAGCGAATGCGGAGGTGGCACCGGCTTGTAGCTGCACACGCGCACGCGCAGCCGCACCGGCGGACGCGGAGCGGGGTCGGGCGCCGGAGGCAGCCTGAGTGATATTTTGTAGGGCCGTCTCCGGCGCCCGTTCTGGCGGCGATTTTGGGAAGGGATCGCGCTCGGCGCTGTCCTTGGGACAGTCAGGGGACGGTTGACCCGTCCGCCCCACCACCTGCGTCCAGCAGCCTCGGCAAGCCACGCCATTGCTGACGATCCTGCCGCGGCCAGCGATCCCGACCTCCGTGGCCAACAACGTCCGTCCGACGTTGCCTAGACCCCGGCGCCGTATCCCTCCCGCGTGCTCCGACGGATCGATCACGCCCCGCATCGGAAAGGACGCCAG
>CAMDBL010000173.1 GCA_945889015.1 Devosia equisanguinis
CGTCTGACACCGCCACTGTCGGGGTGCCGGCGCCGGGGCGATCGAGCCCCGCGAAGTGCGAAGCTTGCGCGGTTTTCGTTGCTGGTGCCCCGCCCCTCGCCGCCGACGCCACAGCGTCAGCACCAACCCGAAGCCACCGATCCAGGATCGACTTTGGTCGATCGCTTTGGACTTCTGGCTTGGCGCAAGAGGAGTTCCCCGGCCTTCAAAGCAAGAGAAGCACAAGGATATCAAAGTTTGGCATCGGATTTTTCTCAGTATTCCTACTGGGAGATACTGTTAAAGTGGCAAGTAAAAAGTACACCGCTGGAGACGATCAGGCCAGAGTTCTGGAATTTAGCAAGCTGACGCGCCGACCTCTAATTCGACCAGCACAAGCATCGGAGATCCCTATAGATTTTAGCACTCGCGTAAGCGTTCTACTATCGCCCGCTGCGGTGAACGACTTTACCCGCCCAGAAGCAACCAGCGAGCATGGAGGATACACACCAAGAGTACGCGACACCATAATACAATTGATTTGCGGCATCGACGTCGAGATCGAAATAGACGACCAGCTTTCAGGACATTTCTTCAAACATAGCGGAAACTGGGATAGCATTTCTAGCGAAGCTTTCCTCACCGAACTACTAGCCCCTCTGCATCCGGACCACAAAGCACTTATGATAAAGGCGCACGCAGACCAGCTTCGCCCCATCAAGGCCGACGACGGATCGATTATTGGGCGTGCTGCCCTGCGCCTGATCAACCAGCGCCGCCTGGGTCTCGATCGAGCTGCGTCTTTCTTGGTTAGCGTTGGCGGGTTTGGCTACCGCTCTGGCAAGATTCGGATCAAGGACGACGCAACAGATGAGCCTGTGATGCCACCGCTTGTAGGTATATTAGCGGGAAGCACAGAGGACGCCTCAAGATCAACCGCTCAAAGCATAGTAGCCGCGGAAGTTTTGGCAAAATGGGTAACCGAGCAAGCGTCATTGATCGACGCGACCAGGATGCCAAAGGATGATTTGGTTACACTTGCTCATAGCGTAATGAGCGCTGGTGGGAAATCATGCGATTTGCCTTTTTGCTTTTGCGGCGGATCCTTTATATCGTGGCAAGAAATGGAGAGGCTAATTGCGCATGAGACATCAGTAGCCATATTGCTAGTGGGCACTGTCTACAGAAATACATTCGTCTTCAAGAATTCGGCGGATTTAAACGCTCGATTTTTCACCTCTCCAGTTCGAAATAACATAATTGGACTAGTAGAGGCCGACGCCGATATCCACATATTTGGAGAAGAGTTCAAGCGAGCCTGCGAAAGGCTAGGCCGCAAAGCTCTCGACGAAGAAGAGATCGCAGAGATAATCAGTATTTTACCCATCAGATGGATCGCTGAATCTGCGTGCAGAATTTGGGCTTCCGAACTCTCCTTTGCTGTTGCCAGGGTGCCTGTATTCTCAGAAAAGCTATTAACCGGAGGCCAAAGCTTCTGGGCGCTGGTGCTTGAGAGACGGGCGAGCACCGCGCCGGCTGATAGGTAAGCAGTAAGATAGCACTTATCCCCACCCCCTCCGGGTCGTGCCACACTCCCCTTCCCCACCGGCGAGGGATGCGAACCGGTCGCGTCGGAACGCAGGTGGGGGCGGCGCCTCGGGTGTCCGAGCTGGTTCGGAGGTCGTCTTGCGGATCAGCGACGGGTCGCTCCCACACACGAGGCCGGGCATCTCCAGGACGCTGAACGGCCGCGAGGTCGCCGGCGTCAGTCCAGCCGCGGCACACGGAACGGACGGGCACCCTCAACGACGGGGCGCCCTGTTCGAAGGCCTTTCGCCGTGACGGGCGCGGGGCCGGGCCGCGACAGAGACGCCCTGGAGCCCGAGTAAAGGACGCCGTGCGCGGGCGCCGAAGGGTGGCCCACTTTGTACAACGGACTGCCGCGCTTCGGCGCCCGCGCTCCCTCGCACTACCCTCCCGCTGGCGGCAACGCCGGCGCCCTCCACCCATGGCCACGACCGAGGAGTTGCATGACCACACGCCGCCGGCCGCCCCGACCTCAAACGTACGATCACCTGCCCTACGACAAGCGCCCCAAGACCGCGCGGCTCACCGAGGCCGAGAAGACCGAGCTCTGCCGCCGCCTGGTGCTGAGCGAGATCGGGATGCCGCGCATCTGCGTGCTGCGCCATTGCCGCCGCAAGAAGCGCTGTTTCGGCCCCGACATGATTTGCACGGTGCATCACGCGGCGCTGGCCAACGCGCGGATCGACAAGCTGGTGGCGAGGGAGGTTACAGGGGACAGGGGACAGGTTACAGGGAAGAGGTAGCTCGAGGCTTCCAGCGTCCCCCTGTCCCCTATTCCCTATAACCTGTAACCTGACCCCATGCGCCCGACCGCCATCCTCGAGACCATCCTCTACACGCCCGACCTCGACGCGGCCGAGGCGTTCTATTCGGACATCCTCGGGCTCGAGTTGTATTCCAAACAGGCGGGGCGGCAGATCTTCTATCGCTGCGGCGGGCAGATGCTGCTGATCTTCGATGCCCGCGAGACGGTGAAGCCGCTGCCGGCGAGCGCGAAACTGCCGGTGCCGCCGCACGGCGCGACCGGCGAGGGCCACGTCTGCTTCGCCGCCAGCACCGACGAGATCACCCGCTGGCGGACCCATCTGCAGGCTTCGGGCGTTGCCATCGAAGCCGACTTCGACTGGCCCGGCGGCGGCCGCTCGATCTACTTCCGCGACCCCGCCGGCAACTGCCTGGAATTCGCCGAGCCGAGGATATGGAAACTGTCGTGAAGCCAGACCCACGCGCACCACTCACCAATCCACCGGGAGCACCATGAACCGTCTCACGTCCGGCACCCGCATCGTCGTCGCCAGCCACAACTCCGGCAAGATCCGCGAGTTTCGCGAGCTGCTGGCGCCATTCGGCCTCTCGGTGGTCTCGGCCGGCGAGCTGAACCTGCCCGAGCCCGAGGAGACCGAGACGACGTTTGCGGGGAACGCGCGGCTGAAGGCGGTCGCGGCCGCCGAGGGCTCCGGGCTGCCGGCACTGTCGGACGACAGCGGCCTCGAGGTCGAGGCGCTCGGCGGCGATCCCGGCATCTACTCGGCGCGGTGGGCCGGCCCGACCAAGGACTTCAATATCGCCATGGCCAAGGTCGCGGACGCCGTGAAGGCCAAGGATGCCTGGAAAGAGCCCGGCCCGCGCGCCAACTTCACCGCCGCCCTGTGCCTCGCCTGGCCGGGGGGCGCCTACGAGGTGTTCGAGGGCAAGGTGTACGGCCATCTGGTCTGGCCGGCGCGCGGCATCCGCGGCTTCGGCTACGATCCGATGTTCCTGCCCGACGGCGGCACCGAGACCTTCGGCGAGATGGACCCCGACGCCAAGCACGCGATCTCGCACCGCGCCCGCGCGTTCGAACTGTTCGTCGCCCGCTGCATGCCGGCCAGGATCTGACGGTGGGGCCGGCGGCGCCAGTCTCGTGTGAACGGGTCCGGCGTGAGCGGTTCTGCGTGAGCGGTTCTGGGTCCCCCGGGCCGCCTCATCGCGCACTTGCGCTCGCGAGCACCTTGAACTATCAACCGGGCTTCCCGCGTCGCCGCGCGCGATGCGGGGCCGGAGAGGTGGTCGAGTGGTTGATGGCACCGCACTCGAAATGCGGCATACTCGCAAGGGTATCGGGGGTTCGAATCCCTCCCTCTCCGCCAAGAAACTATAATACTTTGGTTTCAATGAATATTTTTTCATCCGCGCAGAAACTCGAACCTATCGAGATCGCGAATTCTGCGCTGCTGGACGCGGCACATCGCGATACCCCCGAGGGCGAACGAGAGGGGCATGTGAAGGGTGCTTACCCCAGACACGATCGACGCAAAGTTCACGTGAGCGGCAACACATTCTCCGCTGTGCGCAGTCGCCGCTCTTTCTTCATGCGCGCCGCACTCACTCTCGTCGTTCTTGGCGCCGCAAGCGTCGCGACCGCCGCAACGACGTTCGCACAGCACCACCAGCCTCATGGCGCGGGGCACAATCTACCGGCAGCCATCAAAACGGCTGGCCCAAGGCCCTTCTCTGCGGAAGTCTACGGGGCGTTCCGCTCGATGATGCAGAAGGACAACGCGCCCAAGGTCACGATCGGTCAAGCGATGGGCAAAGGCACCAACATCGCCATCGGGGCTGCCTCGGGACTGCGCGCCGAGATCACGATCGTGGACGGCAAGCCGATCCTCTCCTACGGCAACGCTTGCCCGACATGTCCGCCCCCTCATGCGGAGACGGCCACTCTGCTTGCAACCGGCAAGGTGACGACGTGGGCTCCGCCGATCGAACTGCCGGCTGATATGTCCGGCCACGCTCTGGACCGATACATCATCGAGCAGGCGCGGCAGGCCGGCCTCGACATGAAGCAGCCGTTCCCGATCAGGATTAGGGGCACGCTGACCAACGTCGCCATGCACGTCATCAAGGCGGCAAATCCTAAATTCGGTGGTCATGGCTCAGGCGAGCCGATGGCTTTCCAGGAGGACATCAAAGCGGTAAAAATCGAGGGTGAAGTGGTCGGCTTCTACGCGCCGGAGCACTTGCTGGGCATCATCACCCACCCGGGCGAGCCGCTTCACTACCACTGGGTCGATGCCGGTCGCACGCGGACCGCGCATCTCGATGCGTTCGGCATGGCGAAGGGTGCTCAGTTGATCCTTCCCAAGAACTGACCGACATCGGCCGCAGTGATAGAAGAGCTTCGATTGCAGCGACCGGTCGCCGTCAGTGGCGATGATCACGTCCTGCGCCATGATCCATCGTGTGATCGCTCATCCCGCCGCCCATGTTGCGCATCATGGTCTCGTGTGCGGCAACCATGCCGCGCTGCACGGCATCGGTCACATCGACAGCGTGCTTTTGCAACGCCGTCACGGTCTCGGCGTCGTCCGACGTCTGCGTGACGGAGATACCCTTGGGTGTCGGCTCCACGTTCGTCTTGATCTTATCCTTGTTGCGGAAGAGGATCTCGAGCTGCGGGCTCTGCATGGGCAGGCGCGGGTTTCGACCCTCCTCGAGGCGGTTGATCATTCCAGAGACGTGGCTCACCAGAATCCGAGTCATCTCCGGGTCATCCGATTCCGTCAGCGTACGTATCCCATTGGGCAGGTTCGTCACCGATCGCTTGATCTTGTCGTGGTCGACGAACATCTCGTGCAGCTCCTGCATCTCGGTCGCCGACGCCGAACCGCCACGCATGCCCATCATTCCGGGCCCCATGCCCCGGCCCATGCCCATGCGGCCTGGACCGGCGTGTCCCTGCTGGGCCCAAGCATAGGCTCCGAAGGCTCCAATGGAAGCCACGGCAATAAGGGCGGCGATCTTCGTTCGCTTCTTCATGATTGCGCTCCAAAACAAGTACGGTTGCCGAGCGCACGTCTCGACCGGACGTACGACGGAGGTGGCGGTTGAGTGGAGATCGCCTCGGTCTCGCCGGTTTGAGCCGGGGCGAGACCGAGGTCGAGCTGTGGAGGCTCAACGGGCCCAGGGCGGGCCCATGCCACGGCCGGCGCCGGGACCCATTCCGTGACCACCCATCATGCCGAAGCGCATGCCGGGGCCCGCCGTCGCGAGACCAGGAAGCGAATTGCCAGCCTTGGCCTTCTGCGTGTCGTCGAACGTCGCGACCAGCGTCTCGGCCGCGGTCTTGACCTTGGCTTGCGCGGCTTCGCGCTGCGACTGCATGGCGGTGAAGTGCTGCTGGCGCTCTTCCGGGTTCATGTCGCGCATGGCGCTCGGGTCGATAAGCTGGGCGTGGTTACGCTGCTCCGTCGCTGTGGCGGTGACGACTTTGGCGTAGGCGTCCCAGGCCGCGGCTTGCTCGGGCTTGATGCCGAGTTCGGTCTTCAGCGTGGCAAGGCGGCTAGCGGGATCGCCGAAGTTGCCCATCATCGGACCTTTGCCCTTCATCATCATGCCAGGCCCCATACCGGGCCCCATGCCCGTGCGGCCTGGTCCGAAACCAGGGCCCTGCTGCGCGAACGCATAGGCGCCAGCAAGGCCGACCGCCGCCACTCCGGCGAGGAAACCGATCGTTTTCGTGGTCTTCGACATCGAAGCTCTCCTTCTTGACCATGACGGCTTGTCCCGTCCATGAGCAGGAAGGTAGGCGGCACCTGTCACTCAGGTTTGTCGTGGACAGGCGAAGTTGTGACAAAGTTTGCCACCGGCGCGGTTCGACACATCTGGTGACGAACTTCTCGCACTCGAGGGTCCGAGCCGAGGTAATCTCAGATCATGAGCACGTCACCGCACATCCTGATCGTCGACGATCATCGCGAGATCCGCGATCTCGTTTCGCGCACCCTGGCCAAAGAGGGCTTCCGGGTGACGGCCGCGGGCGATGGCAAGGCCATGCGCAAGGCGCTTGCCGACGGCCGCTTCGATCTCATCCTGCTCGACCTGATGCTGCCCGGCGACAGCGGACTTGTCCTTTGCCGGGAGATCAGGGCGACGTCGAATATTCCGATCATCATGGTGACGGCGAAGGGTGAGGAGGTCGACCGGGTGATCGGCCTCGAGCTCGGCGCCGACGATTACCTGCCCAAGCCGTTCGGCACGCGCGAGTTGGTCGCCCGGATCAACGCCGTGCTGCGTCGCATGCGACCCGACGAGCAGAGGTCGAATGAAAAGACGAAGGCGAAGCGGTACGCGTTCGACAAATGGGTGCTCGATGTCGATGCCCGCGAGCTGATCCGTGACGACGGTGTCAGCGTGGCGCTGAGCACTGGTGAGTTCGATCTCCTGATGGCGATGGTCGAGCGGCCTCAGCGCGTCCTCACGCGCGAGGTGCTGCTCGATCTGGCGCGGGGCCGCTCGGCAGGAGCCTTCGACCGCAGCATCGACACCCAGGTGAGCCGCCTGCGCAAGAAGCTCGAGGTCGATCCGTCCGATCCGCGCATCATCCAGACCGTCTGGGGGGGTGGCTATCGCTTCGCGCCGGAGGTCGTCGAGGCATGAGGCGGCTTCTGCCACAGACGTTGTTCGGTCAAACACTGCTGGTACTGCTCGTCGGCATCGGACTGGCGCTGGCGGCGGGCGCCTGGATCTACGCCAGCGCACGGCAGGAAGCGGTCCGTGCCGTCGGCGCGTTGGCGGTCGCGGAACGGATCATCAACGTGTCGCGGCTCGTCGGTGAGGCTCCTTCGAGTTGGCGTCATCGCCTCGCCAGCGGCTCGAGTGATCCGATGTTCCGCGTCAACCTGTCAGCACAGAAATCGCTTCCGGATGCGGGAAGCGGAGCCGGTGACGCGTCGCGCATCATTTCCGACTACATCAAGCAGGCGCTGCCGAACCAAACGGTCGTTGTCGATGTCGCGTCCGATCCATCCGGGTCGCCGCTGGCGGACCGACCGTTTCGGGGCTCCGGCGGTCTCCTGGGGACAGGTGGCCATCCCGGTATGGGCGCCGGTATGGGAGGTGGGCCGTTGGGACATGGCCCGATGATGCGAGGGCCGTTGGGGCGTGCGGCCATGTCGTGGCGAGGCATCACCGCGTCGGTCGAACTCGAGCAAGGCCAGTGGCTTCAGTTCGCGACATCGCTCCCGGACACCGGACCGACGATATCGCCGCGACTCTTGCTCGCCCTGGCTGTCGTGACCGGTATGATCGCGCTGCTGACCGCATGGTCCGTCCGACGCATGACAACACCGCTGACCCTTTTGTCCGAGGCCGCCGCGCGCCTCGGCCGCGACGTCGAGGCTCCCGCCTTGTCGATGACGGGCAGTCTGGAGGTGCGCCGGGCGGCGAGCGCCTTCAACGAGATGCAAGGCAAACTGCGGCGGCTGATCGAGAACCGCACGATGATGCTGGCTGCCATCTCGCATGATCTGCGCACACAGCTGACGCTGTTGCGGTTGCGCGCGGAGGCCGCAGACAACTTCGAAGAGCGCGAGCGCATGCTGAAGACCATCGGCGAGATGGAGGACATGCTCTCTTCCACCCTGTCGTTCGCGCGCGAGGATGCGAAAGGCGAGACGACCCGGCGCGCCGATGTCAGCGCACTCGTCAGCAGCATCGTAGACGACTTGAGCGATGCTGGCCTTGCCGTTGGCGAGGGTTCAATCGAGCCGGGGGTGATCGCCGAATGCAAGCCCATCGCCTTGCGCCGCGCGATCACCAACCTGATCGACAATGCCGTGAAGTACGGTGAGCGCGCCACAGTCTCGCTCGCGGCTCAGGGCGCGAATGTTTTGATCCAAGTCGATGATCACGGCCCCGGCATTCCCGAGGATCAGTTGGCCAAGGTCCTGCAGCCGTTCTATCGCGTCGAGGCCTCGCGCAATCTCGATACCGGCGGGATCGGGCTGGGGCTCGCCATCGCAACGTCGATCGCCGAGACGCACGGCGGATCGCTGAAGCTATCCAACCGGCCGTCGGGGGGATTGCAAGCAGCCATCGAAATTGCCCGATAGGCCAGTGGTTGAGAGCCAGGGGTCCGCCTACTCGTTCCGCAACGCTTCGATCGATCGAGGTGAGCCGCGCGCCGCGCTGGGAAGTCGCCGAAGATGACGCCGACCCGCTACTGGCCCGCACGCTGCTGAGCGAGCGCACCGGATCCCACCGGCGTGCACGCCATTTTGCTCCCTGCACTGTGTGGGCACAAGACTTGGGTGTCTTCCGGTTCCGGTCTGGTCGGACGAGGTAAGTCTTCGGGCTCTCTCCCGCCAAGACCCGGGTGTGCGCCCCCGCCATGATCCGCCGCATTAGAATGCGAACTCGAACCGGCACAACTCGTCGCCGCGCGCGCAGCAGCCAGGATGCTCGACACGTACGTGCGGCGCGACCAGTTGCCGGAACAGCTCCGCAATCGTGGCACAGTGCCAAGGGCAGCCGGGCGTCGCCAGCGGATTGGCGCCGATGTCGAGCCGCATGGGATGACCACGCGAGATGCCGACACGACCATCTCCCGCGAACGTCCAGGCGTGCCGGGCGATCGCCGTCAGCAGCAGCCGCGCGCCGATCGGCACCGGCATCAGCGAGATCAGCCCTGCGGCGGCACGCGGAATACGATGGGCAATGATGTAGTGCGCCGTCCATTGTCCGGCCTGCGCGAGCACGACATCGGCCTCGGCCTCCGTCAGCCGCGACCGCAGCGCGGCAAAAAGGCGGGCCACCTCCGCCTGCGGCACCATCGACCGCGGCGGGTGGTCCAGATAGGCCTTTAGCCCGGCGCAACACAGCACATCCCGCTCGATCGCCGATCCTGCGATGTCCCGCAACGCGCGCGCTGTTTGCAAGATTGCATTCGGCCCGACGCTGCCACCGCCATCAGTGGGCATGGACGGCCTCCTGCACCTCCTTGCCGTCGGCCGGAGCGGGCTCCGAGAGCTGCTCGCGGCCGCCACCGCATGCCATCACCGGCTCCCGCCCCGCCGCGCGCTCGGCGGCGCGCGCCTTGCCCTGCAGCTTGAGCGCCTCGCGCCGTTCTGCGGCGCGCGAGGCGCGGTCGGCGGACGCCTCCCAGTCGTCCATCTGAGCCGGCGCGATCTTCCGGTTCATGTCGAAGTGTAAGCGCCGGAGCAATAATCCCTCAGTGAGGCAGCCGAATCGGTCGGTTGCGCCGGAGTAAAACTCCGTCAACTGGTAGCCCTGTGCCGCGTTCGGCCGAGGGCGGGGGATGTTCGACGTGGACGACTATCTAAAGGTTCGATAC
>CAMDBL010000174.1 GCA_945889015.1 Devosia equisanguinis
TGCGTCTCTGCACGGCGTGCCAACCTCAAGAAGGCACGGCTGGCGGAGGCGCAGCTGACCGGCATCGATCTCAGGGGCGCCGAGCTCGACGAGGCGCAATTGGAAGGTGCCGAGTTGCCCTATGCGCTCTTGACGGGAGCCAGCCTAGCCGGCGCCCGTCTCGACAAAGCCGACCTCACCGGCGGCGTTCAGGCGCAAGCCGCGAACTTCCTGGTCGCCTCTTTGCAGGGGGCCGACCTGACCGGCGCCCAGCTCCAGGGCGCCGATTTCTCCAGCGCGACGTTGCAAGGGACCATCCTCGCCCACGCCCGCTTGCACGGCGCGATGCTGCGCGACGCCGATCTGGAGGGCGCCGATCTGACGTTCTCCCGCCTGCAGGCCGCCGACCTCACCGGCGCGAGGATCCGGGCCGCCGATCTGCGCGGAGCCGGTGTCTGGATGACACTCTCGCCGGCCCAGGACGCGATGGCCCTGAGCGATTTCACCGACCTCACCACGAGCCCCCTGGCCGATGGCGAAGCCGCCAGCCTCGCCGTCGCCGTCGAGCGCGTCGCGGATGGCCCCCAGCGCGCGCAACTGAAAACGACCCTCGCCGGTCTCCAGCAGGGGCAGGCCAGCCGCAGCTGGTCCGGGTCGTCGGAGCAGTTGCGCTGGGACAGCATGGTCAAGGCCTCAGCCGTCGCCATCGGCGAGGGCTACAAGAGCCAGCTCACCGACTATCTCGGCCGTCTCGCCTGCCGCCCTCGCTTCGCCAATGGCGGCGTCGCCACCGGCGTCGCCCGCCGCGCCCAGACACCTCAGTTCCGAGGCGAGCTGCTGGCGATCAACGATCGCCTGCGGGCCGCCGACTGCCCCGTCGGCCAGCGCATCCTGCCGCGCGTGCTTCGCGACCTCGGCCAAGTCGCCGACACCGTCCGCAGCAACTGACGAGCCTGCGGCCGCTCCGCATGCCTCTCGCCGGCAGCAGCCGCCCCCACCGACCACCCTCTTGCGGTTTCGAGTTGGTGATGCTATTTATAGAACATAATGCGAACTCAAGTGTCGGACAGTGTGTTCGACAGCCGACGTCGCAGCACGAAAACCGTGGAGAACATGGATCTGGCGACGCGCGGCCCACGGCGTGCGCCTAGGGTGGTCCAACGCGAATCCCGGACCCGCACGGCAGGTTCGGTGCGGCAGGAGTGGCGCCGGCCGAGCCGGCCCCAGCAAAGGAGCTCGATATGGCCGGATCGGTCAACAAAGTGATTCTGGTCGGCAATCTGGGCAAGGACCCGGAGATCCGGCGCACTCAGGACGGCCGCCCGATCGCCAACCTCCGCATCGCGACCAGCGAATCCTGGCGCGACAAGAACAGCGGCGAGAAGCGTGAGAAGACCGAGTGGCACTCCGTCGTGATCTTCAACGAGAACCTCTGCAAGGTCGTCGAGCAGTACCTGAAGAAGGGCGCCAAGGTCTACATCGAGGGCGCGCTGCAGACCCGCAAGTGGCAGGATCAGAGCGGCGCCGAGCGCTACTCGACCGAGGTCGTGCTGCAGGGCTTCAACGGCACGCTGACGATGCTCGACGGCCGCGCCGGTGGCGGCGCGATGCAAGAGGGTGGTCAAGCCGAGTACGGTGAGTCGGCTGGCGGCTTCAGCGGAGGTTCCGGTGGCGGCGGCGGAGGCTACGACGCTCCGGCCCGCAAGGCGCCCGCACGCTCCGGCGGCGGCGGCGGCAAGGGCGGCGGCAACTTCGACAAGCCGATCGACGACGAGATTCCGTTCTAGGCTGCGCGCGATCCTGACCTAGGCAACGGAAGGGGGGGCTTACAGCCTCTTCTCAAGCTGGCGTCCAAGCGACCCTGGCCCCTCCTGGATGGGTGCCCCGGCGGGCCTTCCGGCCTCAGTGCCCAAACTATTCATGACCGGCCGACGCTGCCAGCGCTGCGGCGTCGCTGCCTTCAAGGCGCGCAGATCGCCTTCAACGCCTGCCAATCCGCCTCCGACAGCGCCGGGGTCGCGGGATAGCTGGGCACTGACGCCGCGATGCGCTTGCGCTCGGCGATCTGCGGATGGGTCCGCAGCATGTCGACCCTGCCGGCGCCGCTGCCGTCCTGCTTCTCCACCCGGCTGAAGAAGTCGATGATACCCTGCTGCGAAATCTTCGCGCCCCGCAGCAAGCGCAACGCCTGCTGGTCGGCCTCGCTCTCGGCCGCACGCGTATAGGAGAGCTGCAGCAGGAGTTGGCCGATGTTGGCGAGCATGCCGCTGCTGCCCCCCGACATCAGCTCGATCGCAGCCGCGATGCCCATCGCCCGGACGACGCCGGTCTCCGGGTGCAGCTCCAGTCCGTGTCCCATCTCGTGGGCGAGCACACCCGCAACCTCGTCGGGCCCACCCGCCTGGCCGATCAACCCGCGCGTCAGTACGATCTGCTCGCCGGGCGCGGCGAACGCGTTGACGAGCCCCCAGTCGACGACGACGACACGGAACGGCTTCCTGGCATCCGCGGCTTCGGACAGGCGGCCGACCATCCTCGCAAGCGCGCCGACACCGTCGGGAGACGTGCAGAGGCGGCGGTTGGCGCTCATCGAGCGGACCACCTGCGCGCCCAGCGCCGCGCGCGTGCTGTCGGGCAGCAGATGCGCGACCATGCGCGCCGGCGACAGGTTCATCGCCCACACGATAGCTGTGATCATGAGCACACCCGCGAAGGCCCAAAGCCAGGGTGTCGCGTGCTTGATGCGAACAGCGCGCACCGTCAGGTGCTGGGCAGCGGCGGCGAGACCGGCCGTGAATGCACCATCCTCGACGAACAGCGTCGCCCCCTTCTGGTGGGCATAGCGGACCAGGACGTCGTGGGCGCCAGCATGCAGGGGAGCCGCGGTCGACAGCGCGCCATAGGGCCAGATCAGCGGCTCGGCGCCATGAATTGCGATGGCGATGCCGCGCTCGTCGAGCCGCACCTGAACGGTGGCGGCGGCGGCCGAGCGGCCGTCGGTATAGCGGGCGGTGAACGCGCGCCCTGCGGCGCGCTCGAGATCAGAAGGCATCGACGTCGAAGGCTTGCGCCAGCCCCTCTCCACGCTTGATATCGTCCTTTGCCGCCTGGCCGATGGCAGCCAGAGGGATGGTCCCGTTCAGCGACAGCCGTTGCACGAAGTAGCGCGCCGATCGCGTTTGCGTCACCGGCACCAATGCGCCGAAGCCGGCGACCACCACGATCAGCGTCAACGTCGGGATCGCCTGCAACACCCACTGCGGCAGACCAAGTGCACCGTCCGACCATCCGCCCGTGGCCGCAACGACACCGAGCACGCCGATACCAAGGACCGTCGAGGTCAAGGCACCAGCGACGGCCGCGCCGATCACCAGGATGAAGAAATTGCCGACCGCCAAGCGGATCATGCTCGGCGCGGTGGCGCTGCCCTGAAACCGCGCGCCCTCGAACGAGGTATGGGCTGCAAAATGGTTCATGACACCGGCCCGATACCAAGCGCTGAGCATCGCATAGATCAAAAAGCCGACGAACATCAGGCCGTAGACCATCGCACCGAGCAGCATCAGCTTGTTCGGGCTCGGCGGGACACCCTGCTCCAGGGTCGCCGGATTGAGACCGAGCGGCAGCACGGCGGTGAAGATCGTCGCGCCGATCAGCGCGAGGGTGAAGAACGACCCGATCCACAGGAATACGAAGCGCGGATAGAGCGGACCGGAAACCGCGGCGAACTGGAACGGGCGGTTGCCGAACCGCATGTCGTTGGTCAACCGCGATTGCAGCTTCGTCGCGCGCCAGGGAATGATCCAGCCCAGGCTCAGGGGAATGAGAAACGCGGTCCACAGATAGGTCCAGCCGAAACGCCAGGCATTGCCGCTCATGCCACCACGAATGCCACGCCATTCCGTCCGCGTCAGCCGGTAGCGCTGCGCGCGATGGATGGCGACGCCGGTCAGGTAGTAGAACACCAGCATGACCATGAGCTGGATGACGCCAATGCCGCTCGGACCGAGGATCAGCGCGGCGACGAACGACAGCACCGCCGTCGGCAACACGACGACTGCGAAGACGAGGACGAAGCCCATCAGCAGTTCGCGCCCGGTGCCGGTGTAAGCCAGCGGCTCGCCATTGAGCCGAGCCGACGACCAGATGCGATGCCGGACTTCCGTCTTGCCCCAGAAGTGATAGACGCCGAGCGTCATGATACGGAGCAAGAAATTGACGATGCTGAGCGCCAGGATGCCGGCGGGCTCCTTCCAGGAAAGCCGCACAGCTCCGCTCTCCGTCGGAGGGATCGGCGCCGCGCGGCCGTCGGTATCCTGCATGATTGATCCCTCTCCAGCCGCTCCATCGACGCAGCACGAGCCCAGAGAGACTAGCACACCGTCTTCTCAAAAACGTGGCGAGCGGAGCATACGCTGCGCCACGACGCCGCCCCGATCGGGCCGCGCAACGGCCCCGGCCCCGCCCTCGGTCCGCCGAGAACCCCGGTTACACAGAAACTCAAGGATCGAGACGAGTGCGTGGAGCTCGCAGCGGCGATGAAAGGTTTTGTCAACATGTGGCGCGACAGCAACGCGCCCCCTGAGCATGTGCCACTATTGAGCCACAAAACCCATGCAGCGTGACCATGGAAGATCGAGCGGCGGTGCGGCTGTCCGGCCTTCAGGCATGCGGGTTTGCCGGATGCGGCCTCGCCCCAGACGCCGATTGGCGCACACGGAATTGGGCGGCGCGCAGCTCGACCGTCGAGTCTCGCGTACGTCGATGGCAGCGACTGGAGTGCGAGGACGCCGAGGATGGATGTGATGAGGCTGGAATTGCGGCTCGACTGCGCACGACTGCCGGTCCGTAATGCGACGGGCACCGGGTCACGCGCTCTGTCGCAGGGTCGTCCAGCCGCCGAATCTCTTGCGTTCCCCGGATCTCCCGAAATCGTGATGTCGACCAAGTCTCAAAGACTTGCGGGCATATATTCGATCCCCATCTCCTGCGCTGGAGGTGGGCTTTATCCAAGCTGCTCGTCATCGGGATCGGGCATCGAAGTGAGCATGACCGCACACCACCGCCAGGACTCTCGCCGTGACTGCCTCTCTCACCTGTGCCGTAAGGTTAACCGTGACGCTTCGGACGCGAGCCAAGTCGTTCGCCGGCCGGCGAGCGAGACGTTGAAACCTCCCCATCGGGGCGTCGTACCCAATCTTTGCGTTGGCACGCTGCGTTCAGCGGTGGCCGGCGCGGTCACGCATCCTGCGATGAAACCGGAAGTCGGAATCAATGCGGACAACTAGTCGTATCGTCATTGCCGCGGCAGCGGTACTCTCGCTCGCGTCGGTCGCTGCCGCCGCGGGAACGGAGAACAGATACCGTTCCGTCCAGGACGCTCGCGATCAGGGCGTCAACGCCTTGGGCAACGGCTACTATGAGATGGCGCTGGACCCGCTCGAGTATGCGGCCTCGCGCAACGACTTTCTGGCGCAATTCTATCTCGCGCGGATCTATTCGGACAATTCGACGACGCGTACCGACCACGGCAAGGCCTACATTCTCTACCAGCGGCTCGCCGACGAGTACGCCGATGTCGACCCCGACGACGACCGCCGCTCCCCCTTCGTCGCAAAGGCGCTGACAGCGCTTGCCGGCTACCTGCGCTCGGGCCTCACCGAGATCGGCCTCGTCCCCAATCCCGCCCGCGCGGCCGAGTACCTGCATCATGCCGCCACCTTCTTCAATGACGAAGACGCCCAGTTCCTGCTTTCCAAGATGATCCTCGAAGACAGCCTGCGCAGCGGTGGCCCGCGTGACGGTACTCGCGAGAAGCTCGCGATCCACTGGCTTTCGGTGCTGACGACCGCGAAGCGTCACGCGAGTGCCCAGGCGCTGCTCGCCTACGTGATGTGGCGCGGCGAGCACGAGCCGCTCGTGCGCAAGGATCCGCAGCGTGCCCTGGCGCTGGTCACCATCGCCGCCGAGAACGCCCAGACCGCCGACAGGGTCTGGATCGAGGACTACTATCAGGAGATTTATTGCGGCGTGGCTTCCGGCGGGCGCAAGAAGCTCGACGGCATGGTCGCCTCGTTCCGTCAGCAATACGGTCAGCCTCAGGCCGGGCGTGGCGTCGACCGTCGCGAGCGCTCCGCTCTCGGCGGCCTGCAGCTGGAGGCCGAGCGCAGCTGCTCCAACGGTGAGCCAGTACCTCCGGTCAAGCGTCAAGCCACGCAGGGACAACCCGGTGTCGCCACCACGGCGCCGGTGCGCGAGGCGAGCCAGCAGCCGTTCGCGCTCGGCACCATGGCACCCGGCCCGATGCCGGGTGGCGCCTCCGGCATTGTAACCGGCGGCTCGCCCACGACCGCCCCGTCGATGGGCCTGATCGACGCAGGCTCCGCCGGCCCCGTGCGGCGCTGACAAGCTCAGTGGTGCGTGAGCGCCGCTGACCTCGGCCCGCATGCAGCCGCTCGAAGCACGCCCGCGCCCGGCACTTCAGTCGAGAGCCAGCTCGACCCAAACCGGCACGTGATCGGAGGGCTTTTCCCAGGCCCGAACATGCTTGTCTACGCCTGTCGCCACCCGCCTGTCGGCCGCTTGCGGTGACAACAGCAGGTGATCGATGCGGATGCCGTCGTTCTTTTGCCAGGCGCCGGCCTGGTAATCCCAGAAAGTGTAGACATCAGCCGCCGGATCACCGGCGCGGGTCGCATCGGTGTAGCCGAGGTGGATCAGTCGCCGCCAGGCTGCGCGGCTCTCCGGCTGGAACAGCGCATCATTGAGCCAGACGTCCGGGCGTTTGGCGTCGCGCGGCTCGGGAATGACGTTGTAGTCGCCGGCCAGGACCACGGGGATCTCCAGCGCCAGCAGCTCGTGCGCCCGCGCCTCGAACCGTTGCATCCAACCCAGCTTGTAGGCGAATTTCTCCGTACCGACTGGATTGCCGTTGGGCAGATAGAGGCTGACCACGTGCACCGCGCCCCGGCCAACGGAAAACGTGGCCTCGATGAAGCGGGCCTGCTCATCGCCGTCGTTGCCGGGGAGTCTGCGCCGCACATCCTCCGGCCGCTGCTTGGAGAGAATGGCAACGCCGTTGAAGCCCTTCTGGCCGTGGACAGCAAGGTTGTAGCCGATGCTTTCGAATGCGTCGGCCGGAAAACCCTCGTCGACGCTCTTCACCTCTTGCAGGCAGACGACGTCGGGAGACGCCTCCTTCAGCCAAGTGAGCGCCGCCTCCAGCCGCGCCTTGACGCCGTTGATGTTCCACGTCGCAATTTTCATATGCCCCCGGTGCGGTCTGCGTCTCGTCGGTTATGCCCGAAGTGTTCACTATTCGTTAGTGAACCATAAACTTCAAATCGGTAGACTGATCGTATGCCGACCCGGTCACATTCGGAATAGCAACGATGGCCCGCTCGCTCATCTATGAAGGTCGTGGACGCCAGAGCAATTGGCCGTTCATCCTGATCGGCGTCAATCTTGTGTTCACGGGCATCTGCCTGTTCGCCTGGAGCGCGATGTCGCTTCTCGTCGCCGATGCGCTGTCATGGGCGACCTGGGGCCAGATCGGGCGCACCATGCCGGAATTCTACTCCTACCCGTTCCTGCTGGTTTGGGGCCTGCCGCTGGCAGGGAGCTGCGCAGCATGGCTATGTACCAAGACCCGCTTGGACCGCGTGGCCTTCGCCTGCGCTTTCCTGCCGATCTCACTCTTCACCACCATCATAGGCTGGTATAATCTCGCGCCGCTGTGGGCCCGCTGAACCCATTTGCTAAAGCGAGAAGCTGGTCCCGCACCCACACGACGCCTTGGCGATCGGATTGTGGATCTTGAACGCGGCCCCGATCAGGTCGTCAACGAAGTCGATCTCGGACCCGCCCATATACTCGAGCGATACCGGGTCGATCAGTACCCGAGTGCCGTTCCGCTCGACTACGACGTCGTCGGCATCCTGAGTCCGGACCAGATCGAACTTATATTGGAAACCCGAGCAGCCGCCTCCCTCGACGCTGACCCGAAGCAGCGTTCCCGCGGGCTCCTTGGCGACGATCTCCGCGATGCGCCTCGCCGCCCGCTCGCTCAGAACGACAGGTGTCACGATGGGCGCCGTCTCGCTCGACATGGACCTCTCCGATTGCCCTCGATCACGATTCAAGTCAGGAAGATAAGCGTGTCTCCGCGCGATTGAAACCCCTGGAGATGCCGCAAGCAGGCCCGGGACCGCCCGGGGAAGGATATCTTCGATGCCGCCGACGAGGCCCGTGCCCCGCGATGCCGACTACGGTCAGCTGCTGCGACCGGGCGAACGGCGGCCGGCTGGCTATGCGGCCAGCGCCCTGCCAACTCGCGGCCGGCGCCATCCAGAGCTCGAATGCGACACCCGCAGCCCTTGGCAGCGTGACCGCGACCGGGTACTGCATTCGACCTCGTTCCGCCGGCTGATGCACAAGACCCAGGTCTTCCTTTATCACGAGGGTGATCACTTCCGCACGCGGCTGACGCACAGCCTGGAGGTCGCCCAGGTCGCCCGGACGATCGCACGGCAGCTGCGGCTCGACGAGGATCTGGCCGAAGTGCTGGCGCTCGCGCACGACCTCGGCCATTCACCGTTCGGGCATGCCGGCGAGCGAGCGCTCGCGCGGGCGGCGGCCGCCCACGGCGGCTTCGACCACAACGCCCAGTCGCTGAAGATCGTGATGCGGCTCGAGCGGAAATATGCCGGGTTCGACGGACTGAACCTGACCTGGGAGACGCTGGAAGGCCTCGCCCAGCACAACGGTCCGCTGAAGGACCGAGATGGCCCGGTCGCCCGCATCGTCGAGACCGAGACGCTGGGGTGGCAGTCTCTCTGCCTCGACCAGTGGGCTTCGGCCGAGGCGCAAGTGGCGGCGATCGCCGACGATATCGCCTACGGTACCCACGACACCGACGATGGCATGCGCGCAGGCCTCCTCACGCTCGCCGACCTGGAGCAAGCCCCGCTCGCCGGTCCTGCCACGCGCCGCGTCACCACCGACGAGCCAGCACGCCAGACCTACGAAATCACGCGCGCGATGATCACTGTACTGATCGCCGACGTGGTCGGCGAGAGCCGCGCCCGGCTCGCACGCCTGGCGCCCAAAACCGCCGACGACATCCGCGCGGCCGGCGCCGCCGTCATCGGCTTCTCACCGTCGACCGCGACGGCCATGGCAGCACTCAAGAGCTTCCTGTTCACCCGCGTCTATCGCCATCCCCGCGTCATGCGCGTGGTCGCGGGCGCTGAGCAGATCGTGGCCGATCTCTATGCTCGCTACACCGCAGACCGCGAGGCGATGCCGCCGGCCTGGGCAGCCGATTCACGAGGCCTCGACGAGGAGCGCCACGCCCGCCGTGTCGCCGACTTCGTCGCCGGCATGACCGACCGCTACGCCATCGAGGAACACCGGAGGCTATTTCCGGTGACGCCAGAGTTACGGTGAACTCGCAACGCAAGTGCTAGAGCCTTTCCGTTTCAAGTGGAACCATAGCCTGCGTTTCGGAAGTAGTTGGTGCACTCGGTTCCGGTGAAGGTGCTGAGCAGATCGCCGATGCGATTGCTGACGGCCTCGATCGTTCGCGCTTCGGCTCGGCGCAGCAGCGTCTTG
>CAMDBL010000175.1 GCA_945889015.1 Devosia equisanguinis
GATCTTCACCAGCTTGACCTTGCCGCCGTAGCTCCTGACGACCTTCTCCAGGATCGGCGTGAGCTGCTTGCAGGGGCCACACCAGTCGGCCCAGAAGTCGACGATGACGGGGAGCTGCCGGGAGGCCTCCATGACGTCTTTGGCAAAGCCCGCGGTGGACGAATCCTTGATGAGGTCGCCATCCGCGCCGGCTCCGGCCGCGGGGCCCGCCCCCATCTGACCGCCGATTGTACCCGCAGCCCCCGGCTGAGCCGGCTTCTTGAACCCGAAATCCATTGTCTCTCTCCCGCGGCCGACGCCGGCCGTCCTCGTCGATGTGTCTTGGCGCGCGTGGTCGGCCACGCTTTCGTATCGGCACTTAAGCACTGGCCGCCGCGAGCGCCAGGGGAAATGGATCAGCCGTCTCGGGCCCCGCGCTCGGGACCCAGCTCGGCGATGCGCGGCTCGTGACCGCACGAGCGAATGAACCGCAAAAGGTCATCGCGCGCAATGTTGGTCGTCGCCGAGTTGGTCAGCGGATGGCAATTGACACTGTCGTAGCCCATCAGGTGTGCATCGATGACCACCGAGACGCGCTGCTGCCGGTCGTTGATCAGCGACAGCGCCGTGACCGAGCCCGGCGGCACGCCCAGCACCTCCATCAGCAATTCCGGGCTGCCGAAGCTGAGGCGTCCGCAACCGAGCGTCGCGGGCAGCGACTTCAGGTCGACCTGGGTGTGTCCCTCCGCGATCACGAGGAACAGGACGCCCTTTTTATCTTTCAAAAACAGGTTCTTGGTGTTTCCGCCCGGCAGTGCTCGCTCGATCTCCGCGCTCTCGGCGACGGTGAAGACCGGCGGATGCTCGACGGTGCGGTGGGCGATGCCGAGCTCGTCGAGCCGGCGAAGCAGGTCTTCACGGGTGGCTGGCATCAGGCCTTCCCCTTGACGGGAAACCCCGGCAATGGCGGCAGGTCGAGGGAGCGGATGCCGATGGCCTTGAAGCGCGAGCCCCTGGCATTGGGCGCGATCAGTCGGGCGACGCCGGTCTCGATCTCGCCGGCCTTGGCCGGGTTCGCCGCCATCAGCCGCGACGCCCGCTCGACGATGCCGAGCGAGCCCAAGAACTCGGCCTGGGTCACGGGTCCGTCGACGAGTCCTGCATCCATGCAGATGCCGGCCAACAGCGCGAAATCGACATGTGCCGTCAGGTCACTCTCACCCGGAGCCAAGAGAGGCGATACCGGCGCATGCGCTAGCACAGCCTGGAGGGTTTCGCCTGCCGCCGGCCCAGCGTGCCCGTAATCGATGAAAAGCGCAACCAGCGGCCCTTTGGCCGCTATTCGGGCCAAATCCATACTGACGATCAGGAATTCGGGACACCTTTCCTCGATATCTCCGTCTTGAGCAATGCGGGTCTCACGCCAGAGCGGCTTGAACCCATCGAGCTGAGCGCCTTCGCAGTAAACCAGCCGACCGGCGGTATCCAGGCCAACGCAGCGGTCTCTCCAGATACCGCTGCGAAAAATGCTCTGCTCGATAGCAAGAGCGTCCAGATACTCGTTACCTACGACGATCGTGCCTGAGCCGCTGGGCGGGATAGCATCTTCGATCTCGGACAACTCGCGAGACCAGCTCACAGGCACACCAGAGGCCGCCAAAGTCTCACGCTGCACCTCGCGCAACGTCGCGTTGCTCTCCACCAGATGCACGCGCACCGCCTCGCGAAAACCGGGCAGCACGCGCGCGGCTCTGAGCGCATCGCGCATCATCGTCCCGCGCCCCGGGCCGAGCTCGACCAGATGCACCACCTCCGGCGCGCCCATCTGCTGCCAGACGACCGCGCACCACAGCCCGATCAGCTCGCCGAACACCTGGCTGATCTCCGGCGCGGTGACGAAATCACCCGCCGCACCGATCGCCGGCATCCGCCGGTAATAGCCGTGCTCAGGGTCGTGCAAACAGGCGCGCATGTACTCTGCGACCGTAATCGGCCCCTCACGCCTGATCCGCTCTTTCAGCTTGAGCGCCAGCGGAGTGTCCCGCCGCGCCTCGGGATCGTAGGTCATCGCCGGCTCATGCCATCCGCGCCCGCTCGCGTGCCCCCGTGATGAACCACAAACCGAGCAGGATCATGGGGATCGAGTAGGCGATGCCCGGCGTCAGAGGACCGGCAGTCAACGCGTGCAGCGGATCGGGCTGGCGAAACAACTCGCAGAACGAGCGGGCAAGACCATAGCCGATCAGGAACGTGCCGGTGACCACGCCCGGCGTCTGCAGCGCGCCACGCTTGTGCGTCAGGAAGCGCAGCACCAGGAACAGCACCAGCCCCTCGAAGAAGCTCTCGTAGAGCTGGCTCGGATGGCGTGGCGTCGGCTCGACGCTGGCATACTCGCGCATGCGGGCGGCATCCGGGAACACCATGCCCCACGGCACGCTCGTCGGCCGGCCGAACAGCTCGCCGTTGACGAAATTGGCGAGCCGGCCGAAGCCGAGACCGATCGGAACGGCCGCCGCGCAGACGTCCATCACGCTCCACACCGGCAGCTTGTAGCGGGACGCGAACAGCCAGATCGCGAGCCCGCAACCAACCAATGCGCCGTGGAAGGCCATGCCGCCCTTCCACACCATCAAGATCTCGAGTGGATTCTTCAGGTAGTGGCCGGGCTCGTAGAACAGCACCGAGCCGAGCCGGCCGCCGAGCACGACGCCGAGCGTCATGTAGAGCAGCAGGTCGTCGACGCGCTCGATCGGAAACGGCCCCTGACCCGACGCCCACAGCCGCGGTTCCTGGATCAGGCGCCGGATATACAGCCAGCCGAGCACGAGGCCGGTGAGGTAGGCGAGGCCATACCATTTGACGGTCAGCGGACCGATCTGAAGGGCGACGGCGTCGATGTTCGGGAAGGGTATGGCCAGAAGGCTCATCGCGGGTCTTTTCTCTTGCTCGAATGCGCCGACTTGGCCCGGACCGCAGCGAAGTGTCAATGCGACGCGGACACTTGCCCGAGGCATCCCCAGGCCTGGCTTGCCGCCTGTCGGTGACGGCACCATAGTATGCAGCATATGCGACCGGTCCTTGCGGCCCGATCGACGAGGACGAGCAAGCCGGCGACCAAGCCAAGGAGCCCCGCGCCATGACCCAGACCCAGAACCGCGTCCTCGACGACCTCGCCCGGTTGATGACCGACGCGGTCGGCGCGGCCCAGGGCGCCCGCCGCGAGGTGGAGACGCTGATGCGCGGGAATGCCGAGCGCATGCTGCGCGGCATGGATCTCGTCCAGCGCGAGGAGTTCGAGGCGGTAAAGGCGATGGCCGAGAAGGCGCGCGCCGAGAACGAGCGCCTGGAAGCGCGACTGGCCGCCCTGGAGGCCGATCTCGCCCGAGGCAAATCAGGCACGTGAGCCGGCGCAAGTCATCCACGTAGTATTCATGTGGAGTCCCCAGGTTATCCTCACGTTGTCCCCAGAAACGGTTGATTGCATCTACAGTTCGCCATGATCCTCGTGGAAAAGGCGACCTGTGTCCGGGCGACTCTTGCATCAAATCAGAACGCGGTGTTCTGGTGCTCGCCATGGGGACGTTGCGTTCGATCAAATCCGGGTGGATGTCGCGATTCGCTGCAGCCCGGTCCCTTCCGGACCACGGATATCGAATCGAACGACGCTTAACACACGTGAGGGACAATGGGAATGGGCATGGCTGGGCTTAGTCACGAGACCGTCATCAATCCGATCGACCTCGTCGAGCAGGTGGCCGTCACTCACGATTGGGCGATCGAGCGCACGGGCGACGACGAGCTGACGCTGATCGTCGCCGGGAGCTGGGCCGACTATCACGTGTCGCTCAACTGGCGCGACGATCTCGAGGCGCTGCACATCGCCTGCGCGTTCGAGTTCAAGGTGCCGGACAACCGCTTGAACGAGGTCTACAAGTTGATCGCGCAGATCAACGAGCAACTCTGGCTCGGCCACTTCGACTACTGGAGCAGCGACGGATTGGTGATGTTCCGCCAGGCTCTGATGCTGAACGGCGCCGTCGTCGCACCACCGCAGTGCGAGGCACTGCTGCGCGCCGCACTCGAAGCCTGCGAGCGCTACTATCAGGCGTTCCAGTTCGTCGTCTGGGCCGGCCGCAACAGCAAGGAGGCCTTGGCCTCCACGATGTTCGCGACGGAAGGCATGGCGTAACCATGGGTGTCAGACCGCAGGTCTGACACCTCGCGCCACTTCGAGGCCGGGCCGGGCGCCCGGCCTTTTTCATTGGAAATCCCCCCAATGTGAGGGGCGATACTCCCCTCACGCTCCTGGACCAGGGTCACTGACGCTGGACCTGAAGTGGTCAATTGCGCTCTATGCGCAATATCCGTTGAATACGCCGAGTTTTGCCACTGAGCCTCAGCAAAAATTTGAACATTTCTCTTCTCCGGTCGTCGACTATCACGCGACCGACACTAATCTCGTGGTGAGGCTGTCAACTCGCCTCGCTCTCCGAGCCTACCCCGCAATCCGCGAGAAATCGGCGACCTTCAGCGTTGCGGCGCGGATCTCGGAGAGGAGCTTCAGGCGGTTCTCGCGCAGCTTGGCATCGGGCGCGTTGACCGTCACCTTGTCGAAGAAGGCGTCCACCGGCGGGCGCAGCTCGGCCAGAGCCCGCATGGCGCCCTTGAAGTTCTCGACGTTGATGGCGGCGACCGTGTCCTGCTTGACCGCGGCGATGGCGGCGGCGAGTGCCAGCTCCTCCTTCTCGATCAACAGCTTGATGTCGGGCTCGCCTTCGTAGGTCTTCTTGTCCTTCTTCTCCTCGATGGCGAGGATGTTGGCACCGCGCTTGACGCCGGCGAGCAAGTTTTTGCCGTCCTCGGTGCCGAGCAGTTCGCCCAGCGCCTCGACGCGGCGCACGATCAACGCGAGATCGTCCTGGTCGGGCAGCGCGAAAACGGCATCGATCAGGTCATGCCGAGCGCCCTGCTCGCGCAGATGCACCTTCAGGCGGTCGGCGAAGAAGGTGAGGAGGTGCTTCGCCAGTTCCTCCTCGCCCGAGATCTCGTGAGGGGCTTTATGGGGCCTGGGTTCACCCAGTTCCTCGTCGAGGCGAGCGACACCGTCCCAGTGACCGAAACTCACGCCGGCCTCGCGCAGCTTTGTCGCGTGTTTCATCATCACCGGCATCAGCCGCAACCTGAGGTCGTTCTCCAGCAGGATACGGATCACGCCCAGCGCCGCGCGGCGGAGCTGATAGGGATCCCCCGAGCCCGTCGGCTTCTCGCCGATGGCCCAGAAGCCGACGAGCGTGTCGAGCTTGTCGGCCAGCGCGACCGCGATGGCGGTGGTGTCGCCAGCCTCCTCTTTCGGCACGGTGTCCGACTGGCCCTTGGGCTTGTAATGAAGCTCGATGGCGCGTGCGATCTCGGGCTTGGTGCCGGCGACCTCGGCATAGTAGCGGCCCATCAGGCCCTGCAGCTCGGGGAACTCGCCGACCATCCCGGAGACCAGATCGGCCTTGCAGAGCTGCGCGGCCCGCCGCGCGTCCTCCGGCACCGCATCGACGGCGCCGGCGATCTGGAAGGCCAGCTCCTGGATGCGCTCGACGCGATCCTTCTGGGTGCCGAGCTTCTCGTGGAACGTGATGCCGGCGAGTTGGCTCGCCATCTCGTCCAGCGGCCGCTTCAGATCCTGGTCCCAGAAGAACTTGGCGTCCGACAGCCGCGCGCGGATCACCTTCTCGTTGCCCGCGACGATAGCAGCGCCGTCGTCCGTCGCCTTCAGGTTCGAGACCAGCAGGAAGCGGTTGGCGAGCTTGCCGGTATTGGGATCTTTCAGCGAGAAACACTTCTGGTGGTTCTTCATCGCCGTGGTCAGGCACTCGCCCGGCACCGACAGGAAGCTCTCCTCGAAGGTGCCCATCATCACCGTCGGCCACTCGGTGAGACCGGCGTTCTCGGCCAGCAGTGCGTCGTCTTCCACGAGCTCCAGACCCGCATCCTCAGCGATGGCGCGGGCCTGCTTGGCGATGCCCTCGACGCGCTCGGAGGTGAGGATCATCACCTTGTGGCTCTTGAGCTTCTTCCAGTAATCCGCCGCGTCTGTCACCTCGAAGGACTCATTCCCGTGGAAGCGGTGGCCGCGCGTGGTGCGGCCGCTCTCGACACCGGCGAACGCGAACGGCACGATCGCGCCGTCGAGCAGGCAGATCATGGAGTGCATGGGGCGCACCCAGGTCGCGTCGCCCGAGCCCCAGCGCATCGACTTCGGCCATGGGAACTTGGCGAGCACCGCCGGCACGACAGCGGCCAGGATCTCGGCCGCGGCCCGCCCGGGCTTGTTGACGCGCGCGACGTAGTAGTCGCCCTTCTTCTCGTCCTTGACGATGTCGGCGTCCTTGATCGAGGCGAGCCCCGCGGCCTTGAGGAAACCGGCCAGCGCCTGGTCCGGCGCGCCCACGCGCGGCCCCTTGCGCTCCTCCGACACGCCCGGCGACATGGCCGGCACGCCGTCGGCCAACAGCACCAGCCGGCGCGGGGTCGCGTAGACGTGCGCCTCCGTCGTCGTCAGCCCCTCGGCCGCGAGAGCGTCGAGCACGAGCCGGCGCAGATCCTCCGCCGCGCGCACTTGCATGCGGGCCGGGATTTCCTCGGAGAAGAGTTCGAGCAGAAGCTGGGCCATAGGAGGGTGTCTTCGCTGGTTGCAATCAGACCGCCCTTGTACCGCCACGGCCGGCCATAGCGAAGCGGGAAGTGGGTGTCGCCAGCCGCCTCATTTCGCTCCAGCTGGCGCCGCGACCATACCGGGCGCCACCCACCTTGCGATGTCGTCGGTCGCGCCCGTCGCCATCAGGTAGCCGAGACCGACCAGGATCAGCACCAGCGCGAAGACAAACACAGGGCGCTGGCGCCGCCATAGCACCGCCCACGCGACGATGATCAGCGGAATGCCGAGAATGACGGCACCGGCAATCTTGGGGGTGAGCATGCGGACCTCCTCATCCATTCCGACCTCGGACAGGATAGCCCTGTACTGCGTCCAAACAGCGATGGAACCTCGCGTCGGATACGTCGTTTCGGTGAGCATGACCCTTTCCGCCATCGCCATCAACTGCTCGCTGAAGCCCTCGGGCGCGGCCTCGTCCACGGATCGCCTGCTCGGCGAGATCGGTCAGGAGCTTTCGAAGCTCGGCATCACGATGCCGACGATCCGGGCGGTGGACCATGACATCAAGCCCGGCGTCACGTCCGACGAGGGGCCGGGCGATGCCTGGCCCGAGCTGCGCAAACGCATCCTGGCCGCCGACATTTTGGTGCTCGGCACGCCGATCTGGCTCGGACAGCCGTCAAGCGTCGCCAAGCGCGTGCTCGAACGGATGGATGCCTTCCTGTCCGAAACCGACGACAAAGGCCGGATGCCGAGCTTCGGCAAGGTCGCGATCGTCGCGGTGGTCGGCAACGAGGACGGGGCGCATCATGTTCATGCCGAGCTGTTCCAGGCGCTGAACGACGTCGGCTTCACCCTCGCCGCCTGTGCCGGCACGTACTGGGTCGGCGAAGCAATGGGTAAAAAGGACTACATGGATCTCGCCGATACGCCGGAGACGACCGGCGGGACCACGGTCATGGCGGCCCGCTGCGCCGCGCATCTGGCCGGCCTGCTGAACGGTCAGGCCTATCCCGGCAAAGCGTGAGAGAGACCATCCGCAAGCGCGTCACGAGTTCGCGAACATGGTCAAGGCCCAGACGATCAGCATCACGATCACCATCGCGGTGACGATGTAGCCGGCCGCCGGAACGCCCGCGTAGGCGAGGATGCCGACAAAGCCGCAAGCCGCCAGAAATGCCAGCGTGGTCGCATAAGCGTTGGGCGCGAGCCATTTGTGGACACCGACGCCGATCGCGGCTGCCGCCACCAGAACCAGCGCGATGGCACCCATCACCTTGGGATCGCTGAAATTGGTCGCGGCCGAGGCAGACGCCGGCTCGCCAAAACTGATCGAGATCTTGGACAGAAGCATCTGAGCACCCCGAAAGCGTTCGGTTCTCAGACTACTCCCTCGACCATGGCGCTGTCACGGCAGCCACGACACAGCCTCAATCCGCCGCCCGCGCCGATGGCGTCATCGCCTTGTCGAGCAAGCGAACCGAGCTGGCTTGCGGCCCCATCGGACCCTCGTCGTTCGCCAGCGTCACCTGCACGAGCATGCCGACCTCGAGCTGGTCATAGGCCTCGCCCGCCACGGAATTACGGGTGAAATAAAGCTCGCTGGAGTTGTCGATCTCCACGAAACCATATCCCTGACCGGGGAACAGCTGAACGACCATACCACTCTGAGGCATCGCCTCGCTGGCCTTCACGTCGCCATCCCGCACCGAAGCGATCTTGTCGAGTTGCCGCTCCACCGCGTCGAAGGCGTTGTTGAGCGGCGCGGTGTGGTCGCCCTTTGCCTCGTGCCGCTCCTGCTGGTCCTTGGCGACGATCGTCGGCCGGCCGGGAACCTCCACCTCGACCGAGATGCCGAGCGGAACCTTGGCCGTCTCCTTGGCGCGGTGCGGCACCTCGACGACCACGCGGCAGCTGACGATACGCGGATACATCCGCTCCAAACCGTCGATGCGCTGCCGGATCAACGCCTCGAATGCGGGCGAGGTCTCCATGTTCTTGAACGTGATCTGCGGTTCGACCTGCACGGCGGGGCCTCCACGTCGATACTGCGCGGCACCAGCCAGACGCACCGGCCGCGTACGCAGTCAACGAGTAGTCGGCACGGAGGTTCCGGAACAGCCCGCGTGCGGGTCGAGATCGGCGCCGTCGACACCGCCGCGCTCGTCGAACACGAAGCACTGGCCTTGCCACAGGCTCTCCGCCTGGGGAACCTCGGCAAGGTAGCGCAGGATGCCGCCTTCGAGGTGGTAGACCTCGGAAAACCCGTGCGCGAGCATGTAGGCCGAGGCCTTCTCGCAGCGGATGCCACCGGTGCAGAACATGGCGACGCGGCGGTGACGGCCGGGATCGAGCTTATTCGCGACGTAGCCGGGAAACTCTCCGAACGTGCGGATGCCCGGATCGACGGCGCCCTGGAAGGTCCCAACCTCGACCTCGTAGACATTGCGGGTATCGACCAGCACCACGTCGGGATCCTGGATCAGCGTGTTCCAGTCCTTGGGCGCGACGTAGGTGCCGACGCGCGCGGTCGGATCGGCCTCGGGCGCGCGCATCGAGATGATCTCGCGCTTGAGCTTGACCTTGAGCCGCTGGAACGGATGGGCGTCGGCGCGCGCCTCCTTGGTGGCGAGACCGGCGAAACGCGGATCGGCGCGCAACTCGGCGAGAAAGGCCACCATCTCTGCGGGCGGCGCCGAAACCGTGCCATTGATGCCCTCCGGCGCGACCAGGATGGTGCCCGTCATGGCGCGGACGGCCATGCGCTCACGCAGCCATGAGCGCAGAGCGGACGGATCGTCGATGCGGACAAATCTATAGAAGGCTGCGACGGTGACGGTCATGGGCGCTGCTTGCTGAGGGATCGAATGGCGACTGATACAGGACCAAGCGCTCGCGCGTAAGGCCACAGAGGAACCGGGACGGCCGACGCCGTATTTCC
>CAMDBL010000176.1 GCA_945889015.1 Devosia equisanguinis
ACACCGATGTCGGCGAGGCGGGGCTGCTTCTTGTCTTTGTCCGACAGGATCGCCTCGTCGCGGGTGACCGGCCATCGAATGCCGAGCGCGGGATCGTCGAAGGCGATGCCGCGATCGTGCTCGGGTGCGTAGGGCGCGGTCACCTTGTAGATCACCTCGGTGTCCGGCTCGAGCGTGCAGTAGCCGTGCGCGAAGCCCTTGGGCACCCAGAGCTGCATCCAGTTGGCAGCCGAGAGCACCACCGCGACGTGCTGGCCATAAGTCGGCGAGGACCGCCGGATGTCGACGGCGACATCGAGGATGGAGCCGCGCGCCACGCGGACGAGCTTGTCCTGGGCCGAGGGTGCGAGCTGGAAATGCAGGCCGCGCAGAACGCCCTTGTCGCGCGACATCGCGTGATTGTCCTGCACGAAGCTGGCATCGATGCCGGACTTCGCCAACAGCCCGGCGTTCCATGTCTCGGAGAAGAAGCCGCGGTCGTCCCGGAAAATCCTGGGAACGATCGTCTTGACGTCGGCGATCGCCGTGCTTTCGACCTGCATCAGTGCCCCTCCCGTTCTCGATTTGTGGACGGGGCGCTTCTACTCTGCCTCGCCGCCCTTCGAAACGGTGATGTCGGGTGCATCCTCGTTCTTCATGCCCTGCACGTGGTAGCCGGCATCGACATGCATGATCTCGCCGGTGACGCCGCGCGAGAGGTCGGAGAGCAGGTAGAGCCCGCTGTCACCCACCTCCTCGATGGTCACTGTGCGGCGCAGAGGCGAATTGTATTCGTTCCACTTGAGAATATAGCGGAAGTCCGAGATGCCCGACGCGGCCAACGTCTTGATCGGCCCGGCCGAAATGGCATTGACGCGGATGCCCGTCTTGCCGAGGTCGGCCGCGAGATACCGGACAGACGCTTCCAGCGCCGCCTTGGCGACGCCCATCACGTTGTAGTGCGGCATCACCTTCTCGGCGCCGTAGTAAGTCAGCGTCAGCAGCGAGCCGCCATTCGGCATCAGCTTCTCGGCGCGCTGCGCGAGGGCCGTGAACGAGTAGCAGGAGATCAACATCGTCTGGTTGAAGTTCTTCTCCGAGGTCTCGACGTAACGGCCGTCGAGTTCGTTCTTGTCGGAGAAAGCGATCGCGTGCACCAGGAAATCGAGCTGGCCCCACTTGGCCTTCAGCTCCTCGAACACGGCGTCCATCGAGGCGGCCTGCGTCACGTCGCACGGCAGCACCAGGTTGGAGCCGACCTCGGCCGCCAGCGGCTCCACGCGCTTCTTCAGCGCGTCGCCCTGGTAGGTGAACGCGAGTTCGGCTCCCTGCGCCGCGGCCGACTTCGCGATGCCCCAGGCGATCGAGCGGTTGTTCGCGACACCCATGACGAGCCCGCGCTTGCCGGCCATCAAGGTCCCCTTCGCCATCGACGCGCTCGCAGCAGCTTGAGACATCAGCCCTTGTTCCCCGTTCATTCCGATCTAGCGCGGCATCCTACACCATTACGTGCAAGGGTCCAGAGAGGCCCGCCCGCGCCAGCCGGCAATAGCATGAGGACGTACAGCGCTCTCCCGCCATTCACGCATACGTGACGCGTCCTGCCCGCGGATTGCGCACGCGGCGAGCGCTGCCTAGCATCATGACCCAACGCGAGAGGCCGACGATGAAGCTGTATTATGCACCGGGCGTCTGCTCGCTGTCGCCGCACATCGTGCTGCGCGAGACCGGGACGCCTTTCACCCTGGTCAAGACCGACATCAAGACCAAGACCATCGAGGGCGGCGGCGACTTTCTGAAGGTGAGCCCGAACGGCTACGTGCCCGTGCTCGAACTCGACGACGGACGCATCCTGACGGAGGGCCCAGCCATCGTGCAATACGTGGCCGACCTCGCGGGCGCCGCGGAGCTGTGCCCGCCGTGCGGTACGTTCGAGCGGGCCGAGCTGCAATCCTGGCTCAACTTCATCTCGACCGAGTTGCACAAGGGATTTTCCCCGCTGTTCAATCCCAAGCTCGGTGACGACGCCAAGGCGATCCATCGCGACAAGCTGCTCGAGCGGATCGCTCACCTCGACCGGCATCTGGCCGGGCGCGACTACATCATGGGCGCGACTTTCACGCTGCCCGATGCCTACGCGTTCACCGTGCTCGGCTGGTCGCGGCCGCTGAAGCTCGACCTCTCGCACCTGAAGAACGTGGAGGCCTACCGGCATCGCGTCCAGGCCCGGCCGGCCGTGCATGACGCGATGAAGGCCGAGGGGCTTATCAAGTAGAACCGGGCTCTCTCTCCCTTGCCGGGGAGGACCGCGCGTACTTGCCAAGCCGACCATCTGAAAACGGAGGAAACGCCCCATGTCCAAACAAGGACACAACCGTACCATGACGGGTGCGGACTGCATCGCCGACATGCTGAAGCGCTACGACGTCACGCACGTGTTTCACGTGCCGGCCGTCCTGCGCAAGACGTTCGCCGTGATGGAGACGCGCACCTCGATCAAACGGCTGCACGTGCACGGCGAGAAGGCCGCCGTCTACATGGCCGATGGCTACGCGCGCGCCTCCGGCAAGCCCGGGGTGTGTATGGCGCAGATCGTCGGGGCGCTCAACGTCGCCGCCGGCCTGCGCGACGCCTGGCTCGCGCATTCCCCCGTCATCGCCTTCACCGGGGGCCGAGACCCCAAGACCAAGTTCCGCGGCGTCTACCAGGAGGTCGATGACGTCCCCGCGTTCGAGCCGGTGACCAAGTTCAACGCCACCGTCGACGACATCGCGCGGGCCCCCGACATGATCCGGCAGGCGTTCCGCGCCGCGACCACCGGCACGCCGGGCCCCGTGCATCTGCAGTTCCGCGGCAACGAGGGTCAGATCGACCTGGAATCGGCTGAGATGGAGCCGCTGTGCGAGCCCCAGTTCGCGCGCGTGCCGCCGTTCCGCCCCGCGCCCGACGAGGCCAGCGTCAAACGCGCGCTCGACATCCTGCAGGCGGCGGAGCGGCCGGTGCTGGTGGCCGGTGGCGGCGTGCGCGCGTCAGGCGCCGCGGCCGAGCTCGTCAAGCTCGCCGAGACGCTGCAGATCCCGGTCGCGACCTCGCTCAACGGCAAGGACACGATCCCCGGCGTGCATCCACTCTCGGTCGGCGTCGTCGGCACCTACTCTCGCGAGGCGGCGAACCGCGTCGTCATGCGCGCCGACCTCGTCTGCTTCGTCGGCAGCGAGGCCGGCTCCATGACCACGCATTTCTGGGCGGTGCCGAAAGTCGGCACCCCCGCGATCCAGATCAGCATCGATCCCGAAGCGCTCGGCCGCACCTATCCGCTGCAGGCCGCCGTCAACGGCGACGCCAAAGTGACGCTGGAGCGGATGGTGAATCTCGCCGACAAGAACACCGCGGGCAAGCGCAAGGCCTGGGTGGCGGAGGCACACGAGATCTGCGCCGCGTGGCGCGAGAAGGTGAAGGGCGACCTCACCTCGGACGCGCTGCCGATGCGGCCCGAGCGGCTCTGCCACGAGCTGACCCGGCACATGCCCGACGACGCCATCGTCGTCGTCGACACCGGTCATGCCGGCATGTGGATGGGGGGCATGTACGATCTGACGTCGCCCAACCAGAGCTACATGCGCTCGGCCGGCCACCTCGGATGGGCGTTCCCCGCCGGCATCGGCGCCAAGTGCGCGTGTCCCGATCGACCCGTCGTCACTTTCACCGGTGATGCCGGCTTCTGGTATCACATCGCCGAGGTCGAGACCGCGGCGCGCTGGGGCATCAACGCCGTCACCGTCGTCAACAACAACTCCGGCGGCAACCAGTCCAAGCGCGGCTTCGACCGTGCCTATGGCGGCACGCAGACGCCGCGGGGCCGCGAGCTGTGGACCTTCCGCGACACCAACTTCGCCGCGATCGCGGAGAACATGGGTGCGCTCGGCATCCGTGTCGAGAAGCCGAGCGAGCTGCCGGGCGCCCTCGACCGGGCCGTCCACGCCAACCGCCCGGTGGTGATCGACGTCGTCACCGACATCGAGGTGCTCGCGGCAACGGCGGTGTCTTGAGACGATCGTGACCTCCGCCCCCTCGAGGGGGGCGGACTGCGCGCCATGAGTTAGTGCGCGGGCAACGCTTGAACGTTTGATGTGCCTCGACAGAGCGCGCTAACTCATCCCGGCGCGCATAGGTGGGGGTGGCCATTCCCGCACGTCACCCCCACCTCGGTCCGCCATCGGACTTGAGTCCGCCGGCGGAATGCTCAGAGAGCTTTCCCACGGCGGCCTAAGTCCGTGGCGGCCCGTCCTCCCCCCTCGAGGGGGAGGAGGCGAAGGCCTACCCCTCCGACTTCGTCGCTTTTCCGGAGATCGCGGCCTGGGCGGCGGCCAGTCGCGCGATCGGCACGCGGTAGGGCGAGCACGAGACGTAGTCGAGGTTGATCTCGTGGCAGAAAGCGACGGAGCGGGGATCGCCGCCGTGCTCGCCACAGATGCCGATCTTGAGCTTGGGCTTGACCTTGCGGCCGCGCTCGGTGCCGATGCGGACCAGTTCGCCGACGCCGTCGCGGTCGATCGAGATGAACGGATCGACCTCGAACACGCCCTTGTCGATGTAGTCCGACAGGATCGGGGCCGCGTCGTCGCGCGAGAGGCCGAGGCAGGTCTGCGTCAGGTCGTTGGTGCCGAACGAGAAGAACTCCGCACCATCACCCGCCGCGATCTCGTCGGCCTTGAGCGCGCAGCGCGGCAGCTCGACCATGGTGCCGATCTGGTAGTCGAGCGTGGCGCCGGTCTCCTTCTCCACCGCCTTGCCGGCAGCGATGATCACGTCACGCAGGATGTCGTACTCGCGGCGATAGGCGACGAGCGGGATCATCACCTCCGGCACCACCGGCTTGCCGGTCGTCTTGGCGGCGTTGATCGCAGCCTCGAAGATGGCGCGCGCCTGCATCTCCGTGATCTCGGGATAGCGGATCGCGAGGCGGCAGCCGCGGAAGCCGAGCATCGGGTTGAACTCATGCAGCTCGGAGACGCGACGCTGCAACTTCTCGAGCGGAACCTTCAAGGCGCTCGCGACCGCGGTCGCCTCGCGCTCCTCGTGCGGCAGGAACTCGTGCAAAGGCGGATCGAGCAGGCGGATCGTCACCGGCAGGCCGGCCATGATCTCGAACAGCTGCTCGAAGTCGGCGCGTTGCATCGGCAGGATCTTGGCGAGTGCGGCGCGGCGGCCCTTCTCGTCGTCGGCGCAGATCATCTCGCGCATGGCGAGAATGCGATCCTCCTCGAAGAACATGTGCTCGGTGCGGCAGAGCCCGATGCCCTCGGCTCCGAAATCCCGGGCCTGCTGGGCGTCACGCGGCGTGTCGGCGTTGGCGCGGATGCCGAGCTTCCTCGATTGGTCGGCCCAGCCCATCAGGGTGCCGAAATCCCCCGACAGCGAGGGCTGGCGCATCTTCACCGCGCCCTTCAGCACTTCGCCGGTCGAGCCGTCGAGGGTGATGATCTCGCCGGCCTTCAGCACCTGGTTGCCGATGCTCAGCGTTCGCGCCTTGGGATCGATGCGCAGCGCGCCGGCGCCGGACACGCAGGGACGTCCCATGCCGCGCGCGACGACGGCGGCATGGCTGGTCATGCCGCCGCGTGCGGTCAGAATGCCGACCGCGGCGTGCATGCCGTGGATGTCCTCCGGGCTCGTCTCGACCCTGACGAGGATGACGGCCCGGCCCTGGCTCTTCAGCGCCTCGGCCTCGTCCGCCGTGAAGACGATCTCGCCGGTCGCAGCCCCGGGAGAGGCGGGAAGTCCCGACGTCAGGAGATCCTTCTGGGCCGATGGATCGATGGTCGGATGCAGCAGCTGGTCGAGCGCCGCCGGGTCCACCCGCATCACCGCCTCGCTCTCGGTGATCAGCCCCTCGGCCGCCATCTCGACGGCGATCTTGAGCGACGCCTCGGCCGTGCGCTTGCCCGAGCGCGTCTGCAGCATGAACAACTTGCCGGACTGGATCGTGAACTCGATGTCCTGCATATCGCGGTAGTGCTTCTCCAGGCGGGCGAATACCTCGGTCAGCTGTTTGAACGTCTGCGGCATCGCTTCCTCGAGCGAGGGACTCTTGTCGCCGCTCTCGATGCGGGCGGCCTTGGTCAAGGGCTGCGGTGTGCGGATGCCGGCCACCACGTCCTCGCCCTGCGCGTTGATCAGGAACTCGCCGTAGATCTCGCGCGTGCCGGTCGAGGGGTTGCGCGTGAAGGCGACGCCGGTCGCGGAGCTGTCGCCCATGTTGCCGAACACCATCGCCTGCACGTTGACGGCGGTGCCCCAGCCGTCGGGGATCTCGTGCAGGCGGCGATAGGTTATGGCACGCTGGTTCTGCCAAGAGCCGAACACGGCGTCGATCGCCCCCCAGAGCTGCTCGGTCGTGTCCTGCGGGAACGGCCGGCCGAGCCGGTGGGCGACGGCGTCCTTGTATTGGTCGATGATGTCGAGCCAGTCCTCGGCCTTCAGATCGGTGTCGAGCTGATAGCCGTTCATGTTCTTGTGGTCGTCGAGGATGCCCTCGAACACGTCGTGATCGACCCCGAGCACGACGTCGGAATACATCTGGATGAAGCGGCGGTAGCTGTCCAAGGCGAAACGCTGGTCACCCGAGCGCTTGGCCAGGCCCTGCACGGTCTCGTCGTTGAGACCGAGGTTGAGGATCGTGTCCATCATGCCGGGCATCGAGGCGCGCGCGCCCGAGCGCACCGAAACCAGCAGCGGATTGGCCTTGTCGCCGAACGCGCAGCCGACCGCCTTACCGACCTCGGCCAGCGCCGCCTCGGCCTGCGCCTTGACGGCGTCGGGCAGCTTGCGGCCGTTCTCGTAGTAGGCCGCGCAGACCTCGGTGGTGATGGTGAATCCCGGGGGAACCGGCAGGCCGAGGCTCGCCATCTCCGCGAGGTTGGCGCCCTTGCCTCCGAGCAAGTCGCGCAGGCCGGAATTTCCCTCTGCTGAACCATTCCCGAACAGATAGACGTGCTTCGCTGCATTGGACGAGATTTCACGCGTGGTCATCCGGAGTGCTCCGCTCATCTGTACCCCTCGTTCCGGCCCGCTTCTGACATCGCGGCCGTAAGATGGGCAAGTCCAATGCCAGAACTGGGTATATGCGTGCGACCCCGCTCCAGCCCCGCATCCGGCATCGGCTGCCGGCCTCTCTTGAACGCGAACCTATACCCCGCCGGCTCAAGCTCGACTCGAAGTTTTGACGCAGCGCGAGGAATGACACACTCTCCCCCGCAGATTCCACAAGATCCGCGCGAGGCGAGCGAGGCCACATGACCCGACAGACCGATCGATTGCCCACCGTTCTGCAAACCCTCGAGAGTTCCGAGCCCGCGGCCCTGGAGCGCCTGTTCGAACTGCTGCGCATCGACAGCGTGTCCACCGATCCGACGTTCAAGGACCGCTGCGCGGAGGCGGCGGCATGGTGCGCCAAGACCTTGACCGACATCGGTTTTGCCGCATCCGTGCGTCCGACCAAGGGGCATCCGATGGTGGTCGGCCACCTGAAGGCCGTCGCAGCGCCCGGGCAAAAGCGGCCGCACGTGCTGTTCTACGGCCATTACGACGTGCAGCCGGTCGAGCCGCTGGCCGAGTGGGAATATCCCCCGTTCGAGCCACGCGTCACCGAGGATCCCAAGAACGGGCCGGTGATCCGCGCTCGCGGCGCCCAGGACAACAAGGGGCAACTGTGCACGTTCCTGGAGGCCTGCCGGGCCTGGAAGACGGTCACGGGCGGGCTCCCCGTCGACGTCACCGTGCTGATCGAGGGCGAGGAGGAGTGCGGCAGCCCGAGCCTGCCGGGCTTCCTCGCCGAGGCCGGCAAGGAGCTGAAGGCCGACTTCGCGCTCGTCTGCGACACCGGGCAATGGGACAAGGACACGCCGGCCATCGCCACCCAGCTTCGTGGCCTCGCCGGCTGCGAGGTGTTCCTCAAGGGACCGTCACGCGATCTCCATTCCGGGTTGTATGGCGGCCCGGCGATCAATCCGATCCGGGCGCTGACCGCGATCCTGGGCCAGCTCTGGGACGACAAGGGCCGCGTCGCCATTCCCGGCTTCTACGATGACGTCGCCGAGCTGCCGCCCGAGCAGAAGGCGCAATGGCTCGCCCTCGACAAGCTCGACAGCCAGCGCTTCCTCGCCGATATCGGTCTCACCCAGTCCGCCGGCGAGCAGGGCTATTCGGTGATCGAGCAGAAATGGTCGCGCCCGACCGCCGAGATCAACGGCATCACCGGCGGCTATCAGGGCGCCGGCACCAAGACCGTGATCCCCTCGATCGCCTCGGCCAAGCTCACCTTTCGCCTGGTGCCGGGCCAGGACCCCGACCGCGTCGCCGAGGGGTTCAGGGCGTTCGTCGCGGCACGGCTGCCCAAGGACTGCACGGTGAGCTTCCACGGCGAGCGCGGCAGCCCGGCGGTCGGCTTCGACATCACCCAGCCCTACATGAAGGCCGCCGCCGGGGCGCTGAAGGACGAGTGGGGCCGCGATGCACTGATGATCGGCATGGGCGGCTCGATCCCGATCGTGCAGTCGTTCCGCGAGGTGCTCGGCATGAACGCGCTGCTGATCGGCTTCGGCTGCGACGACGACCGCCTGCACGCCCCCAACGAGAAGTACAACATGACCTCGTTCACCAAGGGCGCGCGGAGCTGGGCGCGCATCCTGGAGCGGCTCGGGCAGCAGTGATCCCACGCGATCCCTGCCTTTCGAGGCAGGGGCCCGTTCGAGCCAAGCCGCGTAGATCCGGTGTCAGCGCGGGATGCGGAGCTGCATGCCCGGGAAGATGTTGGGATCCTTCAGCCTGTTCTCGCTCATGATCGCGGAGATCGAGACCTTGTGGCGGCTGGCGATGTCGGTGATGGTGTCGCCGTCCTGCACCTGAACGACCGTGCCGGCGCTGGGACGGGCCGCGATCTGCCGGGGCTTCACGAGGGCTGGAGCGTAGGGATCGGGTGCCGGCGCGAACACCGATTTCTTGGGATCGCTCAGAGCCGAGCGGCCGGTGCCGATGCCCATGAAATTCGAGGACTGCACGGCGCAGCCGGCCGCGGCGACGGCGAGGACGAGGGCGGCGGCTGAGCCACCCAGCGGCGCCAGCTTCGACAAGATGCTCAAGACGCAACTCCACACACGCTGAATGCAACGCGCCACCGTTCGACAACGGGGCAGACGGTCATCATCATCCACGAGCCTGGTTAGCGCCGGGTTAGCGGACGTCCGGGTTTCACGCGGATGTGGCGTGAGTTGGGGCTTGCACACTGGAGCGACGGAACGGGGTCAGCACGACATGCACGATGGGCCCCGCAGCGCGATGCGCTCGAAGGTAGAACAGGAGGCGGGGCGGCAGAGCCTCGTTTAACTTGATGGGTTGGATGCGTGCCGCGCGACAATCAAGGTGAGACACGTCGTCAATCAGGGTGAGACTGCGCCGGGGTGGACGGCCGAAGGGAGGGCTTAAGCCCGACTGGAGG
>CAMDBL010000177.1 GCA_945889015.1 Devosia equisanguinis
GAAGTCGAGGACTTGAGATGAGCGAGACGCTGACAGGACTGGCAGAGAGTGCCGCAGCCCGGCTCGGGAGCGCGGTGCTCGAGACCGCCACCGCCTTTGGCGAGTCCACGCTGGTGGTCGACCGTGACAGCATCATCGAGACGCTGAAGGCGTTGCGCGACGATCCCGCGCTCCGGTTCGAGGTGCTGATCGACATCTGCGGCGTCGACTACCCGTCGCGGTCCGAGCGCTTCGACGTCGTCTATCACCTTCTGTCGCCGCGGCTGAACCAACGCCTGCGCGTCAAGCTCCACACCGACGAGGATACGCCGGTGGCGAGCGCGATCCCGGTGTTTCCCGCCGCCAACTGGTTCGAGCGGGAGGCCTACGACATGTACGGCATCCTGTTCTCGAACCACCCCGATCTGCGCCGCCTGCTGACCGATTACGGCTTCAAGGGTCATCCCCTGCGTAAGGATTTCCCACTGACGGGCTATGTCGAGGTCCGCTACGACGACGAGAAGAAGCGCGTCGTCTACGAGCCTGTGAAGATGACCCAGGAGTTCCGTCAGTTCGACTTCGAGAGTCCCTGGGAAGGCACGACGTACGTGCTGCCGGGAGACGAGAAGGCGACCGGCCCCGCGCCGGGTAAGGCGTGATGCGCGACACGCTCAAGGCCGGCGTCACCTATCGCGAGACTTTCCCGGTCACGCCCGCGAACACTGTGCCGCAGCTCGCCGTCGCCGCCGACGAGCTGGCGGCGATGCCGGCGGTGCTCGCCACGCCCTACATGATCGCGATGATGGAGATCGCGTGCACCAACCTGATCCGCCAGCACGCCGATCCGGGTGAGGGTAGCCTCGGCATCAAGGTCGACGTCGCGCATCTGGCCGCGACCCTGCCCGGTCAGTCCGTCACGGTCGACGTCGAGGTGGCCGAGGTCACCGGCCGCAAGGTCGCCTTCAAGGTCACGGCACACGACGGCATCGACAAGATCGGCGAGGGCCGCCACGAACGGATGGTAGTGCCGTGGGACCGCGTCAAGCCCAGCCTCGCCGCCAAGGCCGCGAAGGCCGGTGTGAAGGCACCCTGACCCGAGCGAATTTGCCTCACTCGCCCACCGTGATAGAATAAGGCACTGACGAAGTCGCATTCCCGAGGGCTGCCATGACCGCCCACGCATTGATGTACGTCGACAGGCCGGCGTTCTACCGGTTCGTCGCCAATGCCGACGATCGGCATCGCTATGAATGGGTGCGGGGGTGGATCATGGAGCGGCAGGCTGGTGGGGCGCGCCGGCATGGCCGTGTCGGCGCCGGCTTCATCCGCGTTCTCGGCGAGTGTCTAGATCTCGGAACTTGGGCCGTCTCGACCGCCGACCGGTTGATTCACATGCCTGCGACGACGCGGTATGCCGACGCCCTCGTCGAGCGGATCGATACGGCGACCGACGACAGCATCCAGACGGATCAGCCTGTCCTCCTCGTCGAGGTGCTGTCACCGTCCTCCGAGGAGCGCGACCTGTCGGTGAAGTCCTCCGAGTATCTCGCGCTGGCCTCCCTCAATACCTACATCGTCGCCAGCCAGGACGCGGTGCTGTGCTACGTCTGGCAGCGCCGCCCCGATGGGACATCCGCCGACGAGCCGGCCAAGGTCGCGGGCCGCGACGCAGTGATCCAGGTGCCGGGGCTCTCGATCGCGATCCCGCTCGGCGATGTCGACGAGGGCATCGGCATCGCTTGATCGGCCGTCCGCAACGCTTGCCCGATGTCCTCATTTCGCCATATGGTCCGCGCCTCTTTCCGGCCCATCTGAAACTCCAAGGGGAGGCCCCGTGATTCGTTCTCTAACCGGCGCTGCCGTGGCGCTCGCGCTGATGTGCAGCGCTGCGCTGGCACAGGCGCCGAAGGCCGCCGATCCCGCCAATACGCTGCTGATCGAGCTGAAGTCCGGCACGATCAAGGTGCAGCTTCGTCCCGATCTCGCGCCCAAGCACGTGGAGCGGGTCAAGCAGCTCGCCAAGGACGGCTTCTACAATGGGCTCAAGTTCCATCGCGTGATCGCGGGTTTCATGGCCCAGACCGGCGATCCCACGGGCACCGGCACCGGTGGCTCCAAGTACGGCAACCTGCCGGCGGAGTTCAGCAAGGAGCCGTTCAAGCGAGGCACCATCGGCGCCGCCCGCACCAACGATCCCAACACGGCCAACAGCCAGTTCTTCATCTGCTTCACCGATACCGGCTGCAACTTCCTCACCGGCAAATACACGGTGTGGGGTCAGGTGACCGAGGGCATGGAGCATGTCGACCGCATCGTGCGCGGCGAGCCACCGCTCCAGCCCGATCTGATGATCAAGGCCTATCTGGCGAACGCCGCACCGGCTGCTGGTGCGCCAGCGAAGAAGTGAAATTGTGGGGAGTGGGGAATTGGGAATAGAGGACTCCCTCAAACCTCAAGACCTCCTACCTACTCCCTAATCGCTACCCCCTACTCCCCTCTTTCAGAGAGAGACGCCTCGAATGGCATCCACCTACAAAGACCCCGAGAACACCCTCGTCATCGAGACCACCAAGGGCCGCGTCGTCATTGAATTGCGCCCGGACCTGGCGCCGAAGCACGTCGAGCGGATCAAGACGCTGGCGCGCGAGGGCTTCTACGACGGCATCGTGTTCCATCGCGTGATCGAGGGATTCATGGCGCAGACCGGCTGCCCGCATGGCACCGGCACCGGCGGCTCGAAGCTGCCGAATCTCCCGGCCGAGTTCAACGCCGAGCCGCACGTGCGTGGCGTCTGCTCGATGGCGCGCTCGTCCAGCCCCAACAGCGCCAACAGCCAGTTCTTCATCTGCTTCGACGACGCCGGCTTCCTGGACAAGCAGTACACGGTCTGGGGCAAGGTCATCGAGGGCATGGACAACGTCGACAAGATCAAGCGCGGCGAGCCGGTGCGCGAGCCGGACAAGATGACCTCGATGAAGGTTGCAGCGGACATCAAGTGAACGAGGCTGCTCTGAGCCGTTGGCGCGCGGCCGTCCTCGCGGCGGCCGGTCTCTGCGGCGCGGCGGGCGTGGCGCTCGCCGCGGCCGCTGCGCATAAGGTTCAGTCGCCGGCGCTCGTTTCGGCGTCGACGATGCTGCTGGTGCATGCGCCTGCGGCAGTGGCGATCGCAGCCCACTCACGAGGCGCCAGCCGCCCACGATGGTGGCTCGCGGTGGCCAGCGTCATGCTGTCGGCCGCCTGCCTGTTTGCCGGTGACGTCACGCTGCTGAGCTTCGCGGGAACCCGTCTGTTTCCGATGGCGGCTCCCATCGGCGGCAGCATGATGATTCTGGCCTGGCTCGCGCTGGCTGTAGTGGCGGTCTTGGATCGGCGCCAGGGCGTCTGATCTGGCGCCGAACGGCCAACGGCACGCCGGCCCAGCCTACTTCTTCTTGCCGCCCTTGCTGGACTCCGGCGCGAACGTCGCCTGGCCCGTTGCGGGCTTGGTCTTGCTCGCCGCGTCCTTCTTCGGTTTGCGGGTTTCCTTGTTCGATCGCTGCTCGCGGTTTGCCACGAAAGCCTCCATGTCTCTCATCGGCCGTGATGACCGCATCCTCGATGCGGGCCTACTCTGATGGAACGCTGCGCCAGTTCGCGGGCGACGACAAGACGGGAAATTGAGTTATTGAAGGTCGATCTCGCTGCATACGATGCCAGGGCGGCGAGGCCGAAGGCAACCCCGGGACGACATGCGCACCGATTTGTTCGACTTCGACCTGCCCGAAAGCCTGATCGCGCTGACCCCGGCCAGCCCGCGCGACAGTGCCCGGTTGCTGGTTGTGACGCCGGGCGGAGTGACAGACCGGACCGTCGTCGATCTTGCGGCGCTTCTGCGCCCCGGCGATGCACTCGTGGTCAACGATACCCGCGTCATTCCTGCAGCGCTCTCCGGTCGCCGCACCCGCGGGGGCAACGAGGCCAAGGTCACTTTCAATCTGACGAAGCGTCTGGACGAGAGCCGATGGAAGGCGCTGGCCCGGCCGGCAAAACGGCTTGCCGTTGGTGATCGCGTGCGCTTTGGCCACGACGGCAAGGTCTGCTTTGCCGGTATGCTGGACGCCACGGTCGAGGCCAAGGGCGAGGCGGGCGAGGTGGTGCTGGCGTTCGGCCTGCACGGCGGCTACCTCGACGTTGCCATCGGCGAACTCGGCGAGATGCCGTTGCCGCCCTACATCGCGGGCAGGCGTTCGCCCGCCGACAGCGACAGGGCTGACTATCAGACCGTCTATGCGACACGAGACGGCGCTGTGGCTGCCCCTACGGCGGGTCTGCATTTCACACCGGGCTTGCTCGGCGCCCTCGAGGCCCGGGGCGTCTCCCGTCACACGGTGACGCTGCATGTCGGGGCTGGCACGTTCCTGCCGGTGAAGGCGGAGGACACCGCCGAGCACACGATGCATGCCGAGTGGGGCGAGGTGACAGCCGAGACGGCGGCGTCGCTGAATGCCGTCCGCGCGGGCGGCGGCCGGATCGTCGCGGTCGGCACCACTTCGTTGCGCCTGCTGGAGTCAGCCGCGTCCGAGGACGGCACGATCCGCGCGTTCTCGGCGGAGACGGCGATCTTCATCACGCCCGGCTATCGCTTTCGCGCGGTCGACGTGCTGATGACCAACTTCCATCTGCCGCGCTCGACGCTGTTCATGCTGGTGTCGGCGTTTGCCGGCCTCGACACCATGCGCGCGGCCTACGCTCACGCCATCACCGAGGGCTACCGCTTCTACTCCTACGGCGACTCGAGCCTGCTGTTTCGCGCTTGAAGCTGCGCACACGAGGGGCTATTCGCCGCTCGAGCTCCCCAGCCAGGGGCGCAGCCCTTGGACTCCCCTGCATGACCACCGCCACGCCGTTCTCCTTCACGCTCCAGGCCACTGACGGCCTCGCCCGCCGCGGCGAGATCGCGACGCCGCGGGGCATCATCCGCACGCCCGCGTTCATGCCGGTGGGGACCGCCGCGACCGTCAAGGCGCTGTACCTCGACCAGGTCAAGGGGGCCGGCGCAGACATTATTCTGGGCAACACCTATCATCTGATGCTGCGGCCGGGTGCGGAGCGGATGGCGCGGCTCGGCGGGCTGCACAAGTTCATGGGTTGGGAAGGGCCGATCCTCACGGACTCCGGCGGCTTCCAGGTGATGAGCCTGTCGCAGATCCGCCAGTTGTCGGAGGAAGGCGTCCGATTTCAGAGCCACATCGACGGCTCCAAGCATATGATTTCGCCGGAGCGTTCGATCGAGATCCAGTGCCTGCTCGGCGCCGACATCCAGATGCAGTTCGACGAGTGCATCCGGTTGCCGGCCGAGGTCGCCGAAATCGAGCGGGCGATGCAGCTCTCACTGCGCTGGGCGGAGCGCTCGCAGCGCGCGTTCGAGCGGCTCGGTACTACGGGACAGGCGCTGTTCGGCATCGTCCAGGGCGGCACCGAGCGGAACATCCGGCGCCGTTCGGCAGAGGCGCTGGTGGCGATGGAGTTTCCCGGCTACGCGGTCGGCGGACTCGCGGTGGGCGAGGGGCACGAGGCGATGCTGGCGACACTCGAAGCGACGCTGCCGTTCCTGCCGCAGGGCAAGCCGCGCTATTTGATGGGTGTCGGCACGCCGCTCGACCTGATCGAGGCGGTGGGGCGCGGGGTCGACATGTTCGACTGTGTGATGCCGACCCGCAATGGCCGTCACGGATTGGCTTTCACCTGGAACGGCAAGGTCAACATGCGCAATGCCATGCATGCCGAGGATCTCGCGCCGCTCGATGAAGTGAGTACATGTCCCGCCGCGCGGGACTATTCGCGGGCCTACCTGCACCACCTCGTCCGCTCCGGCGAGATGCTCGGCTCGATGCTGCTGTCTTGGGTCAACACGGCGTTTTATCAGGAGCTGATGGCGGCCATGCGCGCGGCGATCGCCGAGCGGCGGTTCGCGTCGTGGCGCGAGGAGACGCTGGCGCAGTTCGCGCGCGGCGAGCGGAAAGGTGGAGCCGACGATGCGGCCTGATCCACGGGAGGCCTGATACGTAAGGCCTGCGACGCGGGCCCCGACGCACGGGGGCGAAGGCGATCAGCGCAGTTTCGTCTCGGTTGCCGTGGATCGGCTGGCTATGGTCTTCGACTTGGGGGGCTTGTCCTTCTTGTCGGCTTTGTCGGCCTTTTTTCCCGACTTCTTGCCCGCCTTCTTGGACGCTTTTGCCGCCTTTGCCTTCTTCGACTTCTTCTTCTTGTCCGCCTCGGCAGCGATCGCCTGGTCGAAGGCGGGAGCGATGGTCTCGGTGGCATTGCGCAGCAACGCCTGCAGGTCCGCCTCGCCGACGGCATCGGCGGCGGCTTCTGGGGTGAACCAGGCGCGCGTGCGCTCGCGCCGCTCGGGCCACTTGTCCAACTCGCGGGTGACGACCAACAGGTAGATGTCGACGTGGATCGGCCTGTCGCCGTCCTTCAGCCGCTTGTCGTAGTCGAAGCTGCCGATCGCAATTTTGCGCGGCTTGCCGCGAACACCGGCCTCCTCGAGCGCTTCCTCGGCGGCCGCGAGATGATCGGCACGGTCGGGCCACGGCCAGCCTTTGGGGATCACCCAGCGCCGGGTCTCGCGTGAGGTGACGAGAAGAACCTGAAGGTCCCCGTTCTCATCCCGGCGAACCGGAAGCGCTGCGACCTGGCGGGCTGCTTTCATCGCTTGAAGATGACTGCTTCGCAGGCCAACGACAAGCGCGATGCGCGTGCTCTCGATGCTCTACGCGCGGTTGATCGAACGTTCGCGCAAGGGCTGCCGGTCTGCAACTTGAGGCTCATCGAGACAACCCGTTGGCAACGAGTGCGGCACCGTAAGCGAGCAGCGCGCAGCAGGGGAACGTCAGGCACCATGCAAGCACGATTCGTCTGAGAACACCCCACTTGATCTCGTAGGTGCGGCGCGAGGCGCTGGCGCCGACGATCGCCGTCGTGATCGTATGGGTGGTGCTGAGCGGAATGCCGAAACTAGACGCACCCCAAATAGTGAAGGCGGCCGAGGTCTGGGCCGCGAAGCCTTGCCACGACGTCAGCTTGGTCATCTTCGAGCCCACGGTCTCGATGATCCGCCAACCACCGAAGCTGGTGCCGATGCCCATCGTGACCGCGCAGACGGCCATCACCCAGAACGGAATCTCGAACACCTTGGTCGCGCCGCCGGCGAGCATGGTGAGGGCGAACACGCCCATGAACTTCTGGCCGTCGTTGAGGCCATGATTGAAGGCCATGAACGCCGCAGACAGCATCTGCAACCTGTCGAAGGTCTTCTTGGACTGCGTCGGCTTGGCGCTGCCCGCGATGGCCATCACCAGCTTGCCGATCACAAGCGCCCCGAGAAACCCGAGGATCAGCGAGCAGCCAAGACCAATCCCGACCTTCTGCCAGCCGCTCCATTGCAAGGCCTCCCAGCCCCCGCCTGCGAGCCCCGCGCCGGCCAGGCCGGCGAGCAGGGCATGCGACTTGGAAACGGGGATACCGAGCTTGGCGGCGAGCGTGCCCCACGCAATGATGCTGCACATGGCCGCCGTGATTGCGGGCAGCGTCATCGCCTCGGGCGCCACGATGCCCTTGCCGACGGTCGCGGCGACGGCGGTGCCGGCCATGGCACCGACCGTATTGAGGACGACGGCCATCAGGATCGCACTGCGCGGTCCCATGACGCCGGTGGAGATGACGGTGGCGATGACGTTGGGAGCGTCCGTCCAGCCGTTGACGAACTCGGCGGCGAGGACCGTGAACAGGGCCACCGCCAAGGCGAGCGTCAGCCACTCCATGATCAGGATTCCTTGCGGGCGAGCGACATGATCAGCTGCCCGCAATGGTTGGCCTCGTCCGTCGTGCCTTCGAGCAGCTCGAGCAGCTTGACCCACGCGATGAAATGCAGCCGGTTGGCGCCTGCAGGGCTGTATTCGACGACGAGAGTACGCTCGGCGTCGGCAAGCATCTTGTCGGCGGTCGCCTCGGCCTCGTCGAGCGACCGGGCCTTCTCCCGCACGCGCGCGAGGTCGAGCTTGGAGCCGAGCATCACGACCAGTTCGCGGACGGTGTCGATCATCTGCTCGGCGACGGCGAACATCTCGACGGCCTCAGGTCGCAGCGTCGCATGCAGCGGCTTGTAGATGTCGATATGGAAGGCGACCTTGCGCATGCCGTCGATGACGTTGTCGAGATCGTCCGTCAGCCGCATGCAGTCGGCGACGTCGAAGCGCAGGATGAAAGAGTTGTCGAGCAACTCGTGGATATCGTCGACGATGGCGTCGCCGCGGTGCTCGTAGTCGATGATGCCCGCGAGATCCTGGCCGTTGGTCTTGCGGAAATGTTCCGCGCAGCCGACGGCGGTATCGGCGAGCTGCAGCAGCAGGGCTGCGAACCGCTCGTTGTGGGCCGGCCCGAAGAACCAGGTGACGGCGTCCCAAATCGTCTTGCGCATCGTGACCTTGGCCCCGTCCCTGATGCCGTGCCGCCGGCTGCGCCAACGGTTTTGCGACACTTTTGTGACAGTCAGGTCGACGGTGCAACCCCAGATCGGGGAGGGGGGCGGGACCGCAGTGGATGCGGCCTGCGTTATATCGTCCACGGCCAAGAAGGCATGTGCGGTGCGGCCGCCGAGCCCTGATCAGGCCGCCCACTCCACGTGCGCCTTGATCGCCTGCTTCTCCTCCGACACCCAGCCATACGGTGTCGCGGCCTTGATCATGGCGGCGAGCCCGTCCTGCCAGGCCGGATCGTCGGCCAGTCCCTTCCAGCTCTTGAGGGCCGCGATCGAGACCCAGGCCGTCTTGGTGTCGTCGAAGGAGACGGTTCCGGGAGCCGCTGCTGCGGCGTCGGCGAAACGATCCTCCGGCATCGCACAGACCACCTTGAACTTCTTGAAATTCATCGCGTCCTCGAGGGCGAGGCTGCGGTCTGCGGCAATCTGGATGATCATCGGGGGGCTCCTGGTGTGGTTTTCCGAACTCTATGCTGGGAAGAGACGCTATGCCGCGACGCTATTTGTCACTGTCGGTATTGGAATCGTGCGACTCGGGTGAGAATTCAGCTCGACGGCGCGCGATGACGCGTTGCATGTGCCTTGCATGTCTGTGACTGTCGAGGGATCTGCGCATTCGATCTCGTGGCATCGACCGACGTCACTGCGGATCTTCACTCCCAAGAAGGAAGGCTCGGACTTGAACGCTCACTCTCCCGCGCTGGCCACACCCCCCGCGCGCGACTGGCTGCAGGCCCTCTCCGCTTATCGCGAAGCCGACGCCGGCCGCAGCATCTTAGAGATCGTGATCACCGCGGTGCCGCTGGTCGGCCTGTGGATCGCGGCGTGGCTCGCCTATTCCGTCAGTGTCTGGCTGACGCTCGCCATCGCCGTCCCCGCGGCCGCGTTCCTGGTACGGCTCTTTCTGATCC
>CAMDBL010000178.1 GCA_945889015.1 Devosia equisanguinis
GGCCGCAAGGCGCAGCTCCAGACGGATGCCCGTTACCGCTTCGAGCGCGGCATCGACCCCGCGTTCGTGGTGCCCGGTCTCGACATGGCGACCGACATGGTGCTGAAGCTCGCTGGCGGCAAGCCGTCGCGGATGAAGCTCGCGGGTGAGCCGCCGGTGAAGAAGGTCGAGCTGACGCTCGACTTCGCGCGGGTGGAGAAGCTCGGCGGGCTGAAGCTCAAGGACGCCGAAATCAAGAGCATTCTCGAGGCGCTGGGCTGCAAGGTCGAGGGGAAGAGCGACGCCGCGAAGGTGACGGTGCCGACATGGCGGCCGGACATTCACGGGCCGGCCGATCTGGTCGAGGAGGTCGTGCGGATCGCCGGCCTCGACCGTATTCCCTCCGTGCCGATGCCGCGCATTTCCGGTGTCGCGCGTGCGGTGTTGACCGAGCGGCAGCGCCGTTCGCGCCGCGCGCGCCGCGTACTTGCCTCGCGTGGCATGGTGGAAGGCATCACCTGGTCGTTCATCGAGCGTCCACAGGCCACGCATTTCGGCGGCGGCCAGGATGCGCTCGAGCTCGACAATCCGATCTCGTCGGAGATGTCGTCGATGCGGCCGAGCTTGCTGCCGGGTCTGCTGCTCGGTGCGCAGCGCAACCGCAATCGCGGCTTCACGGACGTCTCGCTGTTCGAGGTCGGACAGGCCTATCGCGGCGACAAGCCGGAGGATCAATATCTCGGCGCCGCCGGTGTGCGTGCGGGCGCCGCCAAGCTCACCGGCCTCGGCCGTCATTGGGACGGCAAGGCCGAGGAGGCGACGCTGTTCGACGTGAAGGCGGACGTGGTCGCGGTGTTGACGAGCCTCGGCTTCGACGCCTCGCGCGCTCAGGTCACCCGCGATGCGCCGGCTTGGTATCATCCAGGGCGTTCAGGCACGCTGCGGCTCGGGCCGAAGGTGGTGCTCGCCCATTTCGGCGAGATACATCCCGCGACATCGAAGCTGCTGGACGTTGCCGCACCCGTCGCCGCTTTCGAGGTGTTCCTCGACGCGTTGCCACCCGAGAAGAAGAAGAGCCGCGCCAAGGGTCCGCTGGTCGCGTCCGATCTGCTTCCCGTACGGCGCGACTTCGCGTTCATCGTCGACAAGAAGGTTGCGGCTGGCGACGTGATCAAGGCCGCCGCCGGCGTCGACAAGGCGCTGATCACGGCCGTCGATGTATTCGACGTCTTCGAGGGTGGGAAACTCGCGGATGAAGGTAAGAAGTCACTCGCAATCGAGGTGACCCTGCAGCCCAAGGACGACACGATGACGGACGAGCAGATCGATGCCGTCTCCAAGAAGGTGATCGCGGAGGTGAAGAAGGCCACCGGCGGCGAGATCAGGGGGTAACCAAATCGAGTTATCGTATCGATACGGGGGCAAATGATTGCGGATGATCCTTCGTGCGCCTAACCTTCTCACAGTCTTGAGGGGGGGATGATTCCCATGTCGGACCGCGGCGCGGCTCTAGTCGAGCATTACCATCAGACCTATGATTTGACGTACAAATTCTGGAAGGAACGCAATCGCGCGTTTCTGCTTCTGATTACTACGCTGGCAATCGCAGCTTTGATCAGCTTCGACAGCTATCAGCCGCTCATCACAAAACCGGTGCCGTCAGTTGGTGCGGCGCAAAACGCTGTGCCGCCCGTTCCTATAGCCAAACCGGGTAACGGCACCCGCAACACGTTTTTGATCGCAGTCCTTTGTCATGCTGTCACTAAAGACAAGGGATGCGGACCGGATTCGGAGGAGGTCAAGCAGCTGGCGGATCAATTTCCGCATGACGTCTTCGATGGGATCATCTCGATAATCGTACTCTATCTGATGCTCAATATTACAAATCTGACGTCTACGATCTTTCGATACTACCATTACATCAACAGGCTTGAGAGCGATGTGCGGCGCGAGCTGCAGTTCGACCGCTGGAGCGTGGCATTTACCAGGGAAGGTGAGTGGTACAAGGAGTATCGCGCGCCGCTCCAGGTTCCGATCCGATATTTTTACGTGCTGATCCTGACCGGCTTAATGTGTTTTTATTTCGGTGTCCGCATAGCCGGAAATCTGAAGACTGGCAGCAATTCACTACTGCTCTACAGTCACGTGGTCATTGCCATGCTCGCGGCGTTGGCACTCTTTGGATATGCATCGACAATCCTGGGCTGGAGCAAGCCGAAATCGACAACTCCCCCCTAACATGACAGGAGGACACCCATGCCCAAAGGCTACTGGATGGCGCACGTCACGGTGACGGATCCCGAGACATACAAGCAGTATGTCGCGCTCAACGGCGTCGCGTTCGCCAAGTACGGTGGGCGGTTCCTGGTTCGTGGCGGCACGTCCGAGTCCGTGCGCGGGCTCGACCGACGCAATCGTCACGTCGTGATCGAGTTCGACAGCTTCGAGACGGCCAAGGCCTGCCACGAATCACCGGAGTATCAGGCCGCCGCCAAGGTCCGCGACCAGGGCGCCAAGATCGATCTGGTGATCGTCGAGGGATATGAGGGGTGAAGAGTAGGGAGTAGGGAGGTGGTCCAGCACCCGCTCGCCTTTTGCTTCCCTGCTCCCGCCCATCACGCTGCCTTCAGTCGCCACTCCGGCATCACGGTCTTGGCAAAGCGGCGCAGACTGTCCAGCGGCTTGCCGCCGCTGTTGATCAGCACCTGGGCGACGCCGGCCGCCTCCAGCTTCTTCAGGCCCGCCATGATGTCGTCGGGCGAGCCGAACAACGCATGCTCCTCCGTGCTGCCGGCGATACCTGTGTATTGCAGAATGTGCGAGTGGTTGGCGCCGTCCGGCCGCTGTGACAGCTCCACCATCTTGCGGTGCACGGCGATCTGCTGGGCGAGAGCCTTCTCACGGTCGGCCGCGCCCTCGGCCACGTAGACGTTGCGCGCCACGGCTACCTGCATCGGGTCAAACGAGCGCCCCTTCGATTCCACGACCGAGCGATAGAGTGCAATCCGCTCGGCGATCTGCTCGGGCGACTGGAACTGGTCGAGCAGCAGGTTGCAGCCAAGCTCGGCCACTTTTCGGATCGAGCCTGGATTGCCCGCCGCCATCCACATTGGCGGATGCGGTCGCTGCATCGGCGCCGGCTCCACCAGGACGTCGTCGTAGTGATAGAAGCGGCCGTGATGCGAGAACCGCTGCTCCGAGGTGAAGGATTTCACCAGCAGCCCGAAGGATTCCTCGAAACGGCCCTCCGCCTCCTCCATCGGCATCGCGAAGCCGTGGAACTCGGCTGCGCGATAGCCTTTGCCGACACCCAGCTCGAGCCTGCCGTTGGAGATCAGGTCGAGCGTCGCCGCCTGCTCGGCGAGCATCACCGGATCGTGCCAGGCCAGGACCATGACGGCGGTGCCGAGCCGGATGTGTGAGGTACGCATGGCGACCGCGGTCAACACCTGCATCGGCGCGGAGATCTGGCCGACGCCGGTGAAGTGGTGCTCGGTCAGGAACGTCGAATGGAAGCCGAGCGCTTCGGCTTCGATGTTGTAGTCGATGTAGTCGCGAAGGCCGCGAGCGCTGCCGTCGCCGGGCTCGCCGCGCTGCACGCGCGCACCGCCGAATAGTCCGAACCGCATTGTCGCTCGCCTCGTGTTTCCTCGTCTGGCGCGCCTGACGAGGCGCGAACGACAGGCAGGTTAGCCGGGTGGTGGCCCTGACTACAAGGCGCACCGTTGCAGGGCCGCACCGCTGCCTCTTTGCGGCTCCAGTTTTCCGCCGCTTTGCGCAGGGGGATCGAAGCGGTAAGGTCTCCTCGCCTTCGGAACGGAGTCCACCATGACAGATGGTCCTCACATCATCGACCTCGGGGCGCTCTCCGCGGCGATTCCGGACGGGTCCAGCATCGCTATTCCGCCGGACTATTCGGGCGTCGCCATGGAGGCCGTGAAGGCGCTGATCCGGCGCGGGGCGCGCAATCTGCATCTCATTGGCGTGCCGAGCGGCGGCTATCAGGCCGACTGGCTGATCGGAGCCGGCTGCGTCGCGACGATGGAAGCGGCCGCCATGACGCTCGGCGAGCAGGGTACGCCCCCCCGCTTTGTGGCTGCGCTGAAGGCCGGCACGATCCGGATGAAGGATGCGACCTGCCCGGTGATTCACGCTGGTCTGCAGGCGGCGGAGAAGGGCATCCCGTTCATGCCCCTGCGCGGCATCATCGGCTCCGATCTTCTGGCTCATCGCCAGGACTGGCGGGTGATCGACAACCCGTTCGCCGAGGGCCAGGCGATCGATCCGATCGTGTTGCTGCCCGCGATCAAGCCCGATTTCGCGTTGTTTCACGCCCGCTCCGCCGATCGCGACGGCAACGTGTTCATCGGCGTTCGCCGCGAGCTGATGCTGATGGCGCACGCCGCGCGCCGCACGTTCGTGACGGTCGAGCGGATCGAGGAGGACAAGGACTTCCTGCGCGACGACGCCTATGCCGCCGGTACGATCCCCTCGCTCTACGTCACCTCGATCGCGGTGGTGCCGGGCGGCGCGCGCCCCGTCGGTCTCGTCGGCGACTACGGCGCGGATACCGCCGAGCTGTCGGCCTATGGCAAGGCCGCGCAGACCGAGGACGGGTTCAAGGCGTGGCTGGCGGAGAATGTGATGGGAACGGCCAAGGCACCGGCCTGAGGGGCCGCCTCATTCTCGAGGGCCTCCGCGGCGTTGCTCGCCCGTTGCACGCGACACCAGTTGCACCCTACCCGGGCCCTCGCTACATACGCCGGCACCATGACCAACTTTTCCCCCCGTGAGATCGTCTCCGAGCTGGACCGCTACATCGTCGGCCAAGCCGATGCCAAGCGCGCCGTCGCCATCGCCCTCAGGAACCGCTGGCGCCGCCAGCAGCTCGGGCCGGAGCTGCGCGAGGAGGTCCTGCCCAAGAACATCCTGATGATCGGGCCGACCGGCGTCGGCAAGACCGAGATCTCGCGCCGCCTCGCACGGCTCGCGGGCGCGCCGTTCCTGAAGGTCGAGGCGACCAAGTTCACCGAAGTCGGATATGTCGGCCGCGACGTCGACTCCATTGTTCGCGACCTGCTCGATATCGGCATCCAGCTCGTCAAGGAGGCGCGGCGCAAGGAGGTTCGGGCCCGCGCCGAGAAGAACGCTGAGGAACGCGTGCTCACCGCCCTGGTCGGCGAGGGTGCCTCGCCGGCGACGCGCGAGAGCTTCCGCAAGAAGCTCCGGGCCAACGAGCTGAACGACAAGGAAATCGAGGTCCAGGTGTCGGAGTCGGGAGGGGGCGGCCTGCCGATGTTCGAGATCCCCGGCCAGCCCGGTGCCTCGTTCGGCGCCATCAACCTCGGCGACATGCTCGGCAAGGCTTTCGGCGGGCGAACGCGGACGCGCAAGCTCACCGTCAAGGACAGCCACGAGATCCTGATCGCCGAGGAAAGCGACAAACTCATCGACAACGAGCAAATTGTGCAGGAGGCAATTCGCGCGGTCGAGAACGACGGCATCGTGTTCCTCGACGAGATCGACAAGATCTGCTCGCGCTCCGACAACGGCCGCGGCGGCGCCGACGTCTCGCGCGAGGGCGTGCAGCGCGATCTGCTGCCGCTGATCGAGGGCACGACGGTCTCGACCAAGCATGGACCGGTCAAGACCGATCACGTGCTGTTCATTGCATCGGGCGCGTTCCACCTCGCCAAGCCGTCGGATCTGCTGCCGGAGCTGCAGGGCCGTCTGCCGATCCGCGTCGAGCTGAAGCCGCTGCTGCGCGAGGATTTCCGGCGCATCCTTACCGAGCCCGAGGCGAGCCTGATCAAGCAGTACGTCGCGCTGATGGCGACCGAGGGTCTGGCGCTGGTGTTCACGGAGGATGCCATCGATGCGTTGGCCGACATCGCCGTGCAGGTCAACTCGACGGTCGAGAACATCGGCGCACGCCGACTGCACACGGTGATGGAGCGGGTGCTCGACGAAATCTCGTTCGATGCGTCCGAAAAATCCGGCCAGACGGTGACCATCGACGCCGCCTTCGTCAAAGGCCGCGTCGGCGAGCTCGCCAAGAACGCGGATTTGTCGAAGTTCATTCTGTGAAAATCACTGATCATCGCATCTGCAGGCCGAGTTGCGTCCCGCCGGGCAACAGTCCGTAACCCAGCTTGCGCATCAGTCGACGCTGCTACCCCAGCGCAACCAGCGCCGTCGCCAGCCGGTGGATCACCTGCTGGATCTGGGTTGGTTCGGCGGGGGCCGGCGTGATCCCCTGGAACGTATCGCGGCCGGAAAGCCATGCCGCCTCGGCGCCGGGCCCGAGCGCCGCGGTGAGGCCCGAACCCAGCTCGTAGCTCGCCAACGGCAAATCGAGTGAGGCGAGGGCTGCCTGCAATGGGATCCGGCAGTTGCGAGCGTGATCGAGGTAGAGCCTGGAGACGATCATGTCGCCGTTGAAGTCGCGGCCCTCGTATTCGTCGATGCAGGCCGCGAGTTCGGTGGACGTGACCTGCCGGCAGACGGTCGGGCGCTCGGCGTACATGCTGCAGGCGTCGTCGACGAGCAGCGCACACGGGATCTTCCGGCCGAAGCGCTGGGTGATGTCGAGGCCGGCGGTCTTGCCGGCGCGATCGAGCACGGCTGCGCGCCCCGGCGCACCGCCGGAATTTGCCGATTGCAGTGCGCGGGCGATCAGGAACAGCTCGGGGGCGGTTGCCGAAACCCATGTGTGGCAGCAATAGCCGCAGCCTTTGCGGCAGGCGATGTCGAGCTTGGACGGCGTCGACTTCGCCGAGATCTCGAAAACCTTGTGCACGATCTCGGCGGCGCGGCTCGCGCGATCGCCGACATTGGTATCGGCTAGCGCGCCGCGCAGTACGACGGCAAGACCGAGCAATGCTTCCGGCGCCGGAGCCTGCGGCAGTCCGCGCTTAAGGACCGTCTCGCCGAGCTGATGGAGCTGATGCTTCTTCTGACGGCGTTGCTGGCGATCCGACATGGGGCGCTCTTTTTGTGGTTGAGGAGATCGAGGCATAAACTGGTCTTCGCCGCGCGCAAGCCGCATCGCTCCAGATTGCTAGTCCGCACGCGCGCACATATGATGGTGGATGATATCAGGAAGTGGGGGGCAATATGGCACGTTTGGCCGCTCGGCTCGCGCTCGTCCTCGTATTACTGTCGATCGCCGGCCCGCTGCGAGCCGCGGAGGCGACACTCGTGTCTTTGGCGACCCCGCGGGGTGCCGTGCAAGCCTTCATCCTGATCAAGCCGAAGAAGCCCGTCGCGGCAGTCATCCTGTTCGCCGGCGGACACGGCGCGCTCGGCCTGACGAGCGCGACCAAGATGGGTTGGGGGTCCGGTAATTTTCTGGTGCGAACCCGCGAGAGGTTCGCGGCGCATGGCCTGATGGTCGCGGTCGTCGATGCGCCGTCCGACAAGAGCAGCGGCATGAACGCCGAGTTCCGAATGAGCCGTGATCATGCGAGCGACATTGGTGCCGTCGTCACTCACCTGAAGACGCTGGCGAACGTGCCGGTCTGGCTGGTCGGCACCAGCATGGGCACATTCTCGGCGGCGGGAGCGGCGGTGCACAAGAGCGGAGCGCACGGGCTGGTGCTCACCTCGACCGTCACGCGTGCAAAGCCGGATTGGAAAGTCGCCGGATCTCATGCCGACGGGGTCGCCAGCATGGCGCTGGATCGGGTGACGGGTCCAACGATGATCGTATCTCATGCCGAGGACGGCTGCGCCGTAACCCCCGCCTCGGATGCGCCGAAGCTGACGCGCAAGCTGTCGGCCGCAAAGCCGGTCGAGGTCGTCATCCTCGACGGCGGCAGGCCGCCTCAATCCGACCCTTGCGAGGCTCGATCGCAGCACGGTTTTCTGGGAATCGAGGGCAAGGCCGTCGATGCGATCGCCCGGTACGTGAAGGCGCACGGGTCATGACAACGGCCGTCAGCAGGCTTAGCCGGAGCTATTTCGGCCCGGCCCCTCCTAGCCCTGATTGACGTCCAGGCCGATGATGTAGTCGTCCATCTCGCGCGCCATGCTCGCCAGCGAGACCTTGTGCTCGCGTGCGAACAGATCGGCGATCCAACGGTTCTCGAGTGGGGTGACCGCGTCGGAAATCGTGAGCGTGTGAACCTTGGTGCCCGACTTCATGATGTCGATGCGGACCGATTTCTGAGCCAAGTGCGCGCGGATTTCCATGTCCGCCTCGCGGACGAGCAGCGCTTGGCTGGAGGTGTCGTTGGCGGCGAGCATGGCTGAACTCCGTCGTTCGATCGGCACCGTCCCAGACGGCGAATAACCCTAGGATAGGTCTGCAGCGAAACGCCTTCACCTGGATTCGGGTCAATGTGTTGCCAGTGAAAACAACCAAGGCTATAAAGTGTAATATTGTAAACTTCCGCGAGCCTGTGTGAGATGCGCAAGGCGGTAATTGGACCACGGTTGCGGCAGCTACGGCGCCAGCACAAGCAGACGCAGGCCGAAATGGCGCGCGTGCTCGGTGTCAGCACGGCCTACGTCAACCTTCTCGAGAACAACCAGCGCAGCCTGTCGGTGACGATGCTGATGGCGTTGGCCGACGCCTATGGCGTCGATTGGCGCGACCTGATCAAGGACGAGACGTCGAGCCGGCTCGCCGATCTGCGCAATGCGCTGCGCGATCCGGTCTTCGGCAAGGAAGCCCCTGACCTGCAGGAACTCAGGGCCGCGATCGATCATGCGCCACAGTTGGTCGACCGGTTCCTGACGCTCTACAAGAGCCATCGCGTGGCGCTCGAAAAGATGATGCGACTCGGCACCGAGCGCATGCCGGACGATCTGGTGTCGTCGTCGCCGGAAAGCATCATTCACGATTTCTTCCGTAATCATTCGAACTACTTCGATCCGCTGGAGCTGGCGGCGGAGAACCTGCGTGCCGAGGAGCCGTGCGGTCCCGACGACGTCTACGCCACGTTGAAGCGCCGCCTGCAGGAAGTACACGGCATCACCGTCAGTCTCGCCTCGGTGGACGACATGAGCGAGACGCTGCGGGTTTACGACGAGGACAAGGGCGTCTTGCACCTATCGGAGGCTCTGGATTATCCCAATCGCACGTTTCAGCTCGCGCACGTGCTGTGTCTGGTCGAGGTGACCGACGTCCTTCGTCGCCTGACGAAAAGCATCGGGATCGACTCGGAGGCCGGCATTGCGCGCTGTCACATCGAGCTGGCGAATTATTTCGCCGCCGCATTCCTGATGCCCTATCAGGCGTTCTACGAGACTGCCGAGCGCACGGCTTATGACGTCGACCGGATCGCGGCGGCATTCGGTGTGTCGTTCGAGCAGGTCTGCCAGCGGCTCACCACGCTGCAGCGCGAGGGTGCGCGCGGCGTCCCGTTCTTTTTCCTGCGCATCGACAAGGCCGGCAACGTCACCAAGCGGTTCAACTCCACCTCG
>CAMDBL010000179.1 GCA_945889015.1 Devosia equisanguinis
CCCGAAGCCACCGATCCAGGTCTAAATCAACCAGAATGGTTGAAATTAATCACCCAGCCTGTTCGCTACTGCCGTGCACCTGCCGGGCCGGGCGAGCCCTTCTCGACTGGACCCAGGAAGATCTGGCGACCGCCTCCGGCGTCAGCCGCAGCACGGTTCGCGAGTTCGAGAACGGACATCATTACCTGCACGCCGCAAGCGAGGCCGCCATCATCGCAGCGCTCGTCGACGCGGGCGTGACGCTCGTCTCACTGAGCGAGGGGCCGGGCGTGGTCCTGCGGTCGCCGCCAGCCGCCCCCCCGCGCCGCTGACGCGCGAAGCCAGGCCCCCTGCCCACTCTCCGTTTACTTCTTGGTGATATGATCCGTGCCTGCCGGTCGGACCCGGTTCATGCACTCCCTTGGCTCGTGAGACGTGCCGTGATCAAGCGATCGACCGCCATCAAGCTGGTCCTGCTCGGCACCGGTGCGGTGGCCATCTACAGTGCGACCACCTTGCATGAGTGCCGCCCGATGACGGCAGGCGTCCTGACCAACGGCTGGCGCCCGGACTCCACCGACCCGGCGCGCGAATGCCGCGCGCGCTCGTGGCGCGCGACTGGAAGCGGTGGCTCGGGCTTTTGGACCTCGGGCCACTGGGGCGGCGGATCGTCGTCCTCGAGCTCGACCAACCGCAGCTATCGCTCCCCCTCGACGGCCTCGCGCCAGACCACCACCTCGCGCGGCGGCTTCGGCGGCAGCAGCTCCTTCCACTCGAGCGGCAGCTAGGAGTTCCCATGCGCCGCATTCGCGTCCCCAAACGGCAAAACCTCGCCGAGCGCGCGAGAGAGACCGGGTTCGGATTGCTCGAGATCGACGGTGAGGTCTACTGGGACGAGAGCGCCTACTATGGCTTCACGCTCGACCAGATCGAGGACCACATCGAGGATCCGACGACGGAGCTGGAGGCGATGTGCCGCGAACTCGCCGCCCGCGCGATCGACGACGAGAACATGCTCCGGCGCATGCAGATCCCCGAGCACGCCTGGAACCTCGTCGCCGAAAGCTGGCGGCGCGGCGACTACAGCCTCTACGGCCGCTTCGATCTCGCCTACGACGGCTCCACCCCCGCGAAACTGCTCGAGTACAACGCAGACACCCCGACCGCCCTGTTCGAGGCCTCGGTGTTCCAGTGGCTGTGGCTCGAGGACGCCAGGACGCTCGGTCATGTTCCAACCGATGCGGACCAGTTCAACTCGATCCACGAGGCGCTGATCGCGAGGCTCGGCGAGTTCAAGCACGCGATGGGCAAGATCGATCTGCTGCACCTGGCCTGCGATCCGCAATCAGAGGAGGACCGCGGCCTCGTCGACTATCTCGCCGACTGCGCCGCCCAGGCAGGGTTCGAATCCTACAAATTCGCGCTGGAGCACATCGGCGATCGCGGCAACGGCCCCTTCGTCGATCTCGACGACAAGCCGATCACGACGCTGTTCAAGCTCTATCCCTGGGAGTGGATGCTCGCCGATCCGTTCGCACGATCGGACTCGATGCACGTAACCCGCTTCGCCGAGCCGCCGTGGAAAGCGATGCTGTCCAACAAGGCGATCTTGCCGCTGCTGTGGCAGATGGCACCGGGCCATCCCAATCTGCTACCGGCCTATTTCGAGGACGATCCGGCGCGCAAGACCATCTCATCGGCCTACGCCCGCAAGCCCGTGCACTCGCGCGAGGGCGCCAACGTCACGCTGGTCCGCGATGGCGCAACGTTCGAGAGCGAGGGCGGAAGCTACGACGAAGGCGGATACGTCTGGCAGGCACTCGCCGTGATGCCCGCCTTCGACGGCAACACCCCGGTGATCGGAAGCTGGATGGTCGGCGGCAAGGCCTGCGGCATCGGCATCCGCGAGGACGTCTCGGCGATCACGCGCAACACGTCACGGTTCATCCCGCACGCCATTCTGCCGTGACGGCAAAAGGAGAAATATACTCATGGGCGCCATCGGCAGCTTTCTGCTCTATCTCGGCCTGAGCCTCGCCCTGCTGGTGGCGTTCACGCTGCTCTACACTCGCGTGACGCCCTATGACGAGATCGCCAATATCCACGCGGGTAAGCTCGCGCCCGCGCTGTCCCTGTCGGGCGCGATGCTCGGCTTCACGTTTCCGCTGTTGATGGCATCCTACACGCATGCCGATCTGGTCGGCTTTCTGGCCTGGAGCGTGATCTCCTGCATCACCCAGCTCGGTGTCTTCTGGGCGCTCTATCACACACTGCCGAACGTGATCGAGACCAACAACACGGCCGGCGCCACCGTCTATGCTACGGGTTCGGTGTGTGGAGGCCTGATCAACGCGGCGTCGTTCATTCCATAGTCGCCGACCATAGCCGCCAGTTTGAAATCCGCCGAGCCAAGCTCAGGTCGACATCAGCACCGGCGTCGTCATGTGGTGCAAAATTTCGTTGGTGACACCGCCGAAGGCACGCTCGCGCAACCGCGAATGTCCGTAGGCGCCCATGACCAGTAGATCGGCGCTCGAGTCCGACAGATAGTTCAGGATCGCCGCGTCGATCGAGATGTCCTTGATCGTCTGGCGCTCGATGCGCGTATTGAGCCCGTGCCGCTTCAAATGGGCCGCGATGTCGGCGCCGGGCTCGTCGCCATGCGCGCCCTTACGCTGCTCGGCGTTGATCACCAGCACGATCACCTCGCCGCCGCGCCCCTCGAGCAATGGGATCGCGTCGTTGACCGCACGCACCGCCTTCTGGCCACCGTCCCAGGCGATCACCGCCTTGCGGGCGTCCGTCTGGAACCGTCCGATGTAGGGCACGACGTAGACCGGGCGGCCGGAGGAGAACAGCACGCCGTCGAGCAGCGATTCCTGAAAGGCGGCGCCGGCGGCGTCCGCGCGCGGCTGGCCCATGAACGTGATGTCCGCATGGCGCGCGTAGAAGGAAAGCTGTGCCGGTGCCTTGGTCGCCCCACAGCTGATGCGGTAGGTGGTCGACTTCACACCGGCCTCGACCGCCGCCTTCTCGAACATGGCGATGGCCGCGTCCGCCGCCTGCCGCACGATATCCTGCTGCTGCTGGCTGAGGCCAGAGGGGAAATCGATGCCGACATACGTCTGGATCGTCGATTCCAGAGCCAGCGCGACGCCGGTGACGCTGGCGTTCTGCCGCTTGGCGAGTGCGAGGGCGGCGTTGACCCGGTGCGTGCAATCCGCGCTGGCGTCGATGTGGACGAGGAGGTCTTTGAAGGCCACGGCAGGACTCCTGCTCTGAGTGTGCGGCGGTCTCATAAACCAGTGCGCCCCCATCACCATTGACGGGTGTCAAATCCCGGCAAAGCGCCGCAATGGCTTTGGGCGTCAACAGGCGACGGATCGGCGGCGAGTGCTGCGACAAAGGTGAGACGAGCCGAATTCTCATGCTATATCCCCGACCATGACCCGACTTGTCATCTTCGATTGCGACGGCACCATCGTCGACAGTCAGCACATGATCGTCGCAGCCATGGAGCTGGCTTTCCAGGAGCAGGGCTTCGCCCCGCCCGATCGGCTCGCCGTGCTTTCGGTGGTCGGCTTGTCGCTGCCCGAAGCCGTTTTGCAGCTCGTGCCCAACCACGACATGCAGACCGTTCATCGCATCGCCGACACCTACAAGAATGCGTTCGGCGGCCTGCGCAAACGGCCCGAGCACCAGGAGCCGCTCTATCCCGGCATGCGGGAGACGATCGCTGCCCTGCGCGAGCAGGACGACGTCGTGCTCGGCATCGCCACCGGCAAGTCGCGGCGCGGCGTCGCCCAAATGCTGGAGCGCGAAGGCTGGCACGGGTATTTTGTCACCATCCAGACCGCGGACACGAACCCGTCCAAGCCGCATCCGGCGATGATCCTGCAGGCGATGGAGGAAGCCGGCTGCGAAGCCCGCTCGACGGTGATGATAGGCGACACCACCTTCGACATAACGATGGCACGCGCAGCCCCGGTCGGGGCAATCGGCGTCGCGTGGGGCTATCATCCCGTCGCCTCTCTGGAAGAGGCGGGAGCCCACGTCGTCTCCGAGACCGCGGATGCCCTGCCGGCGCTGATCGCCGACCTCCTGGCACGCGAGGAACAGCTGAGATGACCGGAGGGGACGACCGCGATCCGCTCGATCGCCCGTTGAAGATCCAAGGTGCCGGCAGCTCGGCTGCGAGCCAGGCTCCCAAGCGCTTCTACAAGGAAGCGGGCGTCGCGACCAGCCTCGCTGATCTTTACCGCATCCACCTGGACGGGCGGCCGGTGCGCACGCCCGGCAAACGCATCGTCGAGCTGCCGGCTCGCGGATTGGCCGAAGCCCTCGCGGCCGAGTGGGCCGCGCAGGGCGAGCGCATCGACCCGACCAGCATGCCGCTGATGCGTCTGGTCAACTCCGCCCTCGACGGCGTAGCCGGCAACGAGGCCAAGGTGGCTGCCGACATCGTCGCCTTCGCCGGCAACGACCTGACCTGCTACCGCGCCGACAGCCCCGAAAGTCTCGTTCGAAGACAGGCCACGCATTGGGATCCGATCCTGGCGTGGGCGGGGCAACAGCTCGGCGGCCGCTTCGTCACCGCCGTCGGCATCGTGCACGTCGCCCAGGACGAGCGACTGCTGGCGCAGCTCGCCACACGTCTTGACAGTTTAGATCCAATGGCTCTCGCCGCCCTGCACGTGATGACCACGATTTCGGGCTCGGCGCTGATCGCGTGGGCGACGGCCGAGGGCCATGTGACCACTGCGCACGCCTGGATCGCTGCTCACGTCGATGAGGACTGGCAAATAGAGAAGTGGGGCGAGGACGCCGAGGCAGCGGCGCGGCGTCAGAACCGTTGGCGCGATTTCGAGGCGGCCGCCCGGCTCGTCGCCCACATCCGCGCGCAGATTCCCTGATCCCCCCGCTGAAGTTTACGCAGCCTTAATCCCGACGTCGGAAAGTGCCCGCAGCCGTCCCGACCGGAGTTCCTGACATGCTGCTCAAGGGCCGCGATTCCGAAAGCGAGATCGGAGCGCGCAACAAGTTCGTGCGGCAGCTCTGCCAGTTGAACCGTGCCTTCGCGCTCGCGGGGCCCGATGGTCTCATCCGCGTCCCCTCCAAGCGCTGGAAAGGCCGCGAGGTGACACTGCTGTGGTCTGAGCAGGCGCTCGCTCAGCACTACGCCTCGCAGTGCGAGCAGCGCCCGCGCATCAAGCAGCTCTGCGTCGCCGACGTGGTGCAGGACGTGATACCCGCGCTCGATCGCTTCAAGCGCATGGTCGGCCTCGACTGGGGCTTCGATCCCGTCGAGTGCGAGATCGAGCCGCGCGACCTGTCGGAGCGGCTGCGGGTCGAATCGGTCAACGCCTTCGTCGGCCGCGTGACGAGGAAGGGCGTGATCTGGATCCTCGAGGGCGTCGACGGCCCCGGCCTGCTGCTATCGGGCAGCAATCCCGACCTGCAGGCGCTGCCCTGCTGGTCGGACCAGGAGGAGGCCGAGAAGCGCATCGTCGGCCCGTTCGAGGAGCTGCTGGCGCTGGCGATCCCACTGCACAATTTCGTCGGCCGCACGCTGCCGTGGCTGCAGGAATGTCATCGCCTCGTTGCGCCCGAGCATTTCTGGGGCGGCGGCGCGATCGAGCTCGACCCCGAGGAGCTGCGCTTCCGTCTGCTGCCGGACCTGGTCACGAGCTGACCCCTTCCATTGCCCCCTTCAAGTCCGCCACAGCATCACTGGCGGCTCGATCTGGCCAGGCTGCGGCCAGTTGGAGAACATCTCGGCGTAGCTCGCCGACATGATCTCGATCACCGTCCCCCACGGGTCCTCGCAATAGCACAGACGCCAGGGCCGGCCGGGCACGAAGTCCGCCGGCTCGATGCGTTTGCGCCCGCCCGCCGCGACGATGCGATCGGCGAGCCCGTCGACGTCGGGGTGCGTCAGCGCGATATGGAACGGCCCGCGCCGCCAATACGGCATGTTGTCGTCCGTCATCTCGACCGGCGGCTCGACGAACTGGAACAGCTCGAGCCCGACGCCGTTGGCGAGCAGCAGATGCGCCTGATAGGCCTTGCGGAAGCGCGGACCGAAGATCCCCGGCGTCTCGTGCGTGGCCTTCGCCGCCGCCTCCAGCACGCGCGGCCCCATGATGCACGTCACCCCAAACAGCCGCCCATACCAGTCGATCGCGGCGAAGATGTCGGGCACGGTCAGCCCCACGTGGTTGAGGGCGAGCGGCGGGACGGCAGGCATGCGGATCTCCCGTGCAGTGCGGCGCGTGGCGCGCGCGGCCATTCCGGGTAACATGGCGCGAACCATCCAGCCACCGAAGGCCCACACGATGACCGACACTTATGTCCAGGACCCCGGCCGCGTCCGCGACCTCGCCGCCGACATCCGCACCGGCACACTGTCGCCGGTGACGCTCACCCAGCGTTGCCTGGACCGCATCGAGGCGATCGACGACAAGGTCGAGGCCTGGCGCGTGGTCGACGGCGACCGCGCGCTCGAGATCGCCGCCGAGCGCGAGGCGGAAGCCAAGGCCGGGCACATCCGCGGGCCGCTGCACGGCATCCCCGTCGCGATCAAGGACATCATCGACGTCGAGGGGCTGCCGACCCGCTGCAACTCCCGTTCGCGCGAGCGCATCGCGCCCGCCACCGCCGACGCCGAGATCGTGGCGGCGCTGCGCAGCGCCGGCGCCATTCCACTCGGTAAGGCCCACACCACCGAGTTCGCCTACTTCGACCCCTCGCCCGCCCGCAACCCGCACAACCTCGAGCACACGCCGGGTGGCTCCAGCTCGGGCTCGGCCGCCGCGGTCGCCGCCGGCATGGCGCCGATCGCCATCGGCACCCAGACGGTCGCCTCGGTCAACCGCCCCGCCGCCTACTGCGGCATCGCCGCCTTCAAGCCCTCGACGCGATCGATCTCCTCGTTCGGCATCACCCCGCTGGCCCCCGGCTACGACACCGCCGGCACCTTCGGCTGGAGCGTCGACGACGCCATCCTCTGCTTCGAGGCGATCGCGCCGGCCTTCCTGCGGGCGAGCCCGGACGCATCGGCCACGCGGCCGCTGTCGGTGATCGTGCCCGACGACGTGCTGATCGCCGACGCCGGCGCCGACGTGAAGGCGGCCTTGACCAAAATGGCGGATGCCTTTTCCACGGCCGGCCACCGGGTCGAGCGCCGCAAGTCTTCCGTCTCGTTCGTGCGCATCGCCGAATTGCAGCGCACGACGCACCACTACGAGACCGGGCGGGCGCTGAGATACCTGCAGGACGTGACGCGTGGCATGGCCGGCGACAAGATCCTGGAGGCGGTCCGCGATGGCCTGGCGATCCCGACATCGCGCTACCTCGACGAGCGCGCGGAAATCGAAGGCCTCGCCCGCGCCTTCTTCGCGGCCAACGCCGACGCCGACGTGTTCCTGTGGCCGGCGACGCCCGAGCCCGCGCCCAAGGGCCTCGCCTGGACCGGCGAGCGCAAGTACATCGCGCCGTGGACCGCGCTCGGCGGCCCCGTCGTCACCGTCCCCGCCGGCAAGGCCGCCAACGGCCTGCCGATCGCGACCCTGCTCGCCGGTGCTCCGGGCACGGACCGCGACATCTGCGGCTTCGCGCGTCGTCTCGCGAACGTGGTGGGGGCGTGAGGCTGGCCGATGGTCTCCTCCTGATGCAAGGCATGCCGATGCCGCCGCCGCCCGAAAGGGAGCGGACGCACGGGGTCGGGCGCCGGAGGCGGCCGTGTGGAAATTGATAGGGCCGTCTCCGGCACCCGTTCTCGCGGCGATTTTTGGGGGGGATCGCTCTGGGCGGGGCGGAGTGGCCTTGCGGCGTACCGTCCTCGCTTGAGTTTTCCTCGGCCCCGGTGCCTCAGCCATTACTGGCCTGCTGCCGGTGCGGGCAATCCCGACCTCCTGGGTCCGCAACGTCCGTCCGACGTGGCCGCAACCCCGGCGCCGCATCCTCCCTGCGTGCTCGGACGGATCGATCACGCCCCGTGAACAGGAAAGACGCGAGCATCATAACCGGCGCCGCATGCGCGGGGATAACTCGCGAGGCGCGACTTCGGCCGGGCCCTGGAAACGCTCATCCCCGCAGCTGGATCGCGCACTCTATGCACCTCCGTTATCCCGGACGCAGCCGCGCAGCGGCGGAGGTCCGGGACCTTTCCCGGCAGCGGCGCGCGGACCTTCAGCCCTGGACGGGTAAAGATCCCGGATAGCCGCGCCGCTGATGGGGTGCCTGCACCCGGCGCTGGTCGCGGCTTCCGGGAAAACGAATGGGGGGATGTTGGCGCGCAAAGACAGCCGTCCTCGACGCTGGACCGCCACCCTCACCCAAACTCCGTTATCCCGGACGCAGCCGCGCAGCGGCGAAGATCCGGGACCTTTCCCGGCGGCGGCGCGCGCAACGTCACTTGCGGCCCGTGTCAGCCCGACAGCTTCTTCCAGGCTTCCTTGGCGTCGGGGGCCTCGTTGTAGTCCTGATAGAGATCGCCGTCGCCCGCGGGGCTCTTCACCGTGAAGAAGGTGGCGGGGCCCTCGGTGCAGCGCACGCCGTGGCGGACGTTGCGGGGAATGTGGGCGATGTCGCCCGGCCCCATCTCGCGGATCTCCTCGCCGAGAATCATGTTGAGCTTGCCCGACAGGACGTAGACGAACTGCTCCTCGTTGGGGTGGACGTGCGGGTTCGGGCCTTCGCCCATCTGATAGGTCATCACCCCCGCCTTCATCAGCTCGCCGGGAATGGTCCTCGCCACGGCCGGCCCCTTGGCGCTGGTCTCGGGCGTCATCGTGGCGGCGTTGTAGAACGGCATGGGCGAATGCTCCCTGTCCCTGGCCGATGCGGAGGGCAAGCCGGTGCTGGCGTGCCGTGCATCGCTTCTGTTTCCCCGGCTCGCGTCCTCGTTGTCATGGGTGCGGCGCGATGGGCCGGATGATGGTCCCGCAGCCCGCGCGGTGTCAACGCGGCGCGGGTTTGTGGATTGGGGAGGGAAGCTATGCGGGAGCGGACGTGAACGTCGCAGCGCGCGTCCCCTCTTCCCGTAGCGCAGTGTGCGGGGAGAGGGTTGGCCCCGGACTTGATCCGGGGGAGGGGCGGCGGGGAGCAGGACGCCACGGTCAGACGTCGGCGCCCCCCTTCTCGACGTCATGGCCGCGCAGGCGGCCACCCAGACGCGCCGCCTCGCGCCTTCGGCGCGAAGGGGGGCCCGCCCCCTCTCCCCCGCTGGCGGGACACCCGCCAGACCACCCGTTTTTTTTGCTATTATACAGGAGCGGACATGGACTGATGTTGCGCTTACTGCTTGGCGCGACGTCAGCAGTTCCGTGGGCTGCGTCAAGACGACGGACCTTGGTCTTGTTGGCTCACAGCGGACGGCGCCTCCACTAATCGGTTC
>CAMDBL010000180.1 GCA_945889015.1 Devosia equisanguinis
GTATCGGTGCTCGATCGCACGATCTCGAAGCTTCGCATCTGCCTTCACCCGCCGAGTGATACCGCCCACGGCAAGCGATCTACCTGATTCGATCATTAGGTCAGCGAGTTACGTAGATGTCGCGGAAATGAAGGCACTGAAGCAGGTGATAATCTTGCTCGTGATCGCGCTGCTGGGAGGTTTCAGCGGCCGGTTCGGCGGATACGGCTACGGCTTTGGCCACGGAGGCGTTGGCGCACTGGGCACGATTTTGATCATCGTCGTGGTGCTGATGCTCGTCGGCCGACTCTAGTCTTTGATCGGCATCGCTTCGAGCGATCCGGCTGTACTGCCGGACCAGCGACCTTTTCATATATTTCACATGAGGCTACCCATGGACAAGGAACGCATCAAAGGCGCGGCCCAGGAGATATCCGGCAGCATTAAGAAGGCCGTCGGCAGGCTCGTCGGGAGCAAGAAGCTCGAGACCGAGGGCAAGATAGACAGCGCAACCGGCGCCATCCGAACAGCGGTCGGCGAGGGAAAGGACACCGTGCGAGACGTGCTCAAGGACGGAAAGCCTTGAACGCGCGTCAATGTTTGCAATCCAGAACCCCACCATTCAAGGAAATGTCTATGACCAGAATACTCGTGACACTTGCCAGCGTATTCGCGTTGGCAGCGACAATGCCCTCGACGCTGGTCCAGGCCCAGTCATCGAAGCCGGTGACCGGCATTGCATTCGTGACGGAGCAGCCGCCCGGCGAGTGGTTGGCGCACGTGATGTTCGGAGCCATCGTTCAGAACGCATCGGGCGAGGTGATCGGTGACGTCAATGATCTCATCTTCAATTCCTCGGGCCAGATCAGCACCATCGTCCTGGGGATTGGCGGCACGCTCGGTATCGGCGAAAAAAACGTCGGCGTTCCAACAAAAATGACCATGAAAACTGCGTTTGTTGCCGCGGCTCCGCACCCAAGAAGGTACCGACCGGAACGAGGATCGCCACTCCGTTTTAGCGGACGTGCCGGGACTTTTCGATCCGCAGGCGATTGGACGGCTGGGTTGTTGGGATTGGGGATGTGCTTCCGTCGAGACACCGAACGGTGATGATGGGGCATGGTCGGATGGCGAGAAGCGGCTGAAGAACGCTTGCGGCATCAGCAATGTTTTGTGCCGCGGGGCCGGCTGACCGGTTGTTTCCTCCGGATCGAAGGCGCCGCACGGTGTTGTTTTGGGGACTCCGCCTCGTTGCGGAAGACCGCGTAAATTATGGGGGTTTGTCGATGACGAACTCTGGTCCCGACTCAGGTGTGCAGAAGCCTAGAGGATCCCAATTCTTCCTGGCGAATACGCAGGCCGTGGCCCGTGCCTTCGATGGCTGCGGCGAGGTGGTGACGTTACGTCCGCAGCAACGACTGCCCCGCGCGACGATCCAGAACGGTGGCCTGTTCGCAATCCGCGAAGGGCTGCTCGCGCTCGATGTGATCCCACCGGGAGGGCATCGGCAGATCCTGGATTTCCTGATGCCAGGCGACGTTGTGCCTGCGCCGGGTTTCGTCTTTCCGCAGTCGTTTTCGATCAGGGCGATCACACCCTCGATCGTGATGTGCAGACCGGGCAACGGGGCCTCGGCTTGGCCAACCGGCGAGGTGCATATCGATCTGTTCCTGGCGCAATGCTACTCGCAACTCGCGCGACGCAATATTCATCAAATCATGATCGGCCAACTCGATACGGAATCCCGCGTCGCATCGTTCTTGCTTTCTCTGGCGATGCGCCGTGGAGAATCGCTGGGGGCCACACACATGCTCGAGCTGCCGATGTCGCGTGACGACATTGCGGACTATCTCGCCATCAATCACGATACACTGAGCCGCATGATGATGCGCTTCGAGACCTTGGGTCTGGTTCGACGCATTAATAGGCATGCGGTGCATCTCACCGATATCGAGGGGCTCGGCCGGCATACGCCGATCGGACCGTTGCTGCTGGCCGTGTTTGCGCGCCCCGCATGCGCCCCGACGCCGAGTTGATCGACGCCTCAGACGCTTGACGACGCTCTTCAGATCGTAGTCCGGTCAGGTTCCTGGCCGGACTACGATTTTAACGTTTCTGAAGATGAATTAGGGCGTCCACAGGAATAGAAAAAAAGCATTAATCTCTGCAGAATTCTGCACGGCTATTGCGTTTTCTGACGTGGAACAGTGAATTTATTAAGTGTCCTGTTGTCAACTGGGCTAACGATCGGCGTTGGTCTTGCTCGTGTTTCGGGGTGGGGACGCGTTCTACGGCCGGCATCCGGTTCGAGGTTTCACGTAAGAGGGCGTGCCGAGGGTGCTGGAGTAGCGGCTGGCGCTGGTGGGAGCTTACCGTGCTGGAGTGCCATATTGACGACGGGAGGCTCTGGTCGCGCCATGCGCCGCGACGAATCGTGGGCTGTACGGCGTTTATACTGCATTCGGACGAGCGGCGGTTTTGCGAGCGGCGGTGGCGGCAAGAGCTGCTCAGGCACGAACTGCCGGAACTGCGTCTCGACGAATGGTCCGAATTGGTCAAACGACGACATTGGGATGCCGGCGCACGCGCGCGCGTCCTTGCCGATTTCGCTCAGGTCGCCGAAGGGCACAGTGTCGTCGGTCTCTATGCCGCGATGGATACGTCTGTCTGGAAGAGCATGGATCAGCGGCGGCGGCGACTGTTCCGGTCGCCTGAAGCGTTCTGTTTCCTGCGGGTGCTGCGCCTCGTCGCCGACAGGCTGGAGGCTGCTTGCGAGACGATCCCGGTGCAACTCGTGATGCCGGCGCGCACCGAGCACCTTGTTGCGGGCGCAGAAGCGCTGTCCTTCGCTTTCTCCATGGACAGTCGCGCGTCTGACCTGCTGGGTGACGTGCGCTTCTGTGATCCGCGCAGATGCACATACCTGCAACCGCTCGAGATGATGTTGGGACGCTTGCAATGGCAATTGGCGGAGCGTAGCGGGGATGCCGGCCGCCGGCCCGTGTGGTCGAAGGCGCTGAGCGCGGCCGCCTCTGGGGCCGAGATGATCGGCGAATACTGGGACGATGCGCATTGTGAGCGTTATCTCGCCAGCGTCGACTGGGACGTGCCAGATCAGCGCACGAAGCGTCGCCGCCGAACCTGACGGCCTGGGCTCGGGCCCGCGCAGAAGCTTCTCATCCATTGGCCTGTCTCATGTTGATCCTGCGTTTCCGGCGGTGGTCCGTGTGAACGCATTGGAAGTCTGATCCACGCCAGACCTGTTCGTTGGACATTGCGTCGACCTTGACCTCGAATAGCGCAGCTTTTCCGTCCCTGGCGAGGTGGAGCAGGCGAGTAGATCTGTATTCGGATGGGCGATAGACGGACTAAGGCTCTCCTGGCGGGGCCGAAGTGTACCGTCTGCCGCTTTCCCCTGCCGACCTTGTGTCGATCGGGCCGGCGATCCCAGCGGGACCGTCGGCGGCGGCAATGCGGAATGACGATGGCTTTGTGCTGTGGCGAACGTTCCAACAGGTATTGAGGGCCTCTTCCGATGGCAATCGCGCTCGACGGGAATCTGACCGACTGGACAGCCGCTGACAGCCTGGTGCTCCCGGGTAGTGGCGTTGACGGATACTCGCTCCTCGGCCGCTACGAGGATGGCGAGTTCAAATTCGCGCTCAGTGCGCCGGCAGCGATCGGTGCCAATACGACGTTCTGGCTCAACACCGATCGGAATCTGTCGACCGGCTACAAGGTCTGGGGCTTCGCTGCGGGCGCGGAATACAACATCAACTTCGACGCAGCCGGCGTCCCGCGCCTCTATACGGGCGCCGATGGCCAGACGCTGGTCACCGGCGCCACGGTCAATTACGCATTCAGCGCCGACAATCGCAGCGTCGAGTTCTCGATTGCGGCGGCGGCCATCGGAGGGGCGACGGCACTCGATGTCTACGTCGATGTCAACAATTCCGTGTTTCTGCCGATAAGTTACGCGAACTACGTCTACACCGTCTCCGCTCCCACGAGCACGCCGCCGCCACCGCCCGTGACTGTCGGCAATGTCGTGCTCGACGGCGGTCTGTCGGACTGGACCGCTGCCGACCGCATCGACACGACGTTCGGAGTCGCGGGTTATGAGGTGTACGGCCGGATCACTGCCGACAACTATGTGATCGCGCTGAAGGCGCCCGTGGCTATCGGGACCAATACGACGGCGTGGCTGAATACGGACCTCGACGCGGCGACCGGGTATCAGATCTGGGGCTTCGCCGGTGGTGCCGAGTACAACGTCAATTTCGATTCGCTGGGCAATGCCGTGCTGTTCACGGGGGCTGCCGGAGAAACCGCGGTCGCGAGTGGCGACATCGTCGAGAGGTTCTCGGCCGACAAGACCGTAGTCGAGCTGGCCATACCCAAGACGCTTCTCGGCATCGCTGACGCGACACCGGCGCCAGCCATCAACACATTGTACGATTTCAACGACAGCGTGTTCGTGTCGTCCCAATACGCAGCGGCGCAGTACACGATCGCTCCCCCGGGTGGAGCGGTGGTCGGCAACATCACGCTCGACGGCAATCTTGCGGACTGGACTGCGGCGCAGCGCATCGATTCGCCCGCGCCCGTGGCCGGTTTCGAGGTATACGGCCGGACGACGGCCGACAGCTACGTGTTCGCGATCAAGGCAGACACGGCGATCGGCGTGAATTCGACCATTTGGTTGAATACGGACCAGAATGCAGCGACAGGATACCAGATCTTCGGGTTCGCGGGTGGTGCGGAATACAACATCAACATCGACGCTGGTGGTGTTCCCCTGCTCTATACAGGAGCGGCTGGCGAAATTCCCGTATCGCCGACACCGCTCGCCTACGGCAGGAGCGCCGATGGCACGATCCTGGAGGTGGCCGTCTCCAAGGCGGCGATCGGCTCACCGATGGTGGTCAACCCGCTGATCGACGTAAATGATCTGACGTTCGTACCGGGAAGCTTCACCGGGCCTCAGTATACGGTGACGGATGCCGTGAGCCTGCCGGCGAGGACCGACGTTTCCAAGAAGATCGCCATCGTCTATTCGGAGTCTACGGCGCATCGCTACTTCGGTCCCGGAGTTCCGGGGGAGCAGCCGACTCCGGCGCAGGTGAACATCAACGAGACCGCCTACTCGCAGCTCTTCATGGCGGCGCAGAACCAGGCGGCGATGGCCGGTGTCGCTTACGATCTGTTGACTGAAGCGGATCTCACCAATCTCGCCAACCTCGTCAACTACGACGCGATCGTCTTCCCGTCCTTCCAGTTCGTGAACGCGGCCAACGCCGCGACAATCGAAAACAACCTAAACTTGCTGGCGCAGAACTACGATACCAGCCTGATCGCAGCCGGCAACTTCATGACGGCCGATCAGAACGGCGTGCTGCTGGCCGGTGACCCCTACGCCCGCATGAAGGCGCTTTTCGATCTGCAGGCCGATGGCGGTGGTACGGTTGCTTCGAACGTCATCAGTTCTGCAGGTACGGGGTTCCAGGGTGTCGGAGGCTATTCCATCGACGAGACCATTCACACTTACACGAATACCGGTACCCTCAAATTCGCCGATGCCACCCCCGGCTTCACCAATGGTGTCGCCGGAGACACGCTGGCGGTGATCGACAATCAGACAGCGGATGGCGTGACGTCGGCAGCCGTCGTCGTCAGCAGCCTCAACGGCGATCGGAACGTTCATTTCTCGACCGAGGCACTGCTCGGCGACAACAATCAGCTCTGGCAGGCGATCCAGTATGCGGTCAACGGTGCGTCGGAACCGACTGTCGGCCTGCAGATGGGGCGGCAGTCGTCGATCTTGGCCTCTCGCAACGACATGGATCAGTCGCAGTTTTCCGACGAAGTGAATCCGGCTGGCAATGCTCCGGGCATCTATGACCAGTTGATTCCGATTCTGAACGCGTGGAAATCCGACTACAATTTCGTCGGCTCCTACTACATCAACGTCGGAGACAATCCGGGTCAGGGTCAGGAGACGATTTGGTCGGCCTCGTTGCCCTATTATCTGCAGATGCTGGCGGCCGGTAACGAGATCGGCAGCCATTCCCTGACTCATCTGCTCGATCTCAATCCCAGTGAGAACACCAATATCCTGACAGGTGGTACGGGGCAGGGCAGCTTCGATTACGAGTTCAGGGTCTCAAAGGAGCTCATCGAGGCGGGTATTGCGGCTGGAGCGCCGGGCTTTACCGTCAGCGGCGCGGCGGTGCCGGGCGCGCCTGAATATCTCGCGACCGCCGAGCAGATCATGCAGTATTATGATTATCTCTCCGGCGGCTACGCGGCCGTCAATGCGGGCTATCCCGGCGCGATCGGGTTCCTGACGCCGGCCTACGACGATGCCGGGAAGGTCTATATCGCGCCCAACATGAAGTTCGATTTCACGTTGGTCGGGTTCGAGCGGAAGCCACCGGAAGTAGCGCTCGCCGAGTGGCAGGCAGAGTTCTTAACGCTGACCAGCAAGGCGGATGTTCCGATCGTCGTGTTCCCCTGGCACGACTACGGTCCCACCAATTGGGGCAATGGCGGCTACACGTTGGATATGTTCACGCAATTCATCGCGACGGCAGCCAACGCCGGGGCGGAGTTCGTCACGCTGGCGGACTTGGCGGCGCGCGTGGTGGCTTTCGACAAGTCTTCGGTGACGTCGTCGGTTTCCGGCAATGTCGTCACGGCGACGGTCGCCACGCCCGATGCCGGCAAGTTCGCGCTCGACCTCGACAACCTCGGCGGGCAGGTGATCAGCAGCGTGGCCGGCTGGTATGCCTACGACAACGACAGCGTGTTCACCGATCGCGACGGTGGCACCTACACGATCAATCTCGGCACCTCCGCGCAGGATGTCACGCGCATCATTGCGTTGCCCGCGCGCAGCGAGCTGGTCTCGTTGTCGGGTGACGGCTCGAGCCTGACGTTCACGGCCGAAGGCGAAGGCGAGGTCGTCATCGACCTTCGGTCCGGCTTCACCGCCTCGGTGACCGGGGCGACCATCGTCAGCCAGATCGGCGACATCCTCACCCTCGACCTCGGCGCCATCGGATCGCACACGGTCTCCGTCAATCTCGGGGCCGCGGCGAACGCAGCCCCGATCATCACCTCCAACGGCGGCAACGCCACTGGCGCGGTCTCGATCGCCGAGAACAGCATGATCGTGACCACCGTGACAGCAACCAACGCAGAGTCCGGCCAAACGCTGGCCTATGCGCTGTCGGGTGGCGCCGATGCATCGAAGTTCGCGATCAACGCCGTGACCGGTGTGCTGTCGTTCGTCACCGCCCCAGACCGCGAGACGCCGACCGATACCGGGCTCGACAATGTCTACGACGTCATCGTTCAGGTGACCGACAACGGCGTTCCCGCCGCAAGCGATACGCAGGCTCTGGCGGTAACGGTGACCAACGTCGCGGGCATCACCAGCAACGGCACGTCGGCCGCCAATCTGATCAACGGCGCTGGTGAGGAGGACAGCCTGTCGGGGGCGGGCGGCAGCGACACGATCAACGGCAATGCAGGCAACGATACGCTCAACGGCGGCTCCGGCAGCGACAGCCTGAATGGCGGAGCGGGCAACGATTCCATGCTCGGTGGCGCCGGCAACGACGTTTTGAGTGGTGGTGATGGAAACGACCGTCTGATCGGCGGCACGGGCGTGGATACGATGTCGGGAGACGCCGGCATCGATACGTTCGTATTCGCAACCGCGGCGGAGACCGGCACGTTGACGACACGTGACCTGATCCAGGATTTCACGCCCGGCGTGGACAAGATCGACGTCAGCGCCATCGATGCCAACACCGCGATTGCCGGGCAGCAGCACTTCACACTGGTTTCGAGCGTGACCGGACCAGTGACAGCGGCCGGCCAGCTGCACGTCCGTACCGACACGGCCAACAACGTCACCTACGTCGAAGGCAGCACCAATGCGAGCCTTACGTCTTTCGAATACCAGATCAAGCTCAACGGCTTGGTGACGCTATCGGCGATCGACTTCATTCTCTGATCTCCGATGTGAAGCGTTAACAGGCGGAAGCATGGACGCCTGCGTCTGGAGCAGCGCGGTGCAGGCATCGCGCCGCGGCACTTGGTCCTTGCTATCCCGCTGGCCGGACAGGCGACCGGGCAAAGCGTGTCGGTCTCTCCCGCCATCGCCGCTGGCGGGCGGGACCCGACCTCGAAGCGCCTTTCCGTAGCCCGGCGACATCCTCCTTTGTTGCATTGCTGCAATGCGCTATTTTTTTTGCTGCGACGCAATATGTGCCCTATGTTCACTGGGACGACGGTAGGAGAATACAATGTCCGCGACGTGGTCGACGAAATATGGGCGCAGGCGGGTGCGGCACGAGCCGCCGACGCTGGAGGAGGCTCTGTTCGCGGCTGAAGGCTTGTCATTCGAGCCCGGTGAGCAAATCGAGATTGCAGCCGAGCTGATGGCGGTGCCGGTGGAGCAGGTTCGCGTCGAGGCGACGCGGATGCTGAAAGAGCGGGCTCGCCGTCACCAGATCACGCCGAGCCGCAGGGCTCCGGGCGCGACGGTCGTGGTCGAACGCAAGGCCCCCCGCCGGATCATGATCGATCCGCGGCGCGGCTCGTCGGCGGCTTGAGAGCCGGTCAACCGACATCAGTTGAATATGGGCCGTGTCTGCGAGGACGCGGCCTTTTTGCGCATCTCGTCGTGCTGAGACACGGCTGGACCGCTCGCACCGGCAGGATTTTTCTCGGCCTTTTGCCCGAGCTACTGCATCAGCTCGGGTTTCGGGTCTCAAGGAGTTCGAGCCGCGAGATCGACCCGGGGCAACCATCGGGCACGCTTGGCTGATAGCGACGCGGCCTCGAGGTCGCGTCCGTCTTGAGCACTGCCACCCACCGCGCGACGAAGCGTCGAGCACGTGAGGAGAAAAGATGGAGCGGGTGATGGGAATCGAACCCACGTATTCAGCTTGGAAGGCTGCTGCTCTACCATTGAGCTACACCCGCGGCGCAGCATCCTGGCGGGATCCTGGCGAGGCAGACGTGTAGCCGCTATTGCACACCTTGTGAAGGGGCGGCAAGTCGTCGGGGGCGGCGCATAGACGACGAAAGTGATCGATCCGGCTCGCCTCGAGGATTCCGTCAGGAGACCGGTGGCCAAAGTGCCGGCTGTCTTCTGCTGGACAGGCCGCGGCTGCGCGACGCGGGCCCCCTGGCGCATTCAGGCGGTTCAGCGTGTTACGCAAAACGCGGACAGCATCGCGCGCTAGAGTCTTTCCGTTCTTAATGGAATCGGAGGGGATTCCCAAATCACTCGGGTTCTGATTCAAGCTTCATGCTGGAGCGGAGGCCAGCATGCATGGCTCGACCCTACTCGCTGGATC
>CAMDBL010000181.1 GCA_945889015.1 Devosia equisanguinis
GAGGCTGGCGCTCAAGCCTTCTTGCGGTTCTGCCGGTTGTTGACGAGGTCGCCGACGACGGTCGGGTCGGCGAGCGTCGAGGTGTCGCCGAGATTGGAGAACTCGTCCTCGGCGATCTTGCGCAGGATGCGCCGCATGATCTTGCCGGAGCGGGTCTTGGGCAGGCCGGGTGAGAACTGTATCCAATCCGGCGACGCGGTCGGGCCGATGATCTTGCGCACGGTGGCGACGAGCTCCTTCTTCAGCTCCTCGCTGCCTTCCTCGCCGGCATTGAGCGTCACGTAGCAGTAGATGCCCTGGCCCTTGAGGTCGTGCGGCGCGCCGACGACGGCGGCCTCGGCCACCTTGGGATGGGCGACCAGGGCGCTTTCGACCTCTGCGGTGCCCAGACGATGGCCGGAAACGTTGATGACGTCGTCGACGCGGCCGGTGATCCAGTAGTAGCCATCCTCGTCGCGGCGGCAGCCGTCACCGGTGAAGTACATGCCCTTGTAGGCCGAGAAGTAGGTCTCGATGAAGCGCTTGTGGTCGCCGTAGACGGTGCGCATCTGGCCGGGCCAGCTGTCGAGGATGACGAGGTTGCCCGACGTAGCGCCCTCGAGGATGTTACCCTTGTCGTCCACCAGTGCCGGCTTGACGCCGAAGAACGGCCTTGTCGCCGAGCCAGGCTTCAACTTGGTCGCGCCGGGCAGCGGCGTGATCAGGATGCCGCCGGTCTCGGTTTGCCACCAAGTGTCGACGATCGGGCAGCGGCCGTCGCCGACGACGCGGTGATACCATTCCCAGGCTTCCGGGTTGATCGGCTCGCCGACCGAACCGAGCAGGCGCAGCGAGGTGCGGTCGGTACGCTTGACGTAGTCGTCGCCCATGCCCATCAGGGCGCGGATGGCAGTCGGCGCGGTATAGAAGATGTTGACGTCCCATTTGTCGATGACGTGCCAGAAGCGCGACGGCGTCGGATAGCTCGGCACGCCCTCGAAGATCAGCGTGGTGGCGCCGTTGGCGAGCGGCCCGTAAAGAATGTAGGTGTGGCCGGTGACCCAGCCGACGTCGGCGGTGCACCAGTAGATGTCGCCGTCGTGGTAGTCGAACACGTACTGATGCGTCATCGAGGCGTGGACGAGGTAGCCGCCAGTCGTGTGCAGCACGCCCTTCGGCTTGCCGGTCGATCCCGAGGTGTAGAGAATGAACAGCGGATCCTCCGCGTTCATTTCCTCGGGCGGGCAGTCCGGCGACACCTTGATCAGCTCGTCGTCGAGCCACACGTCGCGCCCGGCCGTCATCGGCACGCTACCGCCGGTATGCTTGACGACGATCACCTTCTCGCCGCCCTTGGCGACCTTGCTCAGCGCGTCGTCGCAGTTCTTCTTGAGCGCCACCGGCTTGCCGGAGCGAAGGCCCTCGTCGGCGGTGATGACGAACTTCGACTCGGCGTCCTCGATGCGGTTGGAGAGGCTGTCGGCCGAGAAGCCGCCGAACACCACCGAATGCACCGCACCGATGCGCGCGCAGGCGAGCATCGCGTAGGCGGCCTCGGGGATCATCGGCAGGTAGATGGTGACGCGGTCGCCCTTCTTGACGCCTTGTGCTTTCAGCACGTTGGCGAATTTACAGACGCGCTCGTGCAGCTGGCGATAGCTGATCTTCTCGTCCCGGGTCGGGTCGTCGCCCTCCCAGATGATCGCGGTCTGGTCGGCGCGCGTCTTCAGATGGCGGTCGACGCAGTTGACACAGACGTTCAGCGTGCCGTCCTCGTACCATTTGATCGAGAGGTCGGCGGAGTCGAAGGTGGTGTTCTTGACCTTGGTGTACGGCTTGATCCAGTCGAGCCGCTTGCCCATCTCGCCCCAGAACCCGGCCGGATCCTCGACCGAGCGCTTGTACATGTCCTGGTACTTCTTCTCGTCGATCCAGGCGCGGCTCGACCATTCTGCGGGCACGGGATAGACTTTGTCGGACATGCTTTTGATCCTCCCAGGATATTCGAGAATGCAGGGTTGGAGGCATTATGGTCCTGCCCCCCGGAAGCGGCAACCGCCCCGTTCGTCGAATGGTCCAAAGGTGGGGATCGCCGGGCCCGGCAGCCGCGATCAGGCCGCCCCGAACAAGCCGATGACGGCCCCTTGGATCAGCAAGACGCCGAGCCAGTGGCCGCCGTCGATCACGGTCAGCGACCAGCGGCTGCCCTGATAGCCGTGGTTGACGGCGAGGGAAGTGGCAATGAATCCCAGCCAGACCAGCGCCGCGGTGATGAGGCCGGTCCTGATCGTGACCTCGCTGGTGGAGAGGTGGCCGATCAGACCGGCCAGAACCCAGGCCATGACCAGCTGCGCAAGGATGGTGATCGAGAACAGCAGCGGCATCGAGCGGCCGGCGTTCTTGATCTCGGCCTCGCTCTTGCCCAAGGCCCGCATCCACGACTGGGACAGCATGCCGTACCAGACGCCGCCGAACAGGAAGCTCGCCGCCGCGGCTGTGGCGACGGCCAAGTGGTTGGTGCCTGCAAATGCCATGCTCGCTCCCGCCCTCCCCTGTCTATCCCCGCAGGCTAGCAGAAGTCGGCGGCATTGGGAGGGGGCATCGGAGAAACACGGCGACGTTTGGATGCTCAGGCCGAGGCCAATGTCCATACCGCCGTCTGCTTGATCTCCGCGTCCTCGAGTTCGCGCGTCACCGGCACGCGATACTCAGAGAGCTTATCGAAACGCCCGCGAGGAAAATAGCTGCGCTGCGGATCGCCGATCAGCACGCGGGCCCCATGCGCCGCGCCGGACGCCTCGATCGCTGTGAGCACGCGTTCGGCGAGCGTGCGCTCGTAGAACAGATCGCCGACCAGGATCACGTCGGCCGCGGGTAGCGGCGCGGCGAGCAGGTCGTCCGTCGTCGCTTCTATGGTGACGTGATTGGCTGCGGCATTCAGATGGCTCGCCGCCACGGCGAGGCCATCGATGTCGGCGGCGAGGACATGGGTTGCTCCACAAATCGCAGCCGCGATCGCCGTCAGGCCAGAGCCAGATCCGAGGTCGAGCACGCGCTTTCCCCGGCAGATGTCGGGATTGTCCAGCAGGTAGCGCGCCAGTGCCTGGCCGCCGGCCCAGGCGAAGGCCCAGAACGGCGGCGGCACGTTCATCTCGCCGAGCTCCTCCTCGGTCTTGCGCCAGATCGGTAGCGACTCCTCGGCGAGGTGCAGCCGGATCTCCGGCACCAGTGGCGGCGCCAGCAGTCGCGTATTGGCGGAAATGAAAACGGTCCGATCGACGGGCGCCGTCATCGCTGGGCTCTCTTGCGGGCCGGCGCGCGGGCGTCGCTGGCTGCCTCGAGCAGCCAGACGCGCGAATGCTCGATGTGGCTGTCCTCGAGCGCCGGCATCAGCGGCGAGGTGTACTCTGCTTGAAGAACGAAATCCACCTTCGGCCGCCGTGCGGTCGTGCGGTCGGCGAACAACACGCTGGTGCCTCGCTTCAAGGCAGCCTCGAGAAACGCGGTCACGCGCGTCTCCAGCTCGGGCTCATAGACGAGATCGCCGATCAGGATCAGGTCGACGGCGGGCGTGCTGCCGAGAGGATCGTCGAGCACGGCCTCCACCGCGACGCCATTGTGGGCCGCGTTGATCCGGATCGCGGCGCAGGCGAGCGGATCGGGATCGATGGCGATCGCGCCGGCGGCCCCGGCCTTGAGGGCGGCGATGGCCGCGAGCCCGGAGCCGGCGCCGACATCGGCGACATGCCGTCCCGCGACGATGGCGGGATTGTCGAGGATGAAGCGCGCGAGCCCTTGCCCGCCGGGCCAGGCGAATGCCCAGTAGGGCGGCCAGCGGTCGTCGGGGCGCTCGTACTGCTCGGCGGCGCGGAAGATGTCGCGCGACGCGCGGGCGAGGTTCAGCTCGATCTCCGGCACCAGCGGCGGTGTGAGCAGCGTCGTCTCGGCATGGATGAAGGTTGCGGCGGACATCATATCCTGGGCTCTCCGTTCGGGAACGCCAGGGACGTCGCCGGGTTGCGATCTGTGGTCGGTGCTCGAAAAAGGGATGTCGGCCGTCGATGTTCCGCAGAGGGCGGGCACGGCATGGGGATCGTGCATCCGCATAGCACGGATCGCCCCGAGGGAGGTGGCGCGTCTCGACGCGGTAGCGGGCCGGCTGTCTAATTCGACTGCAGTTTGGACGGCTCGAGGCCGCCCATGCGGCAGACCTCCGCCCACTCGGCCTTGGTCACCGGTTGTACCGAGAGCCGCATCGAAGTGACGAGGCTCATCTTGGCGAGGTTCTTGTTCTCCTTCACGTCGGCCAGCCCGACCGGCTTCGGCATCGGGCAGACGGCCTCCACATCGACGCACTCCCAGGTGCCGGTTCCATCGTCGGGATCGGGATGGGCGAGCGCGATCACGCGGCAGATGCCGACGACCTCCTTGCCCTCGTTGGAGTGATAGAAGAAGCCGAGATCGCCGAGGCGCATGGCGCGCATGTTGTTGCGGGCGAGATAGTTGCGAACGCCCGTCCAGGGCTCGCCTGTCTTACCGCGCGCGACCAACATGTCCCACGAGAACACATCCGGCTCCGACTTGAGGAGCCAATAGCCGGTCGAGACGGGGGTGGGCGCGGGTGGTTTCTTGGCCATGAATCGCCGCTGCCTTGTTGCCGATGATGGTCCGCCGTCAGGGGGCGGCGCGATGTGCAGCGGGTTTTCGCGTGCACATGCGGGAATGGCAAGGCCCACGTCCGAGCCGATTGCCGCTCGCCAGCGCGATCAGCGCTGGCTCGTCGCGGGGCGGAGCCCCGGCGGGTTCAGCGGGTCGGGGTAAAGGCTCATCGAGACCATCGGAATGGCCCACATCACGACATTGGCCAGCACCCACAGGCCGACGAGCAGGTAGGTCCGGTTCTGCAGCCGGCGGGTACTCTCACCGTAGCGGCCCGCGGCAATGTTCCGGGCCATCTTGCCAGCGGCACCGAGATTGGCGATTGCGCGACCGGGGCGGGTGGCGTCCGGCGCGAGGCGCGCGTGCTTGCGCATCAGCTTCCTGCCGCCTTCGGTCTTCGAGACGTTGGCGTGGTAGTAGATCGTCAGCACCACCATGGGGCCGATCATGACGGCCATCATGGCGGCGAGGTAAAGTTTGAAAACGCCGTCGTCGCGCAATGCGATGGCGATCCACTCGATCATGGGCATCCGTCTCCACTAGAGCGACCCGGCACCTTGAACTCTAGTCGAGCTTCGCCGACGGCAGAACTGGAAACGGTCTCGCGCGAGGGCTTGCGTGTCTGCGGACGCTCGGGCACATCGAAGGCTCGCGACATCATTGGACAATGCCTCATGCTGGAGCCGATCACCGCCGACGTGCTGTCACTGCCGGGCATCGCGCATGGCTTCTTCACCCGCGCCGGCGGCGTGTCGGGAGGCATCTATCAGTCTCTCAACTGCGGCCTCGGCTCCAAAGACGATCGCCAGGCAGTGCTCGAGAACCGTGATCGGGTCGCCCGCCATCTCGGTGCGGCGCCAGGGTCGGTGGTGACGCTCTATCAGGTGCACAGCGATATTGCGGTCACGGTCGACAAGCCGGTGCCGTTCGAAAGCCTGCCGAAGGCCGACGCCCTCGTCACCCGCACGCCCGGCGTCGTCGTCGGCGCACTGGCGGCCGATTGCGCGCCGGTCCTGTTCGCCGATCCGACAGCCAGGGTCGTCGGCGCGGCGCACGCGGGATGGCGTGGCGCGGTCGACGGCATTCTGGAATCGACGATCGCCGCGATGGAGGGGCTCGGGGCCGCTCGCGGTCGCATCCGGGCCGTCGTCGGGCCCTGCATCAGTCAGACGGCCTACGAGGTCGGGCCCGAGTTCGAGGCGGCGCTGCTGGACCGCGATGCCGGCAATGCGCGCTTTTTCGTCCGCCCCTCCGCGGGAGTACGGCCGCATTTCGACCTTCCAGGCTACGTCGAAAGCCGCTTGCAGCGATCTGGCATCGGCGAGGTGGACCGCCAAACGCCCTGCACGTTCCCTGGTGATTCGCGGTTTTTCAGCTTCCGGCGCTCACAAAAGCTCTCCGAGCCCGACTACGGCCGTCAAATCTCCGCCATTGTCGTGACGTAATCGAGCCATCCACAGTTGTTTGCGGCAAAAGGCGCCGCAAGCAGGCAACGGCAGGGGCATCGCTCCGTCTGACATCTGGACGAATGCTTTACGAAACGTTAGACGTTTCTATCGGGTACCGGTTCGATAGCTGAGATGGCCGCAGTGTTGGTACGCCGGCCGCCGGAGGACAGCGGGTCAAAGCAAGGGGGACGTCACTGTGACGACCATCGACGCTGCTGCGGCGAGGCACATGCGTAGCCCGCTCGCTATGGCAGCCCTGGCTGCGCTCTTGAGCGCTGGTCTCGCCGGATGCGAGACGGCCAACAATCTACTGTGCAGCAACGCCGCCGATTCGGGGCCGCAGACCGCCGTGGTGACGCCGCCACCGCCGCCTACGGCCGCGAAACCGGCCCAGAGCCGGATCACTCTGGCGCCCGTCATCGGCGCGCCCGACGCGGTCGCCAAGCAACTCGGCACGCAGGTGTCCGAGGCGATGATGAAGAAGAACCTGTCGGTCGCATCTGCGGGCGACAAGGCGGACTTCACCGTTCGCGGCTACGTGGTGGCGGCCAAGGAGAAGGCCGGCACCAAGGTCTCCTATATCTGGGACGTCACCGATCCGAGCGGAAAGCGCGTCCATCGCGTCACCGGCGAGGAGGTCGTTCCTGGATCGCAGAACGCCAAGGATCCTTGGAGCTCGGTGACGCCGCAGCTGATGCAATCGATCGCGGACCGGACGGCCGGCCAGATCGCGAGTTCGCTGCCCTCGCCCGACCAGGTCGCCTCGACTGGTGCGACGCCGCCGCCCTCGGGCGCTGGTGGTCCTCCGCCCGTGCAGCCGGTGTCGGCGACGGCCGCGCAGGCGGCTCCGGCCTCGGCTCCAGCTCAGCGACAGCAAGTTGCGTCCGCAGCGCCCGTCGGCGCCGTCGCGAGCAACGAACTGAGGGCGATGCCGCCTTCGGTCAACGGTGCACCCGGAGACGGCGCCCAGTCACTGTCCTCGGCGCTGCAGCGCGAGCTCTCCAAGAGCGGCGTCGCGGTTTCGGATCGCACCGCGCCGAACGCCTACCGAATCGAGGGCAAGGTTGCCGTCGGCGAGGGCCGCGAGGGCCGCCAGCCGATCCAGATCGATTGGATCGTGAAGGACGCGCAGGGCAACCGAATCGGCACCGTGTCCCAGAAGAACGAGATCGAGGCCGGCTCGCTGAACGGGGCCTGGGGCCAGACGGCCGAAATGGCCGCGTCCGCCGCGGCCCAAGGTATCGTCAAGCTGATGCAGCCGGCGCCGAAGACCTCGACCAACTGATCCAGGCGCGCTGTCCGGGCCACACCCGGACAGGCCCTGCGCAAGCGCAAACTCGCGAAAACAAGGGATTACGGGCTCCGGTGATTTACACACCGGGGCCCGCTTGCTATGGAGCCTGTCATCGAAGTGTCGTGGCGATCATTGGCGGGGGCAGGGCATGTCGTTCGATGCACGGGGCTCTTCCGGCGGTGGTCCCGCCAAGATCAAGCTGGTGGCGGGTAATTCCAACCGTCCACTCGCAGAGGCGATCAGCGCCCACCTCAAGATGCCGCTGACCAAGGGGCAGGTGCGCCGCTTCGCGGACATGGAGATCTTTGTCGAGATCCAGGAGAACGTCCGCGGCGAGGACGTCTACGTGCTGCAGTCGACGTCGTTCCCCGCCAACGACAACCTGATGGAATTGCTGATCATCATCGATGCGCTGAAGCGTGCGTCGGCGCGCCGTATCACGGCGGTCGTTCCCTACTTCGGCTATGCGCGCCAGGATCGGAAACCCGGCCCGCGCACGCCGATCTCGGCCAAGCTCGTCGCCAACCTGATCACCACCGCCGGCGTCGACCGCGTCATGACGGTCGACCTGCACGCCGGGCAGATCCAGGGCTTCTTCGACATCCCGACCGACAACTTGTTCGCCGCCCCCGTGATGACGCGCGACATTCTCGAGCGGTATGGCAAGAGCGACCTGGTCGTGGTCTCGCCCGATGTCGGCGGCGTGGTCCGCGCCCGCGCCCTAGCCAAGCGCATAGAGGCGCCGATCGCGATCTGCGACAAGCGGCGCGAGAAGCCCGGCGAATCGGAGGTCATGAACGTGATCGGCGACGTCGCGGGCAAGCGCTGCATCCTGATCGACGACATCGTCGATTCCGGCGGCACGCTGTGCAATGCCGCCGAGGCCCTGCTCAAGAACGGCGCCACCGAGGTGATGGCCTACATTACCCACGGCGTGCTGTCGGGTGGCGCCATCGCGCGCATCCAGAACTCGTCGTTGAAGTCGCTGGTGATCACCGATTCGATCGAGCCGACGGCGGCGGTGAAGGCCACCCGCAACATCCGCGTGCTCTCGATCGCACCCCTGATCGGCGAAGCCATCATCCGCACGAGCCGCGAAGAAAGCGTGTCGAGCCTTTTTTATTGAGGGGCGATAGTGCGTGGTGAGCGCGCGTTGTTGTCTTGTCAGCAATCCCTGCGTGTGCTGGATTATGCCCGTGTGCGTGGGGGGCTGAGATGTCGGAGATTCGAGCGTTCCTGGAAGCTCTTAAGAAGCTGTTTGAATCCAATGACTTTGGGACGCTTGTAACAGTCCTTGTGGGGATAGGTGTTGCCACGGGCTACGCGGGCTATTGGATTGGAAGAGCCAGAGAAAGAATCTGGCCACCAAAAGGTCAAATCAAGTCAAATGGAGCTAAGCAGGGCGGGACCGTTCCACCAGTGCCGCTGGGACAGAATTGTCCTCCGGAAAGCCCCATGGGGGAGGATCAACGAGCGAACTTGGATCGCTTGCAGCAGGCACTTGACCGCAGGGATGAAGAACTTTGGCGGTTTCACAAAACGCCAATACCTAGTGACCTTCTCAATACGATAGCCGCAAGCGGCATGAAGGTCATCACATTCGCCAACCTCAAAGGCGGCGTGGGAAAGACGACGATGACGGCCAACATCGCGGCCTACCTGGAGCGCCTTGGCCATCGCGTTTTGCTCATCGACTTCGACTATCAAGGCTCGCTGTCTCGCACCGTTCTGGGGGCGGCGGAGCGTCCGGTCGGAGCATCGATCACGGATAAGATCCTTACTGATGACTTGATTGCAAAATCGATCACCGATCCGCAACGGGTGCTCGCACCGCGCATGCCAAAGCTGACTTTGCTATCAGCGAGTTACGAACTGAATAGAGAAG
>CAMDBL010000182.1 GCA_945889015.1 Devosia equisanguinis
GGTGCTCGATCGCACGATCTCGAAGCTTCGCATCTGCCTTCACCCGCCGAGTGATACCGCCCACGGCAAGCGATCTACCTGATTCGATCATTAGGTCAGCGAGTTACGTAGATGTCGCGGAAATGAAGGCACTGAAGCAGGTCATAGTCTTGCGACGGAAATCCGAATCGAGAGGAAGCGGACGATTGGCAAGACCGTCCTTCCTGGGAAAGACATACGGAATCCAGCTGTATCGATCCGATAGTCCCCAGGTCAACAATGAATCCAATGGACCTGCAGCCGTTACGGTTTCGAGAAGATCCCGCACGCGACGACTGGTGATGTCGTCCCGTTCCTTGATCGATGCCGGCAACTGATGATCCATGACGTCGAGTTCCGTCACGAGGACCTTCAGGCCAAACGAGTGAAGTTCGGTGACGAATCGGCCAAGGCCATCCCGATCAATCGCCTTTGCACCGCGCAAATGACATTGGAGACCAACTGCGTGCAGCGGTGTGCCTGCGTCGAGAAGCTGCATGATGAGATTGCGAAAAGCTGCGCGCTTGGCGGGGAAATGCTCGTCGCCGAACTCGACGTCATATTCGTTCAGAACGAGTTGCGCACTCGGATCGACCGCAGCCGCTGTCTTGAAGGCGAGACTGATATTGCGCTCGCCAAGCAGAGTCGACCATAGTGTTTGACGACGATCTGAAGGACGCGTTGCGACGTCTGGAATGGCCTCGTTGACCACGTCCCAAGAGCTGATCCGACCGCGATAGCGAGCCACGACTGTTTCGATATGTCCGACAAGGGCCCGTTCCGCCGCGCTAGGGGTATCGATAGCCTTCGTCCACTCCGGCATGTCTGCATACCAAACCAGAGTATGGCCTCGCATCGCCAGACGGTTCTCAGACGCAAAACGCGCGATTGCGTCAGCCTTTTCGAATGCGAATGTTTTTTCGTCGGGGCGCAAGACGCCCCATTTGAGCTCGTCGACCGGCACGACCACGTCGCAGTGCTTGACGATGGCTCTTCCGAGGCGCGGATCTGCTTTCAAATCGGCGAGACTTACGGCTGCACCGTATCGCGCCCGCGGCTTCGCTGCCAGCGCTCGCCCTGAGAATGACAACTCCGAAAGAGCGACTGCACCAAGTCCTGATAATAGCGCTTCGCGTCGCGTAAAACTCATGTTGATGTCTCGATTGCAGGATCCGTTGCGTGTCGTAAGGCATTTGGCGGCATACGTCACCTTCATAGTCGCCGCTCGCTTAACAGGTGTCGGAAAGAGAAGGTGGAGGACCAGAGCCATATTCTCCCCGATGGTGAGGGATCAATTTCGCTATGGTCGGGGGCCCCGTCGCATGTCCGGAGCCCGGGAGACTGGGCAACTTCGCGAGTGCTACCCGAGCCGAACGGCTTCCCGACGAGCTTGCGCTCCCTGAGGCTTACCGTAGCTGGCGTGCCGCGTTTGGCGCCGGTCGATGGCTGAGCCATTCGCCTTCCGGAAATTCACCCGCGTCTTACTGATCCTGAGTTGCCGCCACGGCCGATCATACCTGAGCTGCCGCCGCGGGTAATTCGATAGGTTAGCAGCAGGTATGCCTTTGCAGAGCGCACCTGCTGCGATTCAACTCAAGCCGCCTTCGCCTTGACGGCCTCGCCGCCGACGACGAGGCCGCCGTCGCGGACCGTCACGGCAACCGTCTCGCCGTCCTTCACCCGGCCCGACAGGATCGCCTCGGCCAGCGGATCCTGCACGTTCTTCTGGATCACGCGCTTCAGGGGGCGCGCGCCGTAGGCCGGGTCATAGCCGCGGTTGGCGAGCCAGGTGCGGGCTGCGTCGTCGAGCGCGATGGTGATCTTGCGATCGACCAGCAGCTTGGCGAGTCGCGCCATCTGGATGTCGACGATCGCCGTCCTCTGGTCGCGTTGCAGGCGGTGGAACAGGATGATCTCGTCCAGGCGGTTCAGGAACTCCGGACGGAACTTCTGCTTCACCTCGGCCATCACGTAGGGCCGCGCCTCCTCGACGTCCTTGCCGTCGGCGAGGTTGACCAGATACTCCGCGCCGCTGTTCGAGGTCAGGATGATCAGCGTGTTCTTGAAGTCGACGGTGCGGCCCTGGCCGTCCGTCAGTCGCCCGTCGTCGAGCACCTGCAGCAGCACGTTGAACACGTCCGGGTGCGCCTTCTCGATCTCGTCGAACAGGATCACCTGATAGGGACGGCGGCGGACGGCCTCGGTCAGCGCGCCGCCCTCGTCGTAGCCGACGTAGCCCGGAGGCGCGCCGATCAGGCGGGCGACGGAGTGCTTCTCCATGTACTCGGACATGTCGATGCGCACCATCGCCTGCTCGTCGTCGAACAGGAACGACGCGAGCGCCTTGGTCAGCTCGGTCTTGCCGACGCCGGTCGGGCCCAGGAACATGAACGAGCCGATCGGCCGGTTCGGATCCTGCAGGCCGGCGCGCGCACGGCGCACCGCGGTCGCCACCGCCGTCACCGCCTCGGACTGGCCGATGACGCGCTTGGCCAGCGCCTCCTCCATCTGAAGCAGCTTCTCGCGCTCGCCCTCCAGCATCCGGTCGACGGGCACGCCGGTCCAGCGCGAGACCACGCCGGCGATGTGCTCGGGCGTCACCGCCTCCTCCATCATGCCGCCGGCATCGCCCTTGGCCTCCAACTCCGCGAGCTTTTTCTCGAGGTTCGGGATGATGGCATAGGTCAGCTCGCCGGCCTTCTGGAATTCGCCCTTGCGCTGCGCGGTGGCGAGATCGTTGCGGGCGCCGTCGAGCTGCCGCTTGATGTCGGCGGCCTGGCCGAGCTTGTCCTTCTCGCCCTGCCAGCGCTGCGTCAGCTCGCGCGAGCGCTGCTCGAGGTCGGCCAGCTCCTTCTGCAGGCGGACGAGCCGGTCCTTGGAGGCGGCATCCGTCTCCTTCTTGAGCGCTTCCGATTCGATCTTGAGACGGACGATCTCGCGGTCGAAGTTGTCGAGCTCCTCCGGCTTGCTGTCGACCTGCATGCGCAGCCGCGACGCCGCCTCGTCGACGAGGTCGATGGCCTTGTCGGGCAGGAAGCGGTCGGTGATGTAGCGGTTGGACAACGTCGCCGCCGCCACCAGCGCGCTATCCGAGATGCGCACCTTGTGGTGCTGCTCGTAGCGCTCCTTGAGGCCGCGCAGGATCGAGACGGTGTCCTCCACCGTCGGCTCGCCGACGAACACCGCCTGGAAGCGGCGAGCGAGGGCTGCGTCCTTCTCGATGTGCTTGCGGTACTCGTCGAGCGTGGTGGCGCCGATGCAATGCAGCTCGCCGCGCGACAGCGCGGGCTTCAGCAGGTTGGAGGCATCCATCGCGCCTTCCGACTTGCCGGCGCCGACGATGGTGTGCAACTCGTCGATGAACAGGATGATGCCGCCGGCCGCCGCCGTCACCTCCGACAGCACGGCCTTCAGCCGCTCCTCGAACTCGCCGCGATATTTCGCGCCCGCGATCAGCGCGCCCATGTCGAGCGACAGCAGCTTCTTGTCCTTGAGGCTTTCGGGCACGTCGCCCGCGACGATGCGTTGCGCGAGGCCCTCGGCGATCGCGGTCTTACCGACGCCGGGCTCGCCGATCAGCACGGGATTGTTCTTGGTGCGGCGCGACAGCACCTGGATGGTGCGGCGGATCTCCTCGTCGCGGCCGATGACCGGATCGATCTTGCCCTGGGCCGCCATTTCCGTCAGGTCGCGGGCATAGCGCTTCAACGCGTCGTAAGCCTGCTCGGCGCCCGCGCTGTCGGCAGTGCGGCCCTTGCGCAGGTCGTTGATGGCGCCGTTGAGCGCCTGCGCGTTGACGCCGGCGGCAGCCAGGATCTTGGCGGCCTCGGTGCCCTGCTCGATGGCGAGGGCGAGCAGCAGCCGCTCGACCGTGACGAACTTGTCGCCAGCCTTCTGCGCGACCTTCTCGGCCTGATCGAACACGCGGGCAAGCTCGGGCGCGAGGTAGATCTGACCCGCACCGCCACCGGAAACCTTCGGCCGCTTCTTCAGAGCCAGCTCGACCGCCACCAGCGCGTCCTTGGCGCGTCCGCCGGCCTTGTTGATCAGGCCGGACGCCAAGCCCTCCTCGTCGTCGAGAAGAACCTTCAGGAGATGCTCGGGGGCGAACTGCTGGTGGCCTTCGCGGAGGGCGAGGCTCTGCGCCGACTGGACGAAGCCCTTGGCGCGATCGGTATAGGTGTCGAAGTTCATGTGATGGTCCCTCATCAGCGCGCCCGATCCGCCCATTCGGCCCGGGGCGGGCGCCGTCACGTCAGGATACTGCACGTCCGGCCTCGAAGCCCCGATGGGCACCTCTCGGCCGCACGCTTACACCCGCCAGATATAGGGCGCGCTCCTGCCGGAAAAAGGGGGCGGCTGCAGGATCGGGCGGGCTGCCGCCGCGGCCAAATGCGCACTTGGTCCGCTGTGCCAGGACACGCGCGCCGCACCTGTCGGGCCGTGCAAAGTCAAATCGTCCGCGGCGGTTGCCCAACCGGGGGCCAAGGATCAGTGACGCAACACTAGGACCGGCCGGCCACGGCCCGGGCTTCGACCGTGATATCCTGCATTAGGCCGGGATCGAGCGTCAGCGCCGGATCGGCCTCCAGCCGCCAATAAAATCCGTCATCGAGGAAGTGCAGCTCGGCCTTGCCCTTCAACGCGGTCTCGACCATCCGGCCGATGACGATCTGGCCGAAGCCACGGCGCTCGGGGCCGGGCTCGCAGGACGGCGGGCCGCCGCTCTCGCGCCATTCGATGACGAACCGGGGCGGTGACTTCTCCAGCGCAAGGCGCCAAGTGATCTCGACCTTGCCGCCGGCGGTGGACAAGGCGCCGTATTTGGTCGCGTTGGTGGCGAGTTCGTGCAGGGCCATGCCGATGCTCTGGACCGCCTCCGGCTTCAGCAGCAAGGGCGGACCGCGCACGGTGATGCGGGTTCCGACCAAATCCGAGTGGCCGGCGAGATGCGCATCGACCAGGGCAGCGAGGCCGACACTGCCCCACTCGCTGGCGATCAGCAGGTCCTGGCTCGCCGACAGGCCCTCGATGCGATCGATGAACCGCGGCAGGAACGTCTGCGGATCGCCGATCCGCGCGGTCCGGTTGGCGATCGCCTGCACGACGGCGAGCAGATTTTTCGAGCGATGCACCGCCTCCTGCATCAGGAAGCGGATCTTCTGCTCGGCGACCTTGCGGTGGGTGATGTCGCGGACGATGCCGACGAGCTGAGCGCTGCCGTCCTCGGAGAACTGGGCGCGGGCCTGCGATATGATCCAGTGCTCCTCGCCGGCCGGCGTGCGGATCCGGTATTCGACCCGGAACAGTCCGTTACCCTTGGGATCGATGGCGCGCTGCATCGCGACGCGCACCGTCTCGCGGTCGTCGGGATGGATCTGGGCCAGCATCTTCGGCGTGTCGACGTTCTCGTCGGGCTGCCATCCCATCATCGCCCGATTGCGCGCATCGACCGTCCTGAGGTCGGTGCGGGTGTCCCAGGTCCAGGTGCCCGACTCGGCCGCCTCGAGCGCCGTCCGGAAGTGCTGCTCGCTGCCGCGCAGCGCCAGATCGCGCGCGTTCAGCATGCCGGCGACCTGGCTGAAGTGATGGATCACCTGATCGAACTCGGCGACGCCGGTAGGTACCGCCTTGACGGGCCGCATGTCGGCGAGGCACGAGGCGGCCTCGAGCAACTGGCGCGCGGGCCTGGTGATCCGGCGGCTGAGCAGGAACGTCGCCAATCCGCCGGCCAGTATCAGCAGCGTGCCGATCGTCCACATCGTGCGCCGGACGAACACATGCGGGGCCTCGACCGTCTCTCGGTTGTAGGCAACGCCGACGGACCAGCCGTATTGCGTCGGCCGGTACGAGAGCAGGGTCTCCTCGCCCTCGAGGCTGTGCACCGCGAGCAGGCCGGCGGAGGCCTTGTCCTTGGCCGAGCGCCAGCCCTCACTCGCCAGCGTGCCGACACGGTTGGCGTGATCGGGGATCCGGGCGACGAAGCGGTGGTTGCGGTCGAGGATGCCGACCAGGACACCGGGCTCGAACTTGTCTGCGATGATCGAGGCCAGCCGCTCAGGCCGCACCGCGACCGAGATGACGTAGGGCACGGCGCTGTCGCCGGCGGAGACGGGGCTGCAGACGAAGGCGTTCGGCGGTTCGTCTGCGGACGGCGAGCCGATCAGGTCGGAGACCTCGGGCCGGCCGGAGGCGATCGCGCGCGCGCGGGTGCCGGCATCGACATCGGGCACGCGGGCGAGATCGGCCGCTGCCCGCGTGCTCATGAGAAGCCGGCCGTCGGGTGTCGACACGTTGATCCAGGTCTGCGGCAGAAACCTCAGCCGCAGCGAGGCTTCCTGCCGGAATTGATCGAGATCTCCGTCCTTCAACGCTTCGGATCTGGCCAGCGCGGCCACCAGCGTCATGCTGGTCTCCAACTCCGACCCGGTCAGCGTCGCCAGCAGCTTGGAGCTGCTGTCGAGCGACGCGCGCATGCTCTGGCGCTGGGCGTCGATCATGGCGTTGACCAGGACGACGGCCATGATCAGCAACGGCAGAGCGATGCCGAGGCTCAAGAGCGCCAGATGGGTCGACACCCGGGCGGTCGACAGCCGGAGCGCCGGTGGCGAATCCTCGTCGCCACCTCCCGATGTCCCAGCCTTCCGCGACACGCCGCTCGCGGGGGTCGCATCCAGCTTCGGCGCCTGCTCGATCAAGGGATGCCCCAACGGAAGCCTGATGTCGTGGGAAAGTGCCAAGCACCGTCTGCCGGCGCTGAAATCCGGCGAGAAAGTCCGTTGACGCTCGAAACCTGCTTCTTTTCCAGAGCTTAGCTCAATGCTGGTGCACCCCGCAACGCTGCCGACGCTGCGGCGGCTGGAGAAGGGCCGGTGACGGCATCGGCTGCACACCCCTGTCACGCGGCAAGGCGGCTTGGCAGCCGGCACGGCGCTGCCCTATTCCTGTGGTGGACGTCGTGTCGCCAACATGTCGATCTTCGACCGGACGCCGCTGATCCGATCCTGCCCAGGAGCCCGCCGAGATGCCCCGTCTGTTCGCCGCCGTGGAGCTGCCCGAGGAGGCGCGCGACGAGTTGGCCGCGCTGGAGGCACCCTTGCAGGGTGCCCGGTGGATGGAGCACGACGAGCTGCACCTGACGCTGCGCTTCGCCGGCGACGTCGACAACGCCCGTGCGCGAGAGTTCGCAGACGCGCTGGCCTCGATCGCCCGGGACGTCTTCGAGATCCGGATCGCGGGCCTCGGCGCGTTCGGCGGCAATGATCCCCGCGCGCTGTGGGCGGGCGTCGAGCCCAATCCGGCTCTGGATCAGTTGGCTCGCGACTGCGAGCGGGCGGCCCGGCAGGCCGGCTTGCCGCCGGAGACACGCGCCTTCAAGCCTCATGTGACGCTCGCCCGGCTGCGTTACGCGCGCGTGGACACGGTCGCGCGCTATCTCGAGCACAACGGCGGATTTCGGCTGGCGCCGTTCGTCGTCGAGCGCTTCGTCCTGTTTTCGTCCCGCCCGCAGGTCGGCGGCGGACTTTACGTGCTCGAGGAAGCGTTTCCGCTGCGTGGCGGAATGCTCGGCTATGGACTGGACGAGGACGACGAGGCGGTTTGACGAGCGCACACTGAGGCGAGTGCCCACTTGAGGAGTGTCGGATGACTGGAAGGCTTCTCGAAGGCGCGCAGCGGCAGGCCGCACTGGCCGCCTTGCGCGGCTGGATGCCGTTGGCCGATCGCGATGCGATCCGCAAGACCTTCACGTTCGAGGATTTCAATGCGGCGTTCGGGTTCATGGCCCGAGCCGCACTGATCGCCGAGCGGATGGACCACCATCCCGAATGGCTCAACGTCTACAATCGCGTGGACGTCGTGCTATCGACCCACGACGCCGGTGGCCTGACGCAGAAGGACATCGCGCTGGCGACCGCGATGGACGCGATCGCGGGCAGGTGATCTCAGCGGTAGCGGTTGTCGCCGGGAAAGACGAAGCGGCCCAGCTCGTGGGAGTAAACCGGCGCGCGGGCCGTGGCCGGCGGCTTGCTCGACTTGACGACGGGGGGCGGCGGTCCGCCCATCCCCATCCGCGTGCTCGGTCGGCTCCCCAACGGCGCGCCCGCGGCTCGCGTCGGCGCGGCGACGCGCGGCCTGGGCGAGGGCGTTGTGGTCAGGCCGAACGGAGCCTGAGCCGGCGCACGCGGCCGCGGCATCGCGACGGCTTGCTTCTGGGCAGCTGGGGCAGGAAGAGCCTCGACCTTCTGCACCGAATGACTGCTCGGGGTCCCCGGCATCATCGGTGTCACGACGCTACCCTGCACCGCGCTCGCGGCCGCGTCGACGACGACGACGGACGTGAGTGGTGCGGGCGAGGCTGGCGCCGCTTTCGCGCTGTACTCGGTGCCTGCGAGCATGCCCACGGGTGACCGGTCGTTGCCGCCGGCGGCAGCGACCGTGGCCGCTTGGCTCGCCTCAGCTGCGTAACGCTGGTGGCGGGCGAGTTCGGTATCCGACCAGGGCGCGGGCTTGCAGCCGCAGCTCGAGGAGAGCGCCTTGCGATACCTGAAGGCATTCGGAATCTGGGAGTAGGCGCGGCCGGTTAGGTCGACCATGTCCTGGGCGCTGCCGTTGCCGGGGGCGTAGAACAACCGTGCGTCGCTGCCGCAGCTCGACCGGCAAGCCTGCGCGTCACGGCCGAACCGCGAACGCGAGACACCATGGCTGATCGGCCAATAGTAGCCGTCGCACATGCGCACACAGATGGTGCGGTAGGAGCCGCCGCCGCCCTCGCGGTCGAAGCCCGAGCCCGCGCCCGAACGGCTGGAGTAGGGCGAGGCGAAGGGAACGGTCGGGCGCTGAGGAAAATAAGCATTCGGCGGCAGCCGGGGCGGCTGGGATCCGCCAAATCCGAACAGCGATTGTAGCAGGCCTTGCGCCGACGTCGGCGAAGGGGCGCCGGACAGCGCGGCTACGGCCATGGCCACGGCGATTGCCATCGGCTTCGTCAAACAGCTTCCACGCACGACAACGGGCATACGCAACTCCAGAACCAGCCCGAACGCAAGGCGACGCGAGCGGAACGACCGCCCGGGCGCACTTTGACCCGTCTAGAGCATTTTCAGGCAGACCGGAATCAAGGGGGATTCCCAACTGGCGCGAATAGTGATTCTTGCTTGGTCGTCTCCCATGGCGAGGATGGCGGCGATGAGCTGGGTTCCCGGGCAAGCCTATTCGGATGATCTGCGGGCGCGTGTTC
>CAMDBL010000183.1 GCA_945889015.1 Devosia equisanguinis
TGATCGCCGGATATGGCCCGGCGACCGAGCCCAAGTCGCCGACTCTCGTGTCTGCGATCGAGACGGCACTGGCGAAATGACGTAGGTCGGAGCGAGGTCCAGGCTTCTGCACTCAGCCGGGACCGAGGTCCGACATTCCACGACACACATTGTCGGAGCTCAGGCGCGCAGGGCGCCCTCGCTCCGACCTACGAAGGCGGCATCATGCTCACCAAGCTCTTTCCCGACGCCAAGGCCCGCATGGTCGATGCGGGAGGCACGAGGCTCTACACCGTGGAGATGGGTGCCGGCTCACCCGTGGTCCTCGTCGGTGGCTGGCCGCAGTCCATGCACTGCTGGCGACATGTCTTCGGCGAACTCGCCAAGCAGCATCGCGTCATCGCCATCGACCCGCCCGGGCTCGGCGATAGCGAAAAGCCGGCACCGGCCTACGACATCGAGAGCATCGGCCGCATGGTCGGCGCGGCCATCGACCAATTCGCTCTCGGCACCTACGATTTCGTCGGTTTCGACATCGGCATGTGGATCGGATACCCGCTGGCGCTGGCGCGAGGAAAGGAGATCCGCACCCTCACGCTGATCGACGCGCGTATTCCCGGCATCGTGCCGTTCCCGCCGTTCAATCCGCAGGCGGCGATCGTCTCCTGGCATTTCGCGTTCAATTTCCTCCCGGAGCTGCCCGAGATCCTGATCGAGGGGCGCGAGCGCGAGTTTCTGAAGTGGCTGTTCTTGTCGCGCACGCCGACACCGGGAATCTTCAGCGACGCCGATCTCGACGAGTATGCGCGCGTCTACCGCGGCCGTCCGGCGATCACCTCGGCGACGAATTATTATCGTGCGCTGCCGCAGTCGATTGCGCAGGTGGAGAAGCTGAAGCAGGGCGCCAAGCTGCAGATGCCGGTGCTGTCGATCGCGGGGGACAAGGGCGTCGGGCCGACGATGACGTCCTCACTCGAGCAGGTGTGCGCCAATCTGCGCGGGCTGTGCTTCGAGAATTGCGGCCACTACGTGCCGGAGGAAAAGCCCGAGAGGCTGCTCGAGGAGCTGCGCGCCTTCCTTGCCCAGGCATGAGCGAAGCCGCAGAGTGTTCGGCATAGGTTCGGAAAATCGAGCACCGGTCCCTCAGAGTTGGGGCAGCCACGCAGCACCGAGGATGGGGCCAGCCCGGCCGTGCTGCAGGATCACAGCGCACGAATCGGCGCCGGATCGCATGACAGACTGGCGCTCGAGGTGGATCGTCTCTGCCTTGCCGCTCCACATGCCGACGGGTGTCAGCTCACGCACCACATTCGCATACGTCAGCGTGCGACCGCTGTTCTCGCCTTTGCGCACGACCACCTCGACATTGCGTTGCACCGTGGCGAGCCAGATGGTGGCAGAGGATGCGCCGTCGCCGCCGGAGCCGACAGTGATGGCGAGCTTGTCCTGTTCGGCCACGATCTGGAGCGATACATGCCGGATCTTGAACTTGCCCATCGTGGCGGCGATCGCCTCGTCGATGTCGTTCAGCTTGGCACCGTTGACGTGTGCCGCGCCGTTCACGACCATCTGCGGGGTATAAATTGCTCCGTCACCCCGCTTCTTGGCGTAGGCCTTCTGCCGCTCGCTGAACGTCGATGAGGCCAGCGTATCCTTCCAGCCGAGATAGTCCCAATAGTCGACCGGCAAGGTCAACGCGATGACGTCCTTGCGCTGCACCAGCTTATGCATCAGCAGATCGGCGGGCGGGCAGGAGGAGCAACCTTGACTTGTATAGAGCTCAAGTACGGCCTTGATGCCGCCATCGCCAACCGGCGTCGACGATTGCGCCCAAGCGGATGATCCGCAGACGGCAGACGCCAGAGCCAAGAGAGCGATCAACAGGCGGGGGTTCATCACGGTCCAATCGAGCGAAACGGTCTTAAGATCGGCAGTGGACGGCTCAATATGGCTGGGCCGCCAGACCGGCGAAGCGCGAACCCCACCGACCCTTGCATCAGTCCATACGAAACAGAGTCGAGCGAAGCGGCTGCGCTTCGTGTCGGGAATATCCTGACGGTCGCCTTCAATTGCGAGTCACGAAAGGGTGAGACAACCCGTTTCACAATCACATTTCGGGCATGCGTGGCCATTTTGCTAAGTGCGAAACAGGCCCCGCTTCCCCCAGGGGAAACGGAGCCCGCATCTTGTCGTTTGACCTTAAGCGGCCGCCGCGAGATTGCGGAGCACGTAGTGCAGGATGCCGCCGTGGCGATAATACTCGAGTTCCTCGAGCGTATCGATCCGGCAAATCACCGGCACTGGCTTGGCGACACCGTCTGAACCAGTGATCTCGAGGTTCATCTTCTGGCGCGGCTTGACGTCCTTGAGGCCGTTGATGGTGACGGTCTCGTCACCCTTGAGTCCCAGGGTCTGCCAGGAGATGCCTTCCTCGAATACGAACGGCGCGATACCCATGCCGACCAGGTTCGAGCGATGGATGCGCTCGAACGACTGACAGATGACGGCGCGAACGCCGAGCAGGGCAGTGCCCTTGGCGGCCCAGTCGCGGGACGAGCCGTTGCCGTACTCGACACCGGCGAACACCACCAGCGGCACACCCTCGTCCTTGTACTTCATGGCCGCGTCGTAGATCGGCATGACCTGACCCGACGGATAGTGGGTGGTGTTGCCACCCTCTTTCACGGCGCCGGCCGCGTCGATGTTCATGAAGTTCTTGATGCGGATATTAGCGAAGGTGCCCCGCATCATCACTTGGTGATTGCCGCGCCGGGTGCCGTACTGATTGAAGTCGGCCGGGCGAACCTGCCGCTCGATCAGGTAGGCGCCGGCCGGGCTCTCGCGCTTGATCGAGCCGGCGGGCGAGATGTGGTCGGTGGTGATCTTGTCACCGAACAGGCCGAGAATCCGCGCGCCGACGAGATCGGTGAGGGGCTTAGGATCCTTCGTGATCCCCGCGAAGTAGGGCGGGTTCTGCACGTACGTGGAGCCGGAGTTCCAGTCGTAGGTCAGGCGCGGGGTAGCCTTCACCTTGCGCCAGTTGTCGTCACCCTTGAAGACGTCCGCGTACTTGGACTGGAACATCTCCTTCGTCACGTTCTCCATGACGAATTGGGCGACCTCCTGCGTGGACGGCCAGATGTCCTTCAAGAACACCGGGTTGCCGTTCTGGTCCTTGCCGAGTGGCTCGGTGGAGAGATCGATGTTGACCGAACCGGCGATGGCATAGGCGACCACCAATGGCGGCGACGCGAGGTAGTTCGCCTGAACGTCGGGACTGACGCGGCCCTCGAAGTTGCGGTTGCCCGAGAGCACCGCCGACGCGACCAGGCCGTTGTCGTTGATCGCCTTCGAGATCTCCGGGTTGAGCGGGCCCGAGTTGCCGATGCAGGTTGTGCAGCCAAAGCCGACCAGATTGAAGCCGACCTGATCGAGGAACGGCTGCAGCCCGGCCTTCTCGAGGTAAGCGGCGACGACCTGCGATCCCGGCGCCAGCGACGTCTTCACCCACGGCTTCGCCTTCAAGCCCTTGGCGACCGCGTTGCGGGCAACAAGGCCGGCGGCGATCAGCACGCTCGGATTGGAGGTGTTGGTGCAGGAGGTGATGGCGGCGATGACGACGTCACCGTGACCGAGATCGAAGTCGCGGCCTTCGACCTTCACGCGCTTGCCGAGCTCGCCCGGCTTCTTGTACTCGCCAGCCAGCGCGGTGCCGAAACCTGCCTTGACGTCGGGCAGCGAGATGCGGCCTTCCGGACGCTTCGGGCCGGCCATCGAGGGCACGACGGTGCCGAGGTCGAGCGACAGCGTATCGGTGAAGACCGGATCGGCAGCCGCGGACGTGCGGAACAGCCCCTGTGCCTTGGCATAGGCCTCGACGAGGTCGATGCGGTGTTGATCGCGACCCGACATGGTCATGTACTTCAGCGCTTCGACGTCGACCGGGAAGAAGCCGCAGGTGGCACCGTACTCCGGCGCCATGTTGCCGACGGTGGCACGGTCGGCCAAGGAAAGCGCGTCGAGGCCGGGGCCGTAAAACTCGACAAACTTGTTGACCACGCCCTTCTTGCGCAACATCTGCGTCACGGTCAGCACGAGATCCGTCGCGGTGACGCCTTCGTTCAGCTTGCCAGTCATCTTGAAGCCGACGACCTCGGGGATCACCATCGACTGAGGCTGGCCGAGCATCGCGGCCTCGGCCTCGATGCCGCCGACACCCCAACCGAGCACGGCGAGGCCGTTGACCATCGTCGTGTGGCTGTCGGTGCCGACCACGGTGTCGGGATAAGCGACGGTCGAGCCGTCGGCCATCTGGTTGGTGAAGACGACCTGCGAGAGATACTCTAGGTTGACCTGGTGGCAGATGCCGGTGCCGGGCGGCACGACGCGGAAGTCGGCGAAGGCGCCCTGGCCCCACTTGAGGAAGTTGTAGCGCTCGCCGTTGCGCTCGTACTCGAGCTCGACGTTCTTGGCGAAGGCGGCCGCGTTGCCGAAGTGGTCGATGATCACCGAGTGGTCGATGACAAGATCGACCGGCACCAGCGGATTGATCTTCTTGGGGTCACCACCGAGCGTGGCCATGCCGTCGCGCATCGCGGCGAGGTCGACCACCGCGGGAACGCCGGTGAAATCCTGCAGCAGGATGCGGGCGGGGCGGAAGCCGATCTCCTTGTCGGACTTCCCCTTGGTCTCGAGCCACTTCGCCATGCCGAGGATGTCGTCCTTGGTGACGGTGCGGCCATCCTCGTTGCGCAGCAGGTTCTCGAGCAGCACCTTCATCGAGTAGGGCAGCTTGGAGATCCCCGCGAGGCCGTTTTTCTCGGCGTCGGGCAGCGAGTAGTAGGTGTATGTCTTGCCACCGACGCTCAGCGTCTTGCGGCATTTGAAGCTGTCCTGGGAAACGGGCGTCAGCGCGCTCACGGATTGATCCTCCTGATTAGCGATCGTGCGATTACGCTCGCGCCGCCGGAGCGCCGGCGGGTTCGGGGTAGCGGTGCGACGGAACCTGCCTCCGGACATGCCGGGAGCGGGGGTCGGTACACCCCAGTTTTTGCGCTAGCATCGAGTAAAGCGACAACCTTATATAGCGCCTCACGCCGAAGTGCCACAGGACTTCCGGCGTGAAGTCACAGATCCTTGTCGCACCGCAGCAATCCCGGAACAAGTCGCAATGCCGCTCATGCTGACTGCCGAGGACCTCGCCATCGAGCGCGGCGGTCGCGTTTTGTTCTCGGGACTGTCGTTCAGCGCGGGCTCCGGCGAGGCGGTGACGTTGACCGGCCCGAACGGCGCCGGCAAGACCACGCTCCTCAGGGCCTTGGCCGGATTCTGTCGGATCGCCGCGGGCGCGGTTCGGCTCACGGACCAGAGCGGCAGCGAACGCGAGATGGCGGGAAGCTGTCATTTCGTCGGCCACGCCAACGCGCTGAAATCAGCCCTGACGGTGAGTGAGAACGCGACCTTCTGGGCGCGCTATCTCGGCCAGGACACCGCCCGCGTGAAGCCCGCACTGCAGCGGTTCGCTCTCGCCGAGTTGGCCCACATCCCCGCCGGTTACCTGTCTGCTGGGCAGAAGCGACGTCTCGCCCTGTCGCGTCTGGTGCTGGCCGAGCGGCCACTATGGCTGCTCGACGAGCCGACCGTCTCACTCGACGCCGCCAGCACCGCCATGCTCGCCCGCGTGGTGAACGAGCACGTTTCGGCGGGGGGCATCGTGATCGCGGCGACGCACATACCACTGGGGTTGGCTTCGCCGCGGGAATTGCGGCTATCAACGAGCCTCGCAGGCGCCATGCCATAGGGAATGCCGCGGTCGCGAGCGTTTTTGATCCTCGCTTTGTTCCGCTGCCCTGACGGTGTATGCAGCGGCGGCCGCCAGATGTAGACGGGACCGCGCCTTGACCTGCTTCCTGACCCTGCTCCGCCGCGACCTCGGACTGGCGTTTCGCGAGGGCGGCGCCATCGGCACGGCGCTTGGCTTCTACATCGTGGTCGTGGCGCTGATGCCGCTTGGCCTCGGGCCCGACCTCAACTTGCTGGCACGGATCGCGCCGGGCGTGCTGTGGATCGCACTGCTGCTGTCGGCGCTGCTGTCGTTGCCCCGCCTGATCGAGACCGACGACGAGGACGGCTCACTCGAGGCCATCGCGCTGGGGCCGCTGCCACTCGAATTGGTTATGGCGGCCAAGGCCTTGGCACACTGGATCGCTACCGGCATCCCGCTGACGCTGATGACGCCCGCGCTCGGCCTGCTGCTGAACCTGGATCTTGCCGCTTACCCGATGCTGCTGGCGACGATGGTGATCGGCACCCCGGCCGTCAGCTTCCTCGGCGCCATTGGCGCGGCGCTGACGATGCGGGCCAAGCGCAGCGGTCTGCTGCTCGCCGTGCTGGTGCTGCCGCTTTATGTTCCGACGCTGATCTTCGGCATTTCGGCCATCTCCTCCGGCCTCGGTCCGGGCGGTGCCGGCCCGTCGCTACTTATCCTGGGCGCGATCTCCGTCGCCTCGCTGGTGCTCGGCCCCCTCGCGGCGGCCGCCGCGGTCAGGGCGCAGCTCGGCTGATCCGCGACAATCGCGCGCATGCGCCAAGTCAAAGCCGCGCGCCCAGATGTCGGGCAAAAGCCCAGATCTTGTGTCTCTTGTTTGCGCTCGTCCCCAGGAACCCGTAAATCAAGCTCATGTCGACGACCACCACGCTCACCCAGAAGCTCGAGCTGCTCGCCAACCCAACCCGGTTCATGGCGCTGTCGGCACGGCTGCTTCCGTGGCTGTCCGGCCTCGCCGCTCTGCTGATCCTGACCGGCCTGTGGCTGACCTTCTTCAAGGCACCGCCCGACTACCAGCAGGGCGAGACGGTCAAAATCATGTACGTCCACGTGCCGGCCGCCTGGCTCGGCATGATGGGCTATGCGCTGGTCGCGATGTCGAGCTTCGGGCTCTTGGTGTTCCGCCATCCGCTCGCCGACGTCTCGGCCAAGGCCGCGGCTCCGATCGGTGCCGCTTTCACCCTGCTCGCGCTCGTCACCGGGTCGCTGTGGGGCAAGCCGATGTGGGGCGCCTACTGGGTCTGGGACGCGCGCCTGACCAGTGTTCTGATCCTGTTCTTCCTGTACCTCGGCCTGATCGCGCTGCGCTCTTCGATCGAGGACGAGACATTGGCCGCCAAGCTGACCGCGATCCTCGGCCTGGTTGGCGTCGTTATCCTTCCTGTGATCAAGTTTTCGGTCGACTGGTGGAACACGCTGCTCCAGCCGGCGAGCGTGATGAAGATGGGCGGGCCGGCGATCCATTCCTCGATCCTCACGCCGCTGCTGGTGATGGCGGCGGGCTTCACAATTCTGTTCCTGGCGCTGCACATGAAGGCGATGCGTAACGAGATCCTGCGCCGCCGGATCAAGGCGATGCGCCATCGCATGGTCGAGCGCGCTGGCGCCGCCCACGCCAGCACCCCCAGCTGAGGACCAGTTCCATGGATCTCGGACCACACGGCGCCTTCATCTGGGCCTCCTACGGCATCGTCACGCTCGTCATCGGCGCGCTGATCGGTTGGCTCGTGATCGACGGCCGCCGCCAGCAGAGGGTGCTCGACGAGATCGAGATGGAGGCCGGACGGCATCGCGGCGACGGCAATCGGAGCCATCGATGAAAGACCCGGCAGGATCAGCGCCGGTCGGCGAGACGACCGGCCCATCAATCGGGACTGGGACAAGGGGCAACGGCAGGCTCGGCTGGCTGGTCGTGCCGGTCGCAATATTCGCGGCTGTCGCCGGCCTGTTTGCCCTGGCGTTGCGAACAGGCGATCCCTCTAAGCTGCCCTCGGCGCTCCTCGGCAAGCCCGCGCCGCAATTCGAATTGGCGCCGCTCGAGGGTCTGACCGCGAATGGCCTCCCCGTTCCAGGAATCGCGACGGCCGACCTCGCCAAGGGCAAGGTCAGCGTGGTCAATTTCTGGGCCACGTGGTGCGTACCCTGCGTCGAGGAGCATCCCCTGCTGATCGAACTCGGCAAACGGACCGGCGTGACCATCTACGGCATCAACTATAAGGACCAGACGGTCGCCGCGCGCCGATTTCTCGGCACCTTCGGCAATCCGTTCGCGGGCGTCGGCTCCGACAGCACCGGTCGCACCGGCATCGACTGGGGCGTCTACGGCATGCCCGAGACGTTCGTCGTCGATGGTCAAGGCCGCATCGTCTACAAGCACGTCGGCCAGCTGACCAAGGCTTCGCTCGATCGCGTCGTGATCCCGGCCATCGAAGCGGCACGTCGCGGCGGGGCTTCGGCGCACTAGGCTGCGGGGCGCCGGATCAGCTCCGAGCCGAGACCCTCCATGCACAGTTGCCCCGCCCCCAGCATTTGTACTTGCACCAGTTCGAGCCCGATCGTTTACTAGGACGATATGGCCGGCGCCGTTGCTGCCACAATGAGCCTGTGGCATGCACACGAGCTTCGCCGGATCGAAATGGGATGGAACGACAAGGACATGACCGACACCTTCACTCTGGTCGTCAACGGCCGGCGGGAGACCGTCGCCGCCGATGGGGCGACACCCCTCCTGGCCGTGCTGCGCAATTCGCTCGACCTCAAAGGTAGCCGCCACGGCTGCGGGCTTGAGCAGTGTGGCGCCTGCATGGTCCTCGTGGACGGCGCTCCCGCCTATTCCTGCACGCTGGCCGTGGAGGCAGCCGCCGGCAAGCAGGTGACGACCATCGAAGGCCTCGGCACACCGGACGCGCCGCATCCGATCCAGGCCGCGTTCCTTGAATTGCAGGCCGGCCAGTGCGGCTATTGCCTGTCCGGCATGATGATCGAGGCCAAGGCCCTGCTCGACACCAACCCGAGCCCCAGCCGCCCCGACATCGTCGCCGCCCTCGACAAGCACTTGTGCCGCTGCGGAGCCCATCTGCGCATCATCAAGGCCGTGGAGCGCGCCGCCGAGCTGCTGCGCCAAGGCCCTGCCACGACCGTGAAGGGGGCCTGAGCCATGCTGTCCAACCAGCTCCCTGAAAGCCTGCTCGACAACCCCAAGCTCGACCAGTGGATCGGCTTCGAGGCCGGCGGCAAGGTGCGCCTGTCGTCGGGCAAGGTCGAAATCGGCCAGGGCATCGCCACCGCCATTCTCCAGATCGCCGCCGATGAGCTCGATGTCCTTCCCGCCCAGATCCGTCTCACCTCCGGCCGTACCGTCGCCGCCCCCAACGAGGGTTTCACCGCCGGTAGCCGCTCGATCGAGTCCGGCGGCCAGTCCGTCCGCCTCGTCGCCGCCGAG
>CAMDBL010000184.1 GCA_945889015.1 Devosia equisanguinis
AAGCCCTCCCTTCGGCCGTCCACCCCGGCGCAGTCTCACCCTGATTGACGACGTGTCTCACCTTGATTGTCGCGCGGCAGCCGGCCCCGGGCGGGAAGACGGAGACTCCCGCAGTTCAGGCTCCGGCGCTGCTGCCGGGTCAAGCGCCCCCGCGGCCGTCGGGCCAGCGCCCCGCACAAGCCGGCGAACGCACGGGTCCTGGCCTCGGCGCTGCTGCGGCCGGCGCGGCCGGTGCGGCTGCCGTCGTCGGCGGCGCGGCCGCGATCGCTGGTCAACAGCGCGGACCGGGGGGCGGTGCCGGTGTGGGCGGGGCAGCACCACGGTTCGACGATCTGAAGCGCGAGCGCCGGGAGCGCACCGAAGGCGGGCGCACGATCATCCAGGAAGGCAACCGGACCATCGTCCGTCAGGACAATCGCGTCTTCATCCAGAACGACGACAGCGCGCGGTTCGCTGCATTCCGCGGTGCGCAGTTCAACCGGCGGCCCGACGGACTGCGCGAGACATTCTATGTGCGGCCGGACGGCATGCGGGTCATCACCGAGCACGATGCCAACGGCCGACTCATGCGCCGCTACCGACGTGGCCCGGACGGTCGAGAGCACGCGATCATCGACAACCGCAACTTCTGGCGCAACGCCGCGATAGGTGTCGGGGTTGGAGCCGTCGCCGCCGCGATCGCGATCAACCTGTCGCGACCGACGGTCACTATCGCACGAAGCCGCTATATCGTCGATTACGATCGCGCCACGGACGATGACCTCTACGAGGCGATGACCGCGCCGCCGATCGAGCGTCTCGGCCGGCCTTACTCGCTCGAGGAGATCCGCTATAGCCCAGACCTGCGCGACCGAATGCGCCGTGTCGATCTCGACACGATCACCTTCGAAAGCGGCGCCTATGATCTGGAGCCGGAGCAGTTTCCCAAGCTCGAACGGCTAGCGCGCGCGATCCTGCGTGCGCTGAGGAACAATCCCGACGAGGTGTTCCTGATCGAGGGCCACACCGACGCCGTCGGCGCCGACGTGGACAACCTCAGCCTCTCGGATCGCCGCGCCGAGTCGGTCGCGCGCATTCTGTCCGATTCGTTCGGCGTGCCGCCCGAGAACCTGGTCACGCAAGGCTACGGCGAGCAGTTCCCCAAAATCGAAACCGCCGGCGCGGAGCGCGCAAACCGCCGCGTCGCGCTGCGACGCATCACACCGCTGATGGCTGAGAGGTAGCGGAAGCAAACAGGTCAGCGCTCACCCGTGCGGTCGGACTTGGCAGCGGCGATCACGATGCCAGACCGCCCGCTCGAACGATGAAGTCGGCCACCGCGTCCAGATGTTCACCCGTCCGCAGATTGGTGAAGACGACCGGCTTCTCGCCACGCATGCGCTTCGCATCTCGATCCATCACCTCGAGGCTCGCGCCGACATGCGGGGCGAGATCCGTCTTGTTGATGACCAGCAGGTCCGATCGGGTGATACCGGGGCCTCCCTTGCGCGGAATCTTCTCGCCCTGCGCCACGTCGATGACGTAGATCGTGATGTCGGCGAGCTCGGGCGAGAACGTCGCCGCGAGATTGTCGCCGCCGGACTCGATCAAGATGAGGTCGAGCCCGGGAAACTTGCGCCGCATCGTCTCGATCGCCTGCAGGTTGATCGAACAATCCTCGCGAATGGCCGTATGCGGACATCCCCCGGTTTCCACGCCCATGATGCGGTCCAGCGGCAGTGCCTGCATCCGCATCAGGATTTCCGCATCTTCCTTCGTATAGATGTCGTTGGTGATCGCGCAGATGTCGTAGCGCTCGCGGAATGTCGTGCAGAGCGCGGCCGTCAGCGTGGTCTTGCCGGAGCCGACGGGGCCGCCGATGCCGACGCGCAGGGGGCCGTGCGGAGACGGCATGGAGGATGATGTCATGAGCGGAACAACCTCGAATACTGGGTTTCATGGGCGAGCTGGGCAAGGTCGGAGCGGAACGTCGCGCTGCCGAGATCGTCCAGAGTCGAGTTGACGGCGACCGTTGCTGCCGCTTGGAGATCCGACAGCAGTGCCGCCATGACGCGCTGCCCGTCCGTCTGTCCGACGACGGAAAGCCTGATCGCCGCCGAGACGAGATTGCCGATAAAGGCGAGCGCATAGCCGATCAGCGACGCATCGAGCGTGATGGCGTGCGCCGCCGCGACCGAACCGACGGCGACGGGATAAGCGGTATCGTGTCCGCCGGAGCCGGTCACGCCGGCACGCACGAAATCCAGCGCCTCGCAAGGCCAGGCGGCGAGGATGGTCGCGAGAAAGGCATTCCCCTGCGTACGGCTCTCCAGATGACGCTCCGCCGACGGCTGCAGCGCCAGTGCAAGATCGGCGACGCTCCGAAGAGCGGCCAAGTCGCCCCCAACTGTCGCCCGCCACGCCGCGGCCAGCAGCACCAGATCATTGCGCAGCGACCCCCATTGCACCAGATCGCGCAGCCAGGCCTCGAGCGTCCTTGCATCACGGACCCACTGGTGCGACGCCGCCTGCTCGAGGCCGTGACTGAACGCGAAAGCTCCGACCGGGAAGGCCGGCGACAGCCACAACATCAGCCGCGGATCGAGCGTGGTGACGCGACGCGACCAATCCCGAGGTAGGTTACCGGCGCCGTCGGCCATCGGATCGACACTCACTCCTTCAACGAGCCGACAACGCCGCTGCGGCGCGGTCCGGGGTGAGGCCGGCCGTGGTCATGCCCGTGGGAAGGGCCATGATCGTGCGCGTGATCGTGGCGATGAGGCTGCCCATGATGATGACTGCCGGACCCGTGGTGGTGACTCTCCAGCAGCGGCCCTTTACCACCGTAAGCTCCCCCCTCTGGCTCGAAAGGCCGCCGGACGCGATGCACGTGGCCGCCGAGACCTTCGACCATCTCGGCCAGCACGTGGTCCGGTTGGATATAGAGCGCGCGCGACGTGATCTCGCAGGGTGTATGCCGATTGCCGATGTGCCACGCGATACGGACGAGATGCAGCGGGTCGTGCGCATGGATCTCGAGCAGGTCCTCCGCCGCCGCCCGCACCTCGACGAGCCGTCCATCGTCGAGCTGCAGCGAATCGCCGTGCGCGAGATACGTCGCCTCCGGAAGATCGAGTAAGAACGAGATGCCGCCGTCGCTGATCATCGCCACGCGGCGACGATGGCGAGCCTCGCGATCCAAGGTGATGGTGTCGGAGACATCGGGCGTCGTGCGTTCGCTTTGCCGGAAGACGGTCGCCGCGCGCAGCATGGAGAAGCCTCAGAACATGAAATAGCGTTGCGCCATCGGTAGCACTTTGGCGGGCTCGCAGACCAGCAATTCGCCGTCGGCGCGAACCTCGTAGGTCTCCGGATCAATCTCGATCTTGGGGGTGGCAGCGTTGTGGATCATGCTCTTCTTGCCGATACCGCCACGCACGTTAGAGACCGCGACCGCCTTCTTGGCGAGGCCAAGACGCTCGCCGATACGTTTGTCGACCGCCAAGCCACTGACGAAAGAAAGAGAGGTCTCGGTCCGCGCCGATCCGCAGGCACCGAACATGGGGCGGTAGTGCACCGGCTGCGGCGTCGGGATCGAGGCGTTCGGGTCACCCATTGGCGCCGCGGCGATCATGCCGCCCTTGATCACGAGATCCGGCTTGACGCCGAAGAACGCCGGCGACCAAAGCACGAGATCGGCGAGCTTGCCGGCCTCCACCGAGCCGATGTGGTGCGAAACGCCGTGGGCGATGGCCGGATTGATCGTGTACTTGGCGACATAGCGTTTGGCGCGGAAGTTGTCATTGCCGTTGCCCTTGTCCTCCGGCAGCGGACCACGCTGCACGCGCATCTTGTGCGCGGTCTGCCACGTGCGAATGATCACCTCGCCGATACGGCCCATCGCCTGGCTGTCCGACGACATCATCGACAGCGCGCCCATGTCGTGAAGAATATCCTCGGCCGCGATCGTCTCCTTCCGGATGCGGCTTTCCGCGAACGCCAGATCCTCAGGAATCCTCGGTGAGAGATGGTGGCAGACCATCAGCATGTCGAGATGCTCGTCGATGGTGTTGACCGTAAACGGACGGGTTGGATTGGTCGACGACGGGAGGACGTTGGGAAGCCCGGCCACTTTCATGATGTCGGGCGCGTGACCGCCACCCGCGCCCTCGGTATGGAAGGCGTGGATCGTGCGGCCCTTGAACGCCGCGATGGTGTCTTCGACAAAGCCGGACTCGTTCAACGTGTCGGAGTGGATCATCACCTGGACATCGTGATCGTCGCCGACCGAGAGACAGCAGTCGATCGCGGCGGGCGTCGTGCCCCAGTCCTCGTGCAGCTTGAGTGCGCAGGCGCCGGCCTCGACCATCTCGACGAGAGCGGCCGGTTGCGAGGCGTTGCCCTTGCCGGCAAAGCCGAGGTTCATCGGGAACGCATCAGCCGCGCGCAGCATCATCTCGATATGCCACGGTCCCGGCGTGCAGGTGGTGGCGAACGTGCCGTGCGCGGGACCGGTGCCGCCGCCGAGCATCGATGTCAGCCCCGACATCAGCGCATCCTCGATCTGCTGAGGGCAGATGAAATGGATGTGCGTGTCGAAGCCCCCGGCGGTCAGGATCTTGCCCTCGCCGGCGATGATTTCCGTGCCCGGACCGATGATGATGTCGACACCGGGCTGGATGTCCGGATTGCCGGCCTTCCCGATTTTCGCGATACGCCCCCGCACGATCGCAACGTCGGCCTTGACGATACCCCAGTGGTCGAGAATGAGCGCATTGGTGATGACGGTGTCCGCGGCCCCCGCGGCGTTGGTCACCTGCGACTGGCCCATGCCGTCGCGGATCACCTTGCCGCCGCCGAATTTCACCTCCTCGCCGTAGGTGGTGAGATCCTTCTCGACCTCGATGACGAGCTCGGTGTCGGCGAGTCGCACCTTGTCGCCGACCGTCGGTCCGAACATCTGCGCATAGGCGGCACGGGACATCTTGATGGGCATGTCGGCTCCGGATCGTCAGCTCGTGCCCGGCGTACGCCAGGCGGAGGTCAGGAATTTCTGGGGGATCATGTCGAAATGCGCATCGCCGAGCCCGAGGGCGTCGATGGCGTCGAACCAGGCCTCGCGCCGGCTGCCGGGCAGCTTGCCGCCACACCAAGGACAGTGCGTCACGATCAGATAGGACTCGCCGCCGTCGCGCACTGGAATGCCGTACTCGTCGAATGGCTCGTTGTAGACGAGGGCGGTGTCGGCGCAATCGAAGGGGGTCGCATGCTGATCACAGTCATGCGCGAGCGCCTGCTTCATCGCGCTACAGCAATGCCTGACCGACGCCGTCGCGGGCCGCCACTCGAAGCCCAGCGGCATCCAGAGCACGCGGTAAGCGGGGAACAGAGCAGACGTCATCAGAGTTTACCCATGACGCCCTGACGAAAGCCGTAAACCGTGCGCGAGCCAGAAAGCGGGATCAGGCTCACCTCGCGCGATTGGCCCGGCTCGAAGCGGACCGCCGTTCCCGCAATGATGTCGAGCCGCATGCCGCGTGCCTTCTGGCGGTCGAAGTCGAGCCCGGGATTGGTCTCGAAGAAGTGGTAATGGCTGCCGACCTGGATCGGACGGTCACCGGTGTTGGTGACCGTCAGCTTCACCGGCACGCGGCCGGCATTGAGCTCGATATCGCCATCGGCGGGAAAGATTTCGCCAGGAATCATCGCAGAATCCTTCAAGTGAATGCCATCAACAGCCCGCCCACCGCTGCCGCCGCGCCGACCGTGCGCGTGGCGGTGCGGCCGGTTTCAGCACCAAACATCCGCGTTATGGCGATGCTCGCACCGACCCCGACGGCATGCAGCACCGCTGTCGACAGAGCGAATCCGGTGGCGAACGTCCAGACACCGGCCGACCCGACCTCGGCGCCATGCGCAAACCCATGAAACACCGCAAATATCGCGACGACGAGCATGCCCGCGGCGATCGGAATATCGATCGCGAGGGCAGCCAGGAGCCCGAGCACCACAACCGAGGCCAGCACGCCCGGCTCGACCATCGGCAGCGCAAATCCATTTATTGCCGCGACGTAGCCCGCCATCATCGCGGCAACGAACGTCGCGGGCACCAGCCACACCGCTCGCCCTCCCATCAGCGTGGCCCAGATCCCGACCGTGATCATGGCCAGCACATGATCGGCTCCGGAAGGCGGATGCGTCAGTCCGGCCAGCAGCGAGCCATGATCGCCAGCATCGAGATGCGCGAGCGCCGGCACCGACGTGGCCAGCGATATCATCAGTAGAGCAAGCAGTCGAAGCATGGAGAACCCTCGTGGCTATCTCGGCATTGTGCGGATGACCGACGGTGACGGGCCCGACACATGCGGCCCACTCTGATCGGCCTACCTGATGGGATTGTGAACCGTGACGAGCTTGGTGCCGTCGGGAAACGTCGCCTCTACCTGCACGTCGTGGATCATCTCGGCGATCCCCTCCATCACCTGATCTCGCCGTACGACCTTGGCGCCGGCCTCCATCAGCTCAGAGACGCTGCGCCCGTCGCGCGCGCCCTCGACGATGAAATCCGTGATCAGCGCGATCGCCTCTGGGTGGTTCAGCTTGACGCCGCGCTCGAGCCGGCGTCGCGCGACGATCGCGGCCATCGACACGAGCAGCTTGTCCTTCTCGCGAGGTGTCAGATTCATCGCCCAGGCCGCCCTCTCTCAGCTCGTCCAGACCCTTGGCAGCGGTCGGCCCGAAAGCCGCTCAACCGCCCGGATCACCCCATTGCGCACGCCGGCGGGATCGGCCCCCAGAAAGCGCACCGCCAGCAGACCGTTCCAGGCACTGGCCCCGAATTCACACGGCGCACGATCGAGCGCGGCCCTGACCGCATCGAGTTGCTCCTCCGCATCCGGCGCCATGTAGAGCAGCACACCCGCGGCCCGCGCGCCATCCCCGATCGCCGGTCGCGCCATCAGCTTGGCGATGTCGCCGTCGATCCGCATGGCGTCCGCATAGACCAGCCGCTCGTCGCGGCGCGCGCGCCATACGTCGTGAATGAGACCTTGCCCCAAGACCTCGCCGCTGGCGCTGCGACCGAACGTCAAAGTCTCGACCATCAGCAATCGGCTGTCGGCTGCAAGATCGATCTCGAAGCGGCGCTTCAATCGCGCGCCGGAATAGAGGATGGTTTGTTGGGGCAGCCACTCCAGCCGCGCGCCGGCACCGAGCGAGATGTGGATGTCGATCTCGGCCGCGGGCCCGAGCGAGCGATAGATCCGCTCGGCCGCCTGCGTCGCGTAGACCACGTCGGCGCCGCGCCCGACGGCAAGCTCGAAGCCGAGCCTATCGCCGCCGACGACCCCACCGCCGGTATTGACCTGAACCGCCTCGGCATGAAGCGCGAACGTGCTCGGCAGCCCGAGCCGATAGCCGCCGCGCTCCGACAGATCCGACAATGCCGTCATGCCGCCCGCAAGACCTCCCGGCGCCGCGAAGGCCGCGCGGATGCCGCCCGCCACGCGGATCGCCCCCAGCGCGCGCGCGGACGCGGCATCCGCGACGTCAGACCGAGAGCCAGCGGCGAACATCAGCCTCCACCATATCCTTGCGCGCGCCCGCGACCACCACCTGGCCGCGATCCATCACGGCATACTGGTCGGCGAGGTCGCGGGCAAACTCGAAGTACTGCTCGACCAGCAGGATCGCCATGTCGCCCTGCCGGCGGAGAAAGTCGATGGCGCGGCCAATATCCTTGATGATCGAGGGCTGGATACCCTCGGTCGGCTCGTCGAGCACCAGCAGCTTCGGCTTGGTCACCAGCGCGCGGGCGATGGCGAGCTGCTGCTGCTGGCCGCCGGAGAGGTCACCGCCACGCCGCCTGAGCATGCTCTTCAGAACCGGGAACAGCTCGAAAATCACCTCCGCGATCCGTCTCTCGGCACGCGGCAGACAGGCGAACCCGGTCTCCATGTTCTCCTTCACCGAGAGCAACGGAAAGATCTCACGCCCCTGCGGCACATACGCTATGCCGCGGCGCGCGCGCTCGTCGGGCGACAGCTTGGAAATGTCGTGCCCATCCCACATGATCTGGCCAGCAGAGATTTTCTGGTGACCGCAGATCGCTCGAAGCAGGCTCGACTTGCCGACGCCATTGCGGCCGAGCACGCAAGTCACGGCTCCAGGCCGCGCTTCGACGGAGACGTGCCTGAGCGCCTGCGCCGCGCCGTAGTGAAGATCGATGCCTTCGACCGACAACATCAGCACTCTCCGCAATTTCGAAATCTGGCCACCCGAATACCTCCGTCAGCGTCCCAGATAGACCTCGACCACCCGCTCGTTGGCGGACACGTCGTCGATCGAGCCTTCGGCGAGCACCGATCCCTCGTGCAGGCACGTCACCTTGACGCCGAGCGCACGCACGAAGCTCATGTCGTGCTCGACGACGACGACCGAATGCGACTGGGCGATGTCGCGCAGCAGATGCGCCGTCGTTTCGGTTTCGGCGTCGGTCATGCCGGCGACCGGCTCGTCGACGAGCAGCAGCTTGGGATCCTGCGCCAGCAGCATCGCGATCTCGAGCCACTGCTTCTGGCCATGGCTGAGCGAGCCCGCGAGATTGTCGCGCATGCCCTTCAGGCGGACCCGTGCCAGAATATCGTCGATGCTGGCGTCGTTGATGGCGTTGCGAGCACCGAACAGCGCCGACAGGGGATGGCGCGGCCCCTTCAGGGCGAGGCGGATGTTGTCGGCCAGCGTGTGGCTCTCGAACACGGTCGGCTTCTGGAACTTGCGGCCGATGCCGAGATTTGCGATCTCGGCCTCGTCGAGCCCCGTCAAATCTACGTTGCCCTCGAACATCACGGTGCCATCGTCGGGCCGCGTCTTGCCGGTGATGACGTCCATCATCGTCGTCTTGCCCGCGCCGTTCGGGCCGATGATCGCGCGCATCTCGCCCGGCGCCAGCACCAGGGACAGATTGTTCAAGGCGCGGAAGCCGTCGAACGAGACGCTGACGCCGTCGAGATAAAGCAAGGCGCTGGTGACGGGACCGTTCGGATCGAGCATGGGACTACTCCGCCAGCGTTGCCACGGGCTGTCCCGCGGCGACGGCTCGCGCCGCTCGCCGCTTGGCCAGTACATCCGAGACGGTACCGACGATCCCGTTGGGCATCGCCAGCGTGACGAGAATGAACAGGCCGCCGAGCACGAACAGCCAGACCGACGCCAGCATGCCTGTGGTGAAGATCGTCTTCAGGAGATTGACCGTGAACGCACCGACGAC
>CAMDBL010000185.1 GCA_945889015.1 Devosia equisanguinis
AGGCACCCGCTGCTCGAGATCGACGTACGAGAACAGCGATCCCGACCTGGCATCCGATCCGCGCATGACGAGCCCCCTCGACGTGGAGCCCTGACGGAATCATATTCGTCTCAGCCTGTCAGCAGTCGAGAAGTTCAACAGCCTGCTAGTCGCCGCCACCACATCCGCCGCGAACCGGTCTACCGTCTCGGGATGGGAATCCCAGGCGCACATCAGCCGGCAGCCGGTCGTGCCGAGGAAGGTGTAGAACGCCCATCCCTTGGCGCGGACGGCGGTCTGCACCTCAGGCGCCATCTCGACGAACACCGCGTTGGCCTCGACCGGATACATGAGCCGCAGTCCCGGTGCGTCCGCGAGAGCAGTCGCCAGCCGCTGCGCCATGGCGTTGGCGTGCCGGGCGTTCCTGAGCCACAGGTCGTCATTCAACAGCGCGGTCCACGGCGCCGTGACGAGCCGCATCTTGGAGTTGAGCTGGCCGCCCTGCTTGATGCGCCAGGCGAATTCGTCCGAGAGCGTGCGGTCGAAGAACACCACGGCCTCACCCGCGCCGAGGCCGTTCTTGACGCCGCCGAACGACATCACGTCGATGCCCGCGCGCCATGTGAGGTCGGCGGGCTTCGCATTCAGCGTCGCGATCGCGTTGGCGAAGCGCGCGCCGTCCATGTGCACCTTGAGGCCGTGCGCGCGGGCTGCGGCGGCGACAGCTTCGATCTCGGCGGCGCGATAGACCGTGCCCATCTCGGTCGATTGAGTCAGCGAGACGGCCTTCGGGCGGCTGGTATGGATGCGGCCCATGATGCCGCAATGCTCCTCGACGGCCTCGGGCGTGAGCTTGCCGAGCGGCGTGTCGCAGCCCAGCACCTTCGCGCCACCGGAGAAGAACTCGGGCGCGCCGGTCTCGTCCTCGGCGACGTGCGACGACGCATGCGCGATGACGGCATGATAGGAGCGCGTGAGATGCGCGAGCGCCAGTGCATTCGCGCCGGTGCCCGAGAACACGAAGTAGACGTCGCAGTCGGTCTCAAACAGCGCGCGGATCTGCTTACACGCCTGCGCTGTCCAGCGGTCGTCGCCGTAGCCCATCACATGTCCTGCGCCGTTTGCCTCGATCAGGGCGGCGACCGCTTGCGGGCACATGCCCGCGTTGTTGTCGGAGGCGAACTGCTGCATGGGGGCTCCGATGCGAAGGGCTGATTGTCTCGGGGAGGGTGAGTCTCACCCGAGCAGCGCGTCTAGGGCGAAGCGCCCGGGGCCCGACGCCAGCAGCGCCAGCAGCGCCAGCGGCAGCAGGGTGTAGACGAGCCCCATGTCCCAGCTGTGGCCGCCCGGCTGCACGAACGGCTCGCCAGCATCGAAGATCAGCTTCCAGGTGATGCCGAGCCCGCAGACGACGAGCGCCAGCGCGCCAAGGCCGTGACCGATGCCGACCGCCACCATCGCGCCGCCTAGCGTCTGGGTCAGCGCCACCGTCCAGGCGAGCGGTAGCGACAACCGCCATTTGGCAGCGAATCCGTCGATCCCAGTGACCTTGTGCCAGCCATGCGTGAAGCAGGCGATGCCGAAGGCCAGACGGACCACCAGCAGGATGAGGTCGGCGCCAGCGGGGTGCCAGGTCAGGATTTGCGAGAGCATGTGGATTTTCCGGAAATTTGCGGCGGGACATGGCCCGCGCGCCGCAAAGAGGGCAAGCGATGGATGAGAGGCTGCCATACCCGGGGAGCGATCCGCGGACCGGCCGCCTGTGCCATGATGCAGTGAACTCGCGGGCGATCGGCCGGCGGACAACGAGGAAGTGCAGGGCAGATCCGATGAAGATGATCCGTTTCGACCGGTTCGGCATGGCAGCCGACGTCGTGGAATGCGTCGAGGAGCCGGAGGTCGGCGAGCCCGGTCCCGGAGAGATGATCGTGCGCATGCTCCGGATGCCGATCAATCCGTCCGACCTACTGCAGACCTCGGGCCGCTACGGCGCGAGCCCGCCGCCGCTGCCGCTCTACATGGGCCGTGAAGGGGTCGGGTATATCGAGAAGCTGGGTCCCGGCGTCAACAAGCGGCTCGGGCATTTCGTCATTCCGCTGACCGCGCCGACCTGGTGCACGCGCGTCAAGGTCAAGGCCGAGATGGCGGTCCACACGCCGGTCGGCGCCGACATCGATCAGGTGGCGATGCTGAAGGTCAACCCGGCGACCGCCTACCTGATGCTGCACGACATCGTGCACCTCCAGCCCGGCGACTGGCTCGTTCAGAACGCGGCGAACTCCGCGGTCGGCGTCTACCTCGCCAAGCTCGCGGCGCACGCGGGGTACAAGTCGTTGAATATCGTGCGACGGGCGGAGGCTGGCGAGCCGTTACGCGAGGTGAAAGGCGCGCACGTGATAGTACACGATGGCGGACCGTCTGAAGCGCTCGCGGCGGCAGTGAAGGCCGCGACCGGTGGTGCGCCGGTCAAGCTCGCCATCGACGCCATCGGCGGGCCCGCGACCGAGGCCTTGGCTGAAACCGTGTGCGAGGGCGCGACCATCGTCAATTACGGTTTGCTCAGCGGGAAGCGCTGCGAGATCGACCCGAAGCATCTCGTGTTCCGCCGCGTGACGCTGCGCGGGTTCTGGGTCTCGAAGTGGCTCGAGCTGTCGCCGATGGACAAGATTCAGGCGCTCTACGACACGCTCGGCAAGCTACTCGAGGACGGCGTGCTGCGCGTCGACGTCGCCGCCGTCTATCCCTTCGACCGCATCAAGGAGGCGATGGCGCATGCGGCGAAGGAGGCGCGCGGCGGCAAGGTGCTGATCACGCCGGAGTAGCGGAAGACCTCCCTCTGTCCACTCGCGGGGAGAGGGCCAGGGAGGGGACGGCCGCCGTCGTCGATGTGGGTCAGCTCACCTTGAGGCAGCCACGGGCGCCTGCTCCAGCCTCCAGCCTCCAGCCTCCTGCCTCTCGCCGCGACCCTCTCCCATTGCGCTGTGCCGATGGGGGCGCCTTGTTCCGTTGCCCCGGCGCATGCTAAGGCCCCATCCAAAGGCACCCGTGGCCCGTATCGTGCTCCGGCAACCGTATCTTCCTGCTCGCGAGGCTTCCCATGTCCGCTGCTTCCGCCGTCCCCCGCGGCTACTTTTCCGCCTCGCTCGCCGAGGCTGATCCGGAGCTGTTCTCAGCGGTCGAGAAGGAGCTCGGCCGGCAGAAGCACGAGATCGAGCTGATCGCGTCCGAGAACATCGTCTCGCGCGCGGTGCTGGAGGCGACCGGCAGCGTGCTCACCAACAAGTACGCCGAGGGCTATCCGGGCCGGCGCTACTACGGCGGCTGTCATTACGTCGACATCGCCGAGGAGCTGGCGATCGAGCGCGCCAAGACGCTGTTCGGGTGCAGCTTCGCCAACGTGCAGCCGTCGTCAGGCAGTCAGGCCAACCAGGCCGCGTTCATGGCGCTGATGCAACCCGGCGATACCTTCATGGGCCTCGACCTCGCGGCGGGCGGGCATCTGACGCATGGCTCGCCGGTCAACCAGTCCGGCAAGTGGTTCAAGGTCGTTTCCTACACCGTGCGCCGCGACACCCAGCAGATTGACATGGACGAGGTCGAGGAACTGGCCCTCAAGGCCAAGCCCAAGGTGATCGTCGCCGGTGGCTCGGCCTATGCCCGCTTCTGGGACTTCGCGCGCTTCCGCGCCATCGCCGACAAGGTCGGCGCGGTGCTGATGGTCGACATGGCGCACTTCGCCGGCCTCGTCGCGGGCGGCGTGCACCCCTCGCCGGTCCCGCACGCGCACGTCGTCACCACCACCACCCACAAGACACTGCGCGGCCCACGCGGCGGCCTGATCCTCACCAACGACGAGGCGCTGGCGAAAAAGATCAACTCGGCCGTGTTCCCGGGCATGCAGGGCGGCCCGCTGATGCACGTCGTCGCCGCCAAGGCGGTGGCGTTCGGCGAGGCGCTGCGGCCAGAGTTCAAGACGTATGCGAGGAATGTCATCGCCAACGCCAAGGTGCTGGCCGCGACCTTGAAGGAGGCCGGCTTCGACATCGTCACCGGCGGCACCGACAACCACCTGATGCTGGTCGACCTGCGGCCGAAGAAGCTGACTGGCACTGTCTCGGAGAAGGCGCTGGGCCGCGCCTTCATCACCTGCAACAAGAACGGTATTCCTTTCGATCCGGAGAAGCCGATGGTGACCTCGGGCGTCCGTCTCGGCACGCCGGCTGGCACCACGCGCGGCTTCGGCGAAGCGGAGTTCCGCGAGATCGGCAACCTGATCGCGGAGGTGCTGAACGGCGTCAGCCAGGCCGGCGGCGAGGCGCCGCTGGTCGAGGAGGCCGTGAAAAAGAAAGTCATAGCGCTGACGGACAGGTTCCCGATCTACGGATGAGCGGAGAGATGGGCCGGGCTTTCGGTTTTCTCACGGCTCTGACGGTAATGCTCGCGCTGCTGGCCGGCGCGAGCGACGAGACTGTCGCGCAGACAGGCGCGGCGCCGGAGCTTACCGGCTTCAAGACGCCCACCGGCAATATTCACTGCATGCTGGTCCCAACTCTCCCGAGCGGAGAGAGCCCTGCCGTCCTGCGATGCGATCTTCAGAAGACGGACAACCGGCCGCCGGCTCGACCGAAATCGTGTGATCTGGAGTGGGGAAAAGCGTTCGAGGTGCCGCTCTATGCCGTGAAGGGTGCGCGCGTCTGTGCCGGGGATACGGTCGCCGATGAGAAATGGCCGGTGCTGCCCTACGGTGCCATCTGGCAGCGCGAAGGGTTCAGCTGTCTCTCGGAGCAGACCGGGTTGACCTGCTTCAATATTCGGCGCGCTGGATTCACGCTCTCACGGGCGCAGCAGTCGCTGTTCTGAACGGCGGCGCATTGCTCCATTGCCGCCGGTGAGGCTTGTCGCGAAGCCGGCACCTGCTGCACACTCTCGCTCGGATGACAGCTATGGTTCCTTTGGGGAACGGCTGAAAGAATCGAGGGGGAGGCACCATGAGCAAAACCGCGGGCATCGCCGTCATCGGCTCGGGCCGCATCGGATCGCTGAGGGCGATCATGTCGCGCCAGCATCCCGGCGTCACCTTCCTCGCCGTCGCCGACAAGCAGCGGCACAAGGCCGATATCCTCGCGCAGAAAGTCGGCGCGGATTTCGTGACGACCGACAATCTTGCCGCGATCAACCATCCCAGGACGACGGCCGTGTTCGTCTCGACACCCGAGCACGACCATCGCGAGGCGATCATCCAGGCGCTGGAAGCCGGCAAGCCGGTGCTGGTCGAGAAGCCGCTGTCGTTCTCGGTCGAGGACGCCGATGCCATCGTCGCGGCGGCCAAGCGTACCGGCACCGAGATTCGCGTTGGCTACTCGCGCCGCCACGAGCGCCGCTGGATGCTGGCCAAGGAGCAGATCCTGCAGGGTCGGGTCGGGGAGATCATCGGCATCCAGCAGCGCGTCTACAACTCGCGCGCCCAGCTTCTGGAAATTCTCAAGCGCGCGCCGACCGCGACGGCGGTCAACGACGTGCTGACCTACTACGTGGACATGGCCTGCTGGTATCTGGAGGGTCACAAGCCCGTCGAGGTCGTCGCGCGCGAGCAGAAGCGCATCTTCAAGTCGATGGGCCACGACGTCGGCGACGTGACCTGGGCGATCGTCACCTTCGACAACGGCTGCGTGGTCAATCTCGGCGTCTGCTACGCCTTCCCGTCGAAGTATCCCTCCGGCGGCCAGTCGGCGCGCTTCGAGATCATGGGGACCGAGGGGGTCATCCTGCTCGACGCCGATAACAAGGACAGCCTGCTTTATACGGACAAGGGCTTCCCGCACGCCTACGTGCCCGACCACGACGTGACGCTGATGTTCCTGCAGACGACGTCGGCGTCGGACTACGCGGTCGGCGATTATTGGGGGGCGGTGGCGTCGGAGACGCGCTCCTGGCTCGACCACCTGATGACCGGCCGTCCGGTGCCTCACACGACATTGGAGGAGGCCCGCACCACGCTTGCCGTGACACAAGCGATCGAGGAAAGCGCGCGGACGGGCAAGACGATCAAGCTGAACGTGTGAGAAAGGACCGAAGATGGCGCGAGGTCTTCGTCGCATCGCAGTGGCCGCTTTTACGCTCGCACTGGCGGGATCGGCGGCGGTCGAAGCCGAGACGCTGGTCTACCAGGCGACGACATCCGGCCAGCAAGCGCTCGATCAGGACGATAAGGGCGGCAATCCCTTCGCCAGCGCGCTGATCGATACGCTGGCGCAAGCCGGCACCGGCCTGCCGGACCTGTCGCAGTCGTTGCGGCGTCTGACGCTGCACTACAGCAAGGGCCGGCAGACGCCGCAGGTGCCGGACGCGACCGCCACCCCGGTGTGGCAAGTGGCACCGGCGAAACCTGGCGAGCAACGGATCGCCTTGGTACTCGTCATCTCAGATTACGGGCAGGTCGGGGTGCAGTCGCTGCCGGGCGCCAAGTTCGATGCCGAGCGGATCGGGGCAGCCCTCACACGGGCGGGCTTCACTACGGAGATCGCGCTCGACCTCGATCGCGACGGCGTGACACGCAAGCTCGCGGCCTTCGCCGAGGCCTCCAGGTCCAAGGACACGGCGGTGATCTATACGACCGGCCACGGCGTCGAGGTCGGCGGGACCGTGTACCTGATACCCGGCGATTACCCGATCGCGGAGAGGAACCGGGCGCTGGCCGGGCGGGCCATTGCCTTGCCGCGCATCGCCGAGGCCGCGCAGGCGCGCACGGTCAACCTCGTGTTCTACGGCGGTTGCCGCGACAACCCTCTGGCGGAGTGAGCTGGCGGCGCAGGGTGAATGCCCGCAGGACGGTTGGCACCCGGACGGTGATGGCGATGCGAGGCCATGCCATGCCATGCTCCTCGCTCAGCGCTGCATTTGGACAGCAGCAAGCTCGTCCTCGACCAGAATCCGCACTCTCGTCAATCTCTTGGCAAGGTTCCGCCTTGATGCTCGCGCATCTGAAGGGCCGACGGAACCAGGCGGGACCAGCGCGTGCGGATATTCGAGACTTCAACTCTTCCGACCGTGGCGGCACTGATCTTGGCCGTCGTCACCGCCGCATTGCCCACTTCGTCGGCCCTGGCGCAGGCCGCTGGTTTTCGGGGCGAGCCGATCATCTCGCGCAATCTCGACGTCACGCGCGAGCACTCGAACAAGACCCCGCGCAGCGAGGGCGATCAGGCCCTTGCCGGCGGCTGGCCGCTGTATCGCAGCGAGCGGGGGCAGCGGGCCTTCAACGACGCGATGGCGACGCTGGCGGCGACCGAGAGCGTGCCGCCGCATCCCGCGGTGTTCAAGAGCTGCCTCAGGCTCGAATGCCACCTGGCGCTGCCGCCGGTGAGCGCGGACGGCTGGCTGCCGGCGGGGCGCATCTGGGTTTCGCCGTCCGAGTACGTGCTGATCGCCCACAGTCCGCGCAACAAATCGGGCAAATACCGCCGCCACGGCTTCAAGCGGATGAAATATTTCGTCTATCACGAGTTCATCAACAGCTCGCGCAACGTCGACCCCTACGACACCATCTCATCTCACGATGGCGACGTGTTCGTCCCGCTCTACATGAGCAAGCAGGGAAAGGACGCGCTCGGTCGCCGTTTCGTCACCATCATTCAGATCGCGCCTTACGACGTGATCAGCGTGCATGCGACCAACATGGACAGCCTTGGACCCGGCATCGAGGTCGCCAAGAACGCCGGCGAGGAGTTGGAGCCGTTGCAGGCGACGGCAGGCGTCCTGGTCGCGACGCTGGTCAAGACAGCCGCGCCTCATCTCGAGGTGGTCAACCACCGCGGCGTCGAGGGCCTGCCGATGCTGGAGGCCTATCAGGGCCGGCTCGAGCGATTGCCCCGGCGCGTTAGCGATGCCGCAGCAGTGAAGCTGCCGTTCGTGCAGGCGCAGCCCCAACGGGTGGCGATGGCCGCGGCCTCCCTCGGGGATCTGGTGGTTCGCCCCGGCGTGTCGCGTACCATTCCCGTGGCGCAGCGCCAATTCGTTCCGTTCCAGGCGACCGTGGCTCATCGCGCGCCGGTGCTCGTCGCGCCGCCACAGCCCGCGCGCCGTCCGCCTCCGGCGGGCCTCGGCCGTGGCACGCTGAACTGAGCGGCCGGCTCAGCGCTTCCAGCCCCACCACTCGCAGATCGCGTCGCCCATCACGAGGCGCTTGTCTGCCTCGCCGAGCCAGGGCATCTCCTCGGTGAACATGGTCACGCACTGCCGCCAGGAGCACGGCATCTTCGAGATATCCGTACCCCAGAACGTGCGCTGCGGACCGAACGAGTCGAAGATCCGGCGCACGTAGCCCTGCATGATCGGATAGGGGTAGCTCTCGGACGAGTAGCCCGGCGCTCCCGTCACCTTGACCGCCACGTTGGGGAATTTCGCCAGCGCCACCAGATCGGCCATGTGGGTCATGGCGGCGTGATCCTTGAGCGTGGTATTGCCGCCGCGCCCGCCCATGTGATCGATCGTGATCCTGAGCCGGGGATGGCGTTCGGCGACGCGGCCGAGCGCCTTCAGCGAGTCGGTTGCCAGCGCCGAGATCGGCACGCCCGCGCTCTCGGCCGCGGACCACAGCCAGTCGATGGTCCCGTCCTCGACCCACGTCCGCTCGGGCTCCTTGAGGAACATGTAGCGCAAGCCGAGCATTCCCGGCCCCTGGCGCAATCTCGCGATCCGGCTCGGCGTGTCCGGCTTGTCGAGCGCCAGCACGTCCATAATCGCGAAGCGGCCGGGCCATCGCGTCACGGCGTCGATGGCGAGCGCGGTCGAATCCTTGTCCCAGCCCGGCGGGTGGATGATCGCGGCATCGACGCCGGCCTCGTCCATCATCTTGATCGCCTCGCTGGCGCTGAAGGACGTGATCTGCCAGTGCGCGGCGTTGCTGGGCAGGCCCTTGCCCCAGATGTGGATCTGCGCGTCGACGAGCTTCATGGCGGTCTCCATCCCCGATGTGAACGGCGCTGAGCGGGCCGCCTGATGGGTATGGTAGCGATTGGCGCATGTCTGTCGAGCGATCGGTGGACGCCGTCTTGGCAGGTCATCGCGAACCTGCTTGTCTCCGCGCCATGAATGACGACCCCTACGACTACGTCATCGTCGGCGGCGGCAGCGCGGGCTGCGTGCTGGCCAACCGCCTCAGCGCATCCGGCCGGCATCGGGTTCTGATGGTCGAGGCGGGGCCGGACGACGCCAGCGCCTGGATCCAAATCCCGCTCGGCTACGGCCATCTG
>CAMDBL010000186.1 GCA_945889015.1 Devosia equisanguinis
GCGTATCGAACCTTTAGATAGTCGTCCACGTCGAACATCCCCCGCCCTCGGCCGAACGCGGCACAGGGCTACCAGTTGACGGAGTTTTACTCCGGCGCAACCGACCGATTCGGCTGCCTCACTGAGGGATTATTGCTCCGGCGCTTACAAGTGCGCCGGGCCTCATTCAATAAGTGGCAGATGCAACTCGTGATGTGTACCAGTCAATATTGCGAAACGAACCCAATTCGCCCTCCGGGGCAGCCCACGACGTGGGGGTAGCCAAGCCCGTTCAGTTGCGCCGCCAGGCATTCCTACGAAACGAAGCCAATTGGGCTTGGGTCGGGCTGAGTGGGGCTCGACCTGCGACGGTTAGGCCTGCAACATCTTCCGGTACAGCGCCACCGTCGCTGCGGCGACGGCGTCGGCGGACATGTCGCTCTCGACCATCTTTCGGCTGGCCGCGCCCAGGCGCGCGCGCAGGTCACCGTCGCGGGCGAGGTCGGAGAGGGCGTCGGCCATCGCGCCGGCATCGTCGACGGGGACGAGGCGGGCGTTGAGGCCTTCGACGGCGACCTCGCGGCAGCCCGGCACATCGGTCGCAATCAGGGGACGGCCGGCGGCTGCGGCCTCGAGCAGGGCCTTTGGCAGGCCCTCGCGCCTCGAGGGAAGGGCTGCGATATGACAGCGCGCCCACAGCGTGCGGACATCGGCGACGTGGCCGAGCCAGGTGATGCCGGGCTCGCGGGCCAGCGCCTCCAATTCCGATCGCGGGATGGCGGTGGGGTTCTCGGTATCGGTGTCGCCGGCGAGCAGCAGGTGCAGATCGACGCCTCCCGCCCGCACACGGCGCACCGCCTCGATCAGCGGCCGGATGCCCTTGTCCTCGATCATCCGGGCGGCGATGCCGACGGTGACCGGTCCCTCGGGCTCGGGCAGCACGCGATGCTGGGCGAGATCGACGCCCGAGCCACGGATGCGCACGATCCGTCCGCGATCGGCACCGAGACCGGTCAGTGAATCGGCGTCCGCGTCGTTCTGTACGACGGTGACCCCGCCCGTCATGTTCAGCACGCGCGGCAGGGCGAAGGCGACGAGCCGGCCCGACAGGCGCGGCCGGCTTTTTTGCTCGCTCTCGATCAGTGTCGAGCCGAGGCCGGTGACGGCATTGACGACATGGGGCACAGGCGCCAGCCGCCGTGCCAGCCCCGCGATCAGGATCGGTTTCAGCGCGACGTTGTGCACGACATCCGGCTTCACCGACCCCAACAGCCGGGCCACGGCCGCGACCGACCGCGCGATCTCGCCTGGCGAGGCGATGCCGCGCTGCCAGGTCAGTGGCCGCAGCCTGAATCCCTCTGCCTCGATCGCGGCCGCGCCATCGACCACGCGCGTCGCCACCGTCACGGCGAATCCGGCATCACGCGCCGCCCGCGCCATCGGCAGGCGGTGCGACAGAAAATACCAGTCCTCGGTGACGAGGTAGAGCAGGCGTGGGGCGGGCACGGGGGAGTCCGGGGTGGCTGACGCTGCCGCAGCAATAGGGGAGGGCTCGGAAAGGGGCAACCGGGCTGGCGGCGTCGCCTGCGCTCTGGTCGGCGGGGCGTCGCGCCGGGATTCTGTGGATTTACCCATAAACAACCAAAATCTGCTCAGAGAAGGTGTCGATCGATTGCTGAGGCAGTGGCAGGAGGCCGCGCCATGCGTGCGGAGAGCCAAGTGGACTCGGGACTGACCATTGCGCAGCTGACCGAGCTGTTCCGGCTCCGTCGGGAAGGCACCTCCTATCGGCACATTTCGGCCACCCTCGGCATCAGTGCGCGGCGTGCGAGCCGCATCTATCGCCGCGTCATCATGCCCGGCGTCTCGCCCGAGTATGCGGCTGCCGTCCGCAATGGGCAGATCGACCTGATGGACCTCGTCGCCGCCCCGCAGCATGCAGTGATCCCCGCGCACGAGGGCCTGTGCTGACGCGAGGCACGGCCTCGGACGTTGGGCGGCGCCGGTCCCTCATGCCGCAGGGCGCGTGCGCGGGCACAGCGACGCAGGTGCCTGAAATCGCAGCTGATCTGTCGTAGATGGTGGGTTCCCGCGCGCCGCTCTCGCGCGTCCGGCCGATGGAGCCCTGCCGATGTCACGAGACCCGAACCCGCTGGCGCCCGGCTCTGTTGTCGGCGTGACCGAGGACATGATCCACACGCTGGTGCACACATTTTACGGGCGCGTCCGCAGCGATCCGCTGCTCGGTCCGATCTTCGAGGGCGCCGTCGAGGATTGGGACGGCCACCTCGGCAAGCTCTGCAGCTTCTGGTCGTCGGTGACGCTGATGACCGGCCGCTATCACGGCACGCCGATGCGGGCGCATGCGCTATTGCCCGGGATCGCGGCCCACCACTTCGAGCATTGGCTCGACATCTTCCGCGCCACCGCCCGCGATATCTGTCCGCCGGAGGCCGCGGCCTTGTTCATCGATCGGGCAGGCCGCATCGCGCAATCGCTGGAGATGGGCATCGCGCTGCATCGCGGCCAGATGCTCGGCCTCGGCGACCGGCTGACGGCCGGCCCGACTTCGCCCCCGACCGCGCCCCCGACCCGGCTACAATCGCGGGAGTGAGCGGCGGGAAGCCATCGGCAAGGCATGTGTCGTCCACCGGCCGGGGGGCCGTGGAGGGGCGCTGCCCTTGACAGGTGAACGCGTTCGGCACCCTATCGGGCCGTGACGGAGCCGGCTTCAGCCGGCAGGATTCGGGGCCTCACTTCATCGGCAGGCAAGCACGTGACAAACTTCGCGCTGATCGGTGCCGGCGGCTACATCGCACCACGCCACATGCGGGCGATCAAGTCCGTCGGCGGTGACCTGGTGGTCGCGCTCGACCCCAAGGATTCCGTCGGGATCATGGACAGCTATTTTCCCGACGCGCATTTCTTCGTCGAGTTCGAGCGCTTCGACCGCCACATCGACAAGCTGCGCCGTGCCGGCAAGGCGATCGACTATGTCGCGATCTGCTCGCCGAACTACCTTCACGACGCCCATTGTCGCTTCGGCCTGCGGGCGGGCTCGGATGTGATCTGCGAGAAACCGCTGGTGCTGAACCCGTGGAACCTCGACGGTCTCGCCGAGATCGAGCGTGAGACCAACCGGCGCATCTCCACCATCCTGCAGCTCAGGCTGCACCCGGCGATCCAGCAGCTCAAGGCCGAGATCGACGCATCGAGGCGCACGGATTACGAGGTGGTGCTGACCTACATCACCTCGCGCGGGCGCTGGTATCACAGCTCCTGGAAGGGCGACGACGGCAAGGCGGGGGGCGTCGCCACCAACATCGGCATCCATTTCTTCGACATGGTGGCCTACGTTTTCGGCGGCATCGAGAGCCAGACGCTGCAGTTGCGCGACGACAACCGCGCCGCCGGCATCCTGCGTTGCAAGAAGGGTCAGGTGCGCTGGTTCCTGTCGATCGATCGCAACGACCTGCCGGCCGACTTGAAGCCGGGACAGGCGACGTTCCGCTCGATCACGGTCGACGGGCGGGAGATCGAGTTCTCCGAAGGCTTCACCGATCTGCATACGCGCAGCTACGAGGAGATCCTGGCGGGTCGCGGATTCGCCATCGAGACCGTGCGGCCCTCGGTCGAGGTCGCCTCCGCCATCCGCAAGCTGTCATTGACCTCGAGCGGCGGCGTGCACGACTTTGCCCGGCGCCACCTCACATGAGCGGGGGGCGGAGGGTGCCGAACGTCGGCGGCGAGATGCGCGAGGATGCCCGCTTTCCCGGCGCCCTGGTGCACGAGTCCAGCTACGTCGACGAGGGTGTCGTGGCGATCGGTGCGGGCAGCCGCGTCTGGCATTTCAGTCACGTGCTCGCCGGCACCGAGATCGGCGCGGACTGCTCGATCGGCCAGAATTGCATGATCGGACCGAACGTCAGGATCGGCCGCGGCGCCAAGATCCAGAACAATGTCTCGCTCTATGCGGGGGTCGAACTCGGCGAGGACGTGTTCTGCGGCCCCTCGTGCGTGTTCACCAATGTCTTGACGCCGCGCGCCCACGTTTCGCGCAAGGCCGAGTTCGGACTGACGCCCGTCGGCCGCGGCGTCACCATCGGTGCCAACGCCACCATCGTCTGCGGTCATGCGCTGGGCGATTACTGCATGATCGGGGCTGGCGCGGTGGTGACCCGGGACGTGCCCGCGCACGCCCTCGTCGTCGGCAATCCCGGCCGGCGGATCGGCTGGGTCGGACGCAGCGGCGAACGCCTCGGCGCCGATCTCGTCTGTCCGCGCACCGGCGAGCGCTATCGCGAGGCGAAGGGCGGCGGTCTGGAGTTGATCGGATGAGCGAGCCCACCACAAAGTCCACTGGCGAGGCCATTGCCTTCGTCGATCTCGCCGCCCAACGCGCCCGCCTCGGTGCCCGCATCGACGAGGCGATCGCGCGCGTTTTCGCCCACGGCCAGTTCATCATGGGGCCGGAGGTCGCCGAGCTGGAGAACCGTCTCGGCGCCTTCGCCGGCGTCGAGCATGTCGTCACCTGCGCGTCGGGCACGGATGCGCTGGCGCTGGTGCTGATGGCGAAGGGCGTGCGCCCGGGGCAGGCGGTGCTGTGCCCCTCGTTCACGTTCTGCGCCACGGCCGAGGTGGTCGCCTGGCTCGGCGCGACGCCGGTGTTCGTCGATGTCGATGCGGCGACCTTCAACATGGACCCGGAGAGCCTCGAGGCCGGCATCGCCGTGGCGCGGAAGGCCGGGCTGCAGCCGGTCGGCGTCATCCCCGTCGATCTGTTCGGCTTGCCGGCCGACTACGATGCGATTCTGCCGCTGGCCGAACGCCACGGCCTGTGGGTGTTGTGCGACACGGCCCAGGCGTTCGGTGCGAGTTATCATCGCAAACGTCTGGGCGGCCTCGGCATCGCTACGGCGACGAGCTTTTTCCCGGCCAAGCCGCTCGGCTGCTACGGCGACGGCGGCGCGGTGCTGACGCGGGATGCGGAGCTAGCCAGGCTGATGCGCAGCCTGCGGGTCCACGGGCAGGGTTCGAACAAATACGACAACGTCCGGATCGGTATGGCCGGGCGGCTCGACACGCTGCAGGCCGCGATCCTGCTCGCCAAGCTCGAGATCTTCGAGGACGAGCTTGCAAAACGGCAGGTGGTGGCGGAGCGCTACGATGCAGGGCTCGCCGGTGCGTGCGTGCTGCCGACCGTGCCCGCGCCGTCGCGCTCCGCATGGGCGCAATACACGATCCGCGTACCGGCAGCGTCGCGCGACCGGATCGCGACGGACTTGAAGTCGGCTGGCATTCCGACGGCGGTGTATTATCCGCTGGGGCTCGACCGGCAGGGCGCCTATCGCCACTACCCGCGGGCAGCCGAGCGGCTCGCCGTCACCGAGCAGCTGGAGCGCGAGGTGCTTAGCCTGCCGTTCCATCCGTATCTGGCGCCTGACGTGCAGGATCGGATTGTCGCTGCTCTGCGAACGGCACTGCAGCGTTCATCGTGAGACTTATCCGCCGTCCCTACGCCGGCCGCGCGACGATGCTGTCGGCCGTCAGCGAATAGCCGGCCTCGGCGAGGCCGGTGAAGGCCACGGTGGTCGTCAGCGTGCCGGTGACATAGACCGGATCGAACATGCCTTTGATGCCGAAGCCCTTCGCCGACTTGACGTAGATGATCTGGTTGGCGGGGGGCGGCGGCACGTGGATGCAGGCGCCGACGAACGGCACCAGCAGGAACTCCTTGACCTCTGTCGCGTCGAAATCGAGCGGAACGACGTAGCCGCCGATCGACACCTTCTTGCCGTCGAGCGCCTGCACCACCGGCGCTGGCGTCGCGTTCTGCTTGCGCTGGCCGCCCGACATCCAGCGACCCTCCGGTTGAGGGGGCGGCGCGGGTGTGCCGTCATCGGGCACCGAACCGAGATCGAAGGGGCCCGACGAGCGGCCGGCGAGGAAGCTTCTGGGCTTGGGCGGGGCGGGCGGCACGAGCTGCGCCCAGTTGAGCTGCACGATCTCCTCGGCGGCCCATATGTCGGGGATCGATGTGACCAGTCCGGCGGCCACCAGGGATGAGGAGGAGATAAGGAATCCGCGTCTCGTCATCGACATCGTCATCGGCTCCATCGCGTCGCGTCCGGGCCGTCACCTCGGCTGCGCGCCCCATCAGGTCTTGATCGTCATACCGTCGGCGAGCGACAGGCGGTAGGCCTTCAGCGCCGGCAGCAGGCCCGCGAGGAAGCCCAGACCGACGATGCCACCGAGCATCCGGATCTCATTCCAGCGTGGCCATTCGACGGCGAGGCGCAGCCCGTACGACCGGTCGAGTATCGGGCTTGCCACAACCAAGGCAACATACAGCATTGCCACGCCTACAACCACTCCGGCCAGCGTCAGCAGACCCGCCTCCGATGCCAGCAAGCCGACCACGGTGGTGGGGCGGGCTCCGACCGACCGCAGGATCGCCATCTCGCGCCGGCGCTCGTTGAGGGTGGTGAAAATCGACGTGATCATGCCGAGGATCGCGGTCGCGACCACCATCCAGGAGACCGCCGTCAGCGCTGTCTCCGCGACCTCGACGAGGCTCCACAGCTCCTGCAGCGCCGCCCCCGGGATGATCGCGGTCAGCGGCTCGCGCGGGTAGGTGTTGATGTCGCGCTGCAGCTTGAAGGTGGCGATCTTGGACTTGAGGCCGATCAGCGCGGCGGTGATCGCCTTCGGCTTCAGATCCATCTTGCGGACCTCGTCGGCGGTGGCGGTCTCGTCGGGCGTGCGCCCGCCGCTCTGCCAGTCGACGTGGATGGCTTCGATCGCCTCCAGGCTGACGTGCACCGTCTTGTCGACGGGCGTCCCCGTCTTCTCGAGGATGCCCGAGACGCGGAACGGCTTGTCGTCGTGCTGGACGAACGCGACGGAGCCGAGCCCATGCGCGACGACGAGGGGCGACCCGACGGCGTAGCCGAGGCTCTGGGCCACGTCGGCGCCGATCACCGCGTCGAACAGATCGGAGAACGGCTTGCCGCCCGCGAATGTCAGCGTTCGCGTCTGGCGGTAGCGGTAGCGGGTGAAGTACTCGGACGTAGTGCCGAGCACGCGGAAGCCGCGATGGCTGTCACCGAGCGAGATCGGCACCGCCCATGCGACCTCGGGCTGGCGCGCGATCTCCTCATAGCTCGCCCAGGTCACGTTGTTGGTGGCGTTGCCGATGCGGAACACCGAGTAGAGCAGCAGCTGCAGGCTGCCGCTGCGGGCGCCGACGACGAGGTCGGTGCCGGAGATGGTGTCGGTGAAGCTCTGCCGCGCGCCGTTGCGCACCGTCTCGACGCCGAGCAGCAGCATCACGCTGACCGCGATCGAGAGCACAGTCAGGGCCGCCGTCAGCGAGCGATTGCGCAGCGACTGCAGGGCGAGGCGGAGGACGATCACGCGGCCACCTCGGCCATCGGGGTGGCGACCTCGTCGAGCCTCAGCACGCGGTCGAACAGCGGTGCCAGCTCGCGGTCGTGGCTGACCAGCAGCAGCGTTGCGCCGCGTGCCTTCACCTCGGCGAACAGCAGCGCCAGGAACTGCTCGCGGCTGTCGGCATCGAGCGCAGAGGTCGGCTCGTCGGCGATGACGATCTCCGGTGTGCCGATGAGAGCCCGGGCGGCGGCCACGCGCTGCTGCTGGCCGACGCTGAGCTCGGAGGCGGAGCCGCTGCGCGCGATCTCGTCGGCGATGCCGAGCCGCGCGAGCAGCCGGCGGGCCTCGTCCTCGATGGAGCGCTCGGAGGCGGCGCGGGCGCGGCGCGCGGGCGCGAAGCTCAGCGGCAACACGACGTTGGCGATCACCGAGCCGTAGGGCAGCAGGTTGAACATCTGGAACACGACGCCGATGTGCTCGGCCCGGAATCCGTCGCGCGCGGAGGCCGAGAGGCGGGCGATGTCGGTGCCCAGGATCTCGATGCGGCCTTGCTGAGGGGCGCAGATGCCGGCGAGCAAGGCGAGCAACGTCGACTTGCCCGAGCCGGAGGGCCCGATCAGCAGCGTGCAGGTGCCCTGCTCCAGCTCGAGGCTGTCGATGGCGATCCCGAAACCCCTTTGGCCGGGCCACCGGTAGCGCACGCCCGAAACGTTGATGACGGCTGGCATCGTGGGCCCCGATCTGTCGTCATGCAGGCGCGCCGGCCCGTCAATTCAAGCCCTTGAGATCGATGCGGGGTTTCGACTTGGTGGCTTCCCGCGTGGTCTGGGCCTTCGTCGTCACGATGGTGATAGCGAGCTTGCCGGCGCCGGGGAAGGTGGCGAAATAGCCGAGATCGAGGCTCGTGAGCTTGGCGATCGCGCCGCATTCGAACTCGAACGCCCCGGTGAAGTCGGCGTGCTCGCTGGGCTTTGCCGCCTTGGGATCGGGCTGCTCCAGCCCCGCCTCGGCCTTGATCAGATTGCAGGCGGCATCGGCCGGCGTCTTGAAAATCGTGGCGGCGTCCTTGAGCCTGGCCACGGCCTTCTCGAGCTTGGCTTTCTGGGCTGCGGTCTTCGGCGCGTGTTCGAAGCCCAGGATGTCGTCGGCAGGGCTGTCGAGGCCGATCGAGAGCTTGTTGCCCTCGATGGCGATGTCGAGCTTGCCGCTGCCGTGCACGTGGGCACCGGCGTGGCGATGCTGGGCCTGTGCCGGGGCGGGCACGGCGAGCAACGTGGCGAGCATCAGACATGCGAGAGTTCTGGCGTGCGGCACGGCATGGACTCCTGGTATCCCTGAGTGATGTTATAGCATTACATCAACATCGAGGCGGAGTCATGATGCGCGTGAGCGGATGCCCGCACATGAAATGCCGCCGGCGTCAGGCGGGGCTTTGCCGGCGCCAGACACAGTGGGCATGCGACGAGACGGCCGCGAGCACCTTCTCTGGGTCCATGCCTGCTAGTGCCGATTCGGGCTCCCCCAGGGTGAGGTAGCCCGACAGCCGCCACGTCCCGCCTTCGGGCGGAGCGGGCAAGGCCGAGCTGTCGGAGTTCAAGGCCACGGCGAGAAAGGGAGCAGCCTCGAATAGGAAGGCCGGACGTCCTCTCAGCTCCGTGGTGGTTCGCGCGGCGGCCCCGGACTGGCTCGCCACCTCGGACGTATGCCCAGGCAACCGCTCGGGTGTGGCGGGGTTCTGCCCTTCGATGTTACCCCGGGCGAGGGGATCGGGTGTGATGTCGTGCTGGCGTCCCATGCTCGTCCCGCATTCCCATTCGACTGAA
>CAMDBL010000187.1 GCA_945889015.1 Devosia equisanguinis
CCAAAGCCGACACACCGGCGCCGGCCGGCCAGGACTGAAAAAGACGCCGCGAACGCAAGAAGGCCCCCGCGCGCGGGGGCCTTCTTGCGTTCAAGACCGATGCATTATTCCTCCGGCCCGCCGATGCAATTTTGCTCCGGCGTTGACACTGTCTAACCTCAACGCCAACGGTGAACCGCAACTTCGCAAGATCGCCATCCTGATGACGGACGGTGAGTACAACACGCAGTACTGCAACGGCGTCGCGGATCGCAACTCGGATATGAACACGCGTATCAATTGCATTTCGTCCAACGGCTCGTCGACCGAGCAGGCGCGCCAGATGTGCACGGAGATGAAGCGCAAAAAGATCGAGGTCTATTCGATCGGCTTCGCACTCGGTGGCAACCAGTCCGCGATCTCGACGCTGAGGGACTATTGCGCCTCGGATACGACGATGTTCTATCTCGCGGAGAGCGGCCAGCAACTTCGCGACGCGTTCCGCGACATCGCACTCAAGATCTCGACATTGTACCTGACGCGGTGAGCGTTGGACCAGCATAAGCGAGCGGGTGCCTCAGCGCGCCCGCTCGAAGCTGTCGGGGCGGGCCAGCGCCCAGGCGTCGCGGAAAGACACGTTTGCGGGGCGTGTCAGCAACGCGCGCGGCTCGACCGCCTCATAGAGCTCGGCATAGGTCGCGCTGGTTGTCGCCGAGACGCGTTTGCAGATGTGGTAGGGCTGAATCTCGCTCGTGTGCGACAATCCAGCCGCGGCGACGAGCTCGGCCAGCGCGTTCAGCGTCGCGGCGTGGAAGTTGGCCACGCGTTGGGACTTGTCGGAAACCACCAGTGCACGCTGACGCGTGGGATCCTGCGTCGCGACGCCGGTCGGACAGCGGTCGGTATGGCAGCTCTGGGCCTGGATGCAGCCGACCGCGAACATGAAGCCTCGGGCCGAGTTGCACCAGTCCGCACCGAGAGCCATCGCTCGCGCGATGTCGAACGCCGAGACGATCTTGCCCGAGGCGCCGATCCGCATTCGCTCGCGCAAGCCGCATCCGACGAGCGCGTTGTGAACGAAAGACAGCCCGTCCCTCAGCGGCATGCCGACGTGATCGACGAACTCGAGGGGCGCGGCACCGGTGCCGCCCTCTTTGCCGTCGACGACGATGAAGTCAGGAGTGATCCCGGTCTCCAGCATCGCCTTGCAGATGGCGAGGAACTCCCAGGGATGGCCGATGCAGAGCTTGAACCCCGTGGGCTTGCCGCCCGACAGTCGCCTCATCTCGGCGATCATCTCGAGTAATCCGACCGGTGTCGAGAACGCGGGATGGCTGGAGGGCGAGATGCAGTCGCGGCCCACCGGCACGCCGCGTGTGAGCGAGATCTCGCGGCTGACCTTGGCGGCAGGCAACACGCCGCCATGGCCAGGCTTGGCGCCCTGCGACAGCTTCAGCTCGACCATTTTGATTTGCGTGCCGGCGGCCACCTTCTGAAAGGTCTCGGGGCAGAAGCTGCCGTCCGGCCGGCGGCAACCGAAATAGCCCGAGCCGATCTCCCAGATGAGGTCGCCGCCCATCTCGCGATGGTAGGAGGAGAGGCCGCCCTCGCCCGTGTCGTGAGCGAATCCGCCCATCTTCGCGCCCTTGTTGAGCGAGCGTATGGCGTTGGCGCTGAGTGCGCCGAAGCTCATGGCCGAGATGTTGAGCACCGAGGCCCGATAGGGCATCGCACAGTCAGGTCCGCCTATCGAGACGCGGAACGGTTCGTAGGCGACAGGCTTGGGGGCGATCGAGTGATTGATCCACTCGAAGCTGCCTTCGTAGACCTCGTACTGCGTGCCGAATGGCCGCTTGTCCAGTTGCAGCTTTGCGCGCTGGTAGACGATTGCCCGCGTGTCGCGCGAGAACGGCGTCCCGTCTTTCTCGCCCTCGAAGAAGTATTGCCGCATCTCCGGCCGGATCTCCTCGAACAGGAAGCGGAGATGGGCCGCGATCGGATAGTTGCGCAGTATCGAGTGTTTGCGCTGGACGAGGTCATGGATGCCCATCAGGGCCAGTCCACCGAAGACGGCCAAGGGAGCGAGCAGGGCCTCGAGCCACTGCGGCTGCTGAATACAGAAGGCCGCAAGGGCCGCGGTCGCGACGATGCAGATCGTCAATGCGGCGAAGCGCGGCGTAAACGGCAGCAGTAAGATCCCCACGGCGTCGCCCCCTTCTGTCCCGCTCCGGCGATGCAACATACTATGCACTCGACCCGAGCCAGAGCTGACCTATAAGAGGACATATAAGAGTCTGGCACATCCGTTTTGTGAAACCGCAGCGGCAGGTTGACCTTATGACCGAAGTCTCGACGCCCGAGATCATGATCGCCGCCATCGCCCGCATGCTCTCGGGCCTCGGCCACATCGCCGTCGGCGCCAGCTCGCCGATTCCCGGCAGCGCGGCCTTGCTGACACGGGCCTTGTCGAAGGGCGCGACGCGGGTCTCGTTGCTCGGCAGCCGCGAGCACAATCCGTTCACCGACGGCGGCAAGGAGCTGTTCGATTGCGCGGCTCAAGGGCGTATCGACGCCTTTTTCCTGTCTGGCGGCCAGATCGACGGCGCGGGCAACATCAATCTCGTCGGGCTCGGCGGCTATCCGCAGTCGAAGGTGCGGTTCCCCGGCTCCTTCGGCTCGGCTTATCTCTACCACCTGATCCCACGGGTCATTCTGTTTCGCGAGGAGCATTCGCCGCGCACGCTGGTGCAGAAGGTGGATTTCATCAGTGCTGCCGGCTCGTCGCCGTCGGAGGTTTATCGGCCCGGCGGCCCGTATGCGCTGGTGACGGGGCTCTGCGTCTTCCGCTACGACCGCGACCAGGGCCGGTTCCGGCTCGAGAGCGCGCATCCCGGCGTCTCGACGGCCCATGTGAAGTCCGCGACCGGTTTCACCTTCGAGGCGCCGGCCGTGGTGCCGGCCACCGAGCCGCTCGACCCCGAAGCGATGGCCGTGCTGCGCGGCCAGGTCGCGCGCGAGGTGGCCGAGACCTATCCGGGCTTCGCGCGCAAGCTGTGGGGCGTGGGGGCGTGACGAGGGACAGGCGCGGCCAGAGGCGTATCGTCAGTTCTGCACCTTCAGCACATGATACGACATCTTGCCCGAGGCGTGGCGCATCTCGTTCAGCACGACATGCTCGTTGGGGATCAGTGGAGCGGGCAGCGTGCTGTCGGCGTCGATCTCCTTGCCGTCGTCCAGGCGGATGTGGGCGATGGTGACGGCTGCTTTGCTGGCGACGCGGCGTGCCTCCATCACTATGCCGGTGACCTCAGTCATCGCTATGGCCGGATCGGCGCGGTCGAGCCTGTAGCTGAAGAACCAGCCGCCGAGCGAGGTGCAGACGATCAGCAGCAGCAAGGTCGGCCCGTAGGTCGTCACACGCTGGCGCCAGATCGCTTGCGCGAGCTTCCTCGCCATTTCGGGTCGCATGAGTTATCTCCGCTGCTGGTGAGCATCAGCCTGGGACAGGCACGATTTCACCGCCCGTTGCAAGACCCACCGCGCGGTCTGCCGTGGTGTCGCAGGAGCCGAACTTACCAGGAGGCGGTGCGAGGTGGCGCGGGCCGACCGCTGCCGTTCGGCTCGTGCTCCAGTGCCGCGCGCAGGCGGTCGGCCAGAAGTAGCGAGCCGGTGCGCGTCAGGTGGTGCTGATCGTAGAAGTAGGCGTTCGACCCGTCGTCGAGGTCGCAGCGATCGGTCAGCCCGCTTCCACAGAACACCTGATGCACGTCGACGAGGCGCGCGAGGCTGCGGAAGGCCGGACCCGAGAACACTTTGCGAGCCGTGCGGTTCTCACGGAGGAAATCCGCGAGCTCCGGCCTCAGGTCTCGTCCGGGCATCAGATGGCGCCAGCGCGCGAGGGTCGTCGGCACGATGAATGCGGCCCGCGGCGTGCTCCCGATCACGACGACGCTCACTCCGCGCTCGCGCAGCCGGCGCATCGAGTCCAACAGCCCGTTCTCGAGAGAGCCGGCAGTCGGGCCACCGGCATGCGCCGGCACGAGGTTGCCGTCGTCGAAACTCTCCCACATCGCGTGCAGGATTACGTGCCTGACGCGCAATCGCTCGACGAGAGCGACGAGGCCGGACTGGAAGGCGGGGCAGGTTTCTCGCGTCCCACTCCAGTGCGTGCCCGCATCGGCCACCGGAGGGCAGGCATTGACACCCACGACGAAGCCTGCGCGGCCCATCGCGAGGGCTGCGCGGTCGAGCCCGTCGGCAATGGCGCCTGCATGCGAATCGCCAAGCAGCACGAACGTCGGCGTCGACCCGGGCGCCCCGAGGCGGCAGTTGGCGAGGGTGTCCCGCGTCGCGTTCGCACCGATCTCCATGCAGCCCCGGAACCGCCCGATGTCGTCAACGCTCTGCGCCAGTCGAAGCGTGCGCGCGTCGAAACGGTCTGGAAATCCGACGGCCGCGTGTCCGGCGAGCCCGGTCACGACGAACGCGGCAAGACCCGTCGCGCTCAGTGTGAGCAGCGTGCGCCGCGAGCGAATCGGGCCGCTGCGTGCGTCTCGGAACGGCAACTCCACGAAGCGCCAGGACAGGTAGGCGAGCGGGAAGCTGAACAGCGCCGCTCCGAGCAATATCCATTCGGCCGCATGGACGGTCTTGTACATGCGCGCGAACGCAATGAGGGGTTGGTGCCAGAGGTAGGCGCTGTAGCTGAGCAGTCCGATGACCACGAGCAGGCGAAGCGATAGCAACCGATGGGCGAACGTTCCCGGGCGTGCGTAGAGGAGCACCAGCGCGGTTCCCAGAGTCGGCAACAGGGCGTAGTACGACGGAAATGGCGTCGTCTTGTCGTAGAGCAGGACGCTGGCGAGGATCGCGACAAGCCCCAATCCTGAAAGGAAGGTGCTGCCTGCGACCGGCCGGCTGGCTTGCCAGATGGCACACGCCGCGCCGATCAACAATTCCCAGGCACGGGTGGGCGCGAGATAGAACGTCGCCGACGGCTTCAGTCTCCAGCCGATTTCGCATAAGGCGAAGCTCGCGGCGGCGAGCGCGATCACTACGGGCAGTAGCCAGTCTCGACGGTAGCGCCAGACCAGAAGCAGAATGATCGGGAAGGCCAGGTAGAATTGCTCCTCGACCGCGAGGCTCCAGGTGTGCAGCAGCGGCTTCTGCTCCGCGTCCACTGCGAAGTAGCCGCTCTGCATCCAGAACAGCACGTTCGATGCCAGCAGGCCGACCGACATGAGGCTCTGGGCAAATGCCTTCAGCTCGGCGGGAAACATCACGAGCCAAGCCAGCGGCAGGCAACAGACGGTGACGAGGAACAACGCGGGGAGAATGCGGCGCGCCCGCCGCTCGCAGAATTCCGCAAACGAGAAGCGCTCCAGCGACATGTCGCGCAGCACGATCGAGGTGATGAGGAAACCGCTGACGACGAAGAAAACGTCGACCCCGACGAAGCCGCCCGAGAACGTCTTCACGCCCGCATGGAACAGGAAGACTGGAAGGATCGCGAGCGCCCGCAATCCATCGATTTCGTCTCTGTGGCTGCCGTGGATCTCCGACGCGCAGATCTCAATCTCTCCGGGCCTGATGGACGGATGGTGCGCGTCGGTTCCACCGCGATCCCGATCCTGCCGTCCACGCCGATCACTTGGAGAATCGAGTGCCGACGCCGTGGCCCTTCCCATGGCGATGTCGGGTTGGTTCATGCGGCACCCTATGAATTCAGGTGCTTAGTGAGGGTGGCATGTCTTTGATTCGCGCAATGGTGAATTGCCCTGGACACGACATTTTCCTGATTCGCCGGGTCTTGAATGCGCGATGAGGCGCGCGAGCCAGCTCGCGATCGAAGAATGCAGCGTTTTCGATCCTGACGGGACCGGTCGGGAGCGTCCAGAGTGCCGGCTGTCAGTTCAGCGCGGCGATGATCGCGCGGCCGAGGCTGGCGCCGCTCTCGAAGGCGTGCTCGGCGAGCCGGCCGAGGCACCAGTCGCCGGCGACGCCGACGCGGTGCTCGGTGGAGAACACGTACGATTCGCCCAGATGCTGGTCGGCGATCCCGTGCTTCCAAAGATGCGCCACCATTTGCGCCGGCCGGACCGGCTTCAATCCGAGCGTCTGGCAGACCTCGCCCCACAGCGCGTCGGCGACGGCCTCGGGGTCGACGTCCTCCATCTCCCGGCTCCAGCCCTGCGAGGCGTGCACGACGATGCTTTCGCCGATCGTGCCGCGTCCCGGCTTGGTCGAGTTGCGGGCGATCCAGCGGATCACCTCGGACATGTCGGAATAGACGTCCTGTTCGGGGAACGCCTGTTGCTCCAGTCGCACCATCAGGGCCCAGCAGGGTGACATGCGCACCCTGCTCAGCGGCTCGGCGAGGTCGTCGAGACGGCCGAGCATCAAGGTGGCCTCGGGTGCCGGCACGGTGATGGCGACGGCGGCGAACGGGCCGACCGAGGTCTCATCGTCGAACCAGAGGAACCAGCCCTTGTCGAGCTGCTCGATCGTGTGCACCCGGCGCCCCGCGCGGATGCGGACGCTCTCGGCCAGCGGGCGGACCATCGAGGCCATGCCCGGGGTGCCGACATACCAGGGCAGGATCTGGCCGCCTCCGGCTTCGCCGGTCACCGACCGCGGCGTCCAGCGGGCGGCGTAGCCGGTGTCGTGCAGCTCTTTGAGGTAGTTTTGAAACTGGGTGGAGCGCGCCGTCACGTATTGGGCGCCGTGGTCGAAGGAGGCGAGGCCCATGCGCGTGGTGGCGAGGCGGCCGCCGACGATGCGATCAGCCTCGAACACCTCGACATAGCAGCCCGACCGGCGCAGGACGCGCGCACAAGCGAGTCCGGCGAGCCCTGCTCCGACAACGGCCGTGCGCTTGGTCAATCGGCCCTCACTCCCGGCCGAGTCGCGGCTGTCGACCTTTCGACAGTGGCGCGGTCCGGCAAGATCCAGTCTGCGCATCGGTGCGAGGTGGTTCCAGCCGGATCCACTCGCCGCTGCCGATGGAAGCGGTTGTCGTGCGGAACGAATCCGCGCGACTGAAACTCAATGGAAGCATCGGTTGCGTTAATATTTGATTGATCCAGGCCAGTTTTGCTTCATCTTGAGCTACTTGAGTGGGACGATGACGCCACAGGCGATCCGGCCGCCGCTGTCGCCCTCTGGGTCGGTCCGGTAGTCGTCGGCCCGCTCGCGGATCACCAGCGCGGCGCCATCGACATCGAGCAGCGCCTCGTCTCCTTGTTTGCTGAGCGCGAGGAAGGGGCTCAGCAACTCGACCTCGATCTCGCCGTTCGCGGGAATGATCAGATTGGGCAGGTCGCCGGCCATGGGTCCGTCTTCGGACAGCAATCCGTGCTTGGCGCCGAGAGGATTGTAGATGGCGCCGGCGCTGGAGAGGTCGCCTTCGCACTTGCCGACCTCGTAGGCGTGGAAGCCGTGCGGTCCCGGCGGCAGCCCCTTCAACTTGACCGACAGCAGCAGGCCGGCGTGCGTCTCGGTCAGATTGATCTGGCCGAGATCCTTGCCATCGCGAGACTTCATCTGGGCGACGGCGCTGGTTTCGGCCGTGGCGGCTGCCAGGGGCGCGAGGGCCAGCATCGCCGCCACCGCGATTGTCACAGACACTGTCTTGCCCTTCGTCATCTGTGCCCCCGTCGTTGGCGTTCGGTGCCGTCTGCCGCCCGATGGCGCGGCGCTGTGTCCTTAGCAGTCGGCGACCGCGATGGGGAGGGCTTGGCCATGTCTGTTCTCCACCACGTCTGGGCTTGCAACGAGGCGAGAGCACGGTCATCGTCGGGTTGCCGGCTTCTTTGACCCAAGCGAGACCGCCCATGACGTCGCCTGCGTGGTCCACCGTGACCGACGAACTGACCGCCGAGGTGGCCTCCGGCGTGATGACGATCACTGTCGCCAAGCCCGACGAAGCCAACCGGATGACGCCAGAGGCGCTGGCGAAGCTCGAGCAGGTCGCGGCCGGCCTTGCCCAACGCGACGACGTCAACGCCGTCGTCGTCACGGGCTCGGGCGGCGAGCACTTCTCGACCGGGCTTTTGAACCCGAGACTCCGCGCCTCGATGTCGAAGCACGACATCATCGCGCTGGTCCGTCTCGCCAATCGCGCGTTCACCGCGCTCGAGGTCGCACCGCAGATCGTGATCGCCGCTGTCAACGGGCCGATGCGGGCCGGTGGCTGCGAATTGGCGCTGGCCTGCGACATCCGCATTGCCGCCGAAACCGCGACGATGCACCTGCCGGAGGTGATGTGGGGCGGTTTTCCAGGCGCGGGCGGCCCGATGCGGCTCGCCGCCATCGTCGGGCGCGGCAAGGCGCTGCAACTCATCGCGACCGGCGCAACCATCGACGCGCGCGAGATGCATCGTCTCGGCCTCGTCGAGGAGGTCGTGCCGGCCGGCGAGGTGAAGGCCGTGGCGGCGGCGATGGCGCGGACGATCGCGGCGGCCGGTCCGCTCGCCACGCGCGGTGCCAAGCGGATCGTGCGCACCAGGCTCGACGCGAGCTCACCGGCTGCGGCCGAGGTGGCGGATGCGCTGCGCTATGCGCTGGAGTGGAGCGAGGACGTCGACGAGAGTCACGTCGCGCAGGCCGAGGGACGCGTTCCGCGGTTCAAGGGCCGATGACCAGTTGAAGAATGAGGCATCACGGTCGGACGCGGCCGGCGACCCGAGGGCTCAATCCTTCCCGCTCTTGCGGCCCGCCCGGCCGATCTGATTCAATCGCGCCCGAGCCGTCTCGAGGCCGCTTTCGAGCGAGCGGCGGTCGCGTTGCAATCCGGGGCTCGTCGCGTCCATCGGGATCGGCACGTAGCCGCAGGGCGCGTCGTCCGCAACGGGATAGGAGATCGCGTCGCTGTAGAGCGTGCGCTCGTGGAAGAAGTAGGTGATTGCCGTCCTGAATTTGCCGACCCGGGCGGACTCTGACGTGCGCAGCACGCTCCCCGAGGTGGTTACGATGCCGGCGATCTCCATGCGCGAGATCGCCTTCTGCAGCTCGCGGTCGTCGAGCATCTCCTGCAGCAGTCCAGTGGCGATGCCGACGAGATCCTTGCCGATCCAGTCGACGATCGAGGGGCGCTTCTCGATCGCGGGGATCGACACCATCTGCAATTGAAGCCGCGCGGTGCGTGAGAGCGCGCGG
>CAMDBL010000188.1 GCA_945889015.1 Devosia equisanguinis
GGGCGTCGACACTTTCAAGACCACGCGGCCCATGGCGTCGCGGTGGGTCCAGTTCAGAACGCGACCCGTGATCAACTCGGAGTTGGGGACGATGAGGCTCGCGCGGTCGAAGGTCTCGATCTCGGTCGAGCGCACGGAGATCCGCCGCACGTTGCCCTGTTCGTTGCCGATCACGATCCAGTCGCCGACCTTGACCGGACGCTCGATCAGCAGGATCAAGCCCGAGACGAAGTTGTTGACGATCGACTGCAGGCCGAAGCCGATACCGACCGAGAGGGCGCCGGCGACGATGGCGAGATTGGTGACGTCGAAGCCGGCGTAGGAAATCGCCAACAGCGCCGCGACGCCGGTTCCCGCATAACCGATCGAGGTGTCGATCGAGTTGATGACGCCGGTGTCCAGCCGCGACTGCGTCAGCACGGTCTCGCGCAGCCAGCGCTGCACCAGTCGCGTCACGAACAGCAGGCCGATGAACAACAGCACGCCGATCAGGATCTTGATCAGCGAGATATTGAACTGCCCGACCTGGAAACCGAACAGCGCCTGCTTGTACCAGTCGTGGATGTCGCCTTCCGAGAACCCCCACTGCACCAGCAGCACAGGCAGGGCCAGGATCGCGAGCAACAGCGTCAGCGCGAACTCGGTCAGCGTGGCGAGTTGCTGGCGGCGGCCGGCATCGAGCCCGAACCGCTGCTCGAGCACTTGGCCGACGGGATGGCTGCCGCCGTTCTGGTCGCGGGTGAAGGCTCGGATGGCGAGGAACAGCAGCGTCACGACCAGCCCGACGACACCGGTCATGATCACCTGCTGCGACGCGAAGCGGCCGAGCGCGACGTAGCCGAGTGCCGTCGCGACCAGGATGCCAAAAGCAAGACCCCAGCCCGGCGCCTTCAGCCAGACGGGGTGCCGGCGCGAGACCATGCGCGGTGCCTGGTCCGGCCCGATGGTGTCGAACGGGGTCAGCAGCAGCGCGATCAGCAGTCCGGCAAAGGCGAGAGTGGTGATCAGGGTCTGGATCACGCTCATCGACAGCGGCAGGTAGAGCGCGCGGCCAATCGCGGTGAGGGCGAGGTCGGCAGCGTAGACACCCGTGATCGTCTGCAGGATGCGGGCGACGCGGCGAGCGGCTTGGTCGGTCAGCGGCACCAACCGGTGATCGGGCTCGCCTGGCGCGATCACCGAGGAGATCAGCGCCGACACCGGCACGAAGATGAAGATCGCCCTCAGTACCGAGGTCGAGATGCGGTCGCTCGGATAATACAGCAGGTTCAGTGCCTCGAGTCCGCCATAGGCCGCCAGTGCTGTGAGCACGCCGGGTGCTGCCCGCACCGGCGCGATCCAGGCCGAGGTCGCGGCGCGCTCGAAGAAGTTCGGGGCGTGCTTGCGGTCGAGGCGAAGCAGCACGATGCGGTGTGCGAGCCGGCGCAGCGCGAAATAAAGCAGGAGGCAGCCCGCGACGAGCAGCGAAACCAAGGTCGGCTGGCGGGCGATCGACGCTCCCCAGTCCATGAAAACGTAGCTGATCAGCCGCTGCACCTGCGGAGCGTCGCGGAAGGCATCGCGCCAGATCGCCGGCAGCAGCGGACTCGACATCCGCTCCATGATCGAGCGGGTGAACAGCTCGAGTCGCAGGTCCGTGATCCGGTCGATTGTCTGGCGGGCGCGAACCCAGGTCAGCTCGAGGGTCTTGATCGCGCCGTCGAGGGCGGACGCCTCCGCCAGCAGGCGCTGCCGTTCTGAAGCGACGGCTGCCGCCTCCTGGGCCGCGCCGGCCGCAGGGGAGGGGCCGAGCTTTTCGATCTGGCTCTTCACCTCGGCGAGCCGGGGGCGCAGGCCATCCGCGGTCCGCGTGGTGGTGTTGATGACGCTCTCGACCTCGTTGCGGAGCGCGCCGAGATCCTCGTTGACCTCCTTCATGCGCGCGAGCGTCTTCTCCGCTTTCTCCATGGTCGACTGCACCCGCGAGATCGCGGCGGCGACGTCGGGCGGGATCATCACCGGCGGTGGAGGCGGGGGGGCCGCTGCGGCGGGAGCCGGAGCCGGAGCAGGAGCCGCGACAGGCGGTCCGGCGGCGGGAGTTCCGGTGGTGGGTGGGCTGGCGGCCGCAGGTGCGGCGGGAGCGGGCGTGGCAGTGGCGGGCGGTGCTGCCGCGGCAGGCGGTGACGCCGGGGCCGGCGCCGCTGGCGTACCCTGGCTCGATGCCGGAGGGGAATGGGCAAGCGACAGGCCGAGCCCGATCAGGGCTGCGAGGCCAGTGAGAAGACGCGAACGTTGCCTGATCATGTACTCGCTGACGCGCTAGGCGATCCCAGGATCGCGAAAGATCGAACCGCGACCCTATACGGGCAACCGTTCGCGCTGTCACTCCCATGGTTAATCAGTGCGGCTAATCAGTGCGGCAAGGCATCAGAGGTGCGCTCGACAAGGCGGTCCATCCCATGCGCTCGGAGTGGCTTACCCAGCCCCCTCGCGCGGGGCCCTCGCGCCGATGAGCCTATCCTCCCTCGGTATCGCGCGGTTGCGGGCGGCTCGGGATCTCCTTCAACAGCCCGCCGATGCTCATCGCGGTGATCTCGGCGCGGCCGACCTGCAGCCCGGCGAGACGGCGCTCCAGCACCCAGTCGAAGCCGTTGAGCTTGGGTGAGCCGGCACAGCTCGGCACGCCGATCACGTCGGCTTCGCCGAGACGCCCGACCATGATCAGGTTGCCCGGATCGACCGGCATGCCGACCTGCATGGCCTGCCCGCCGGCCTCGACCACGGCGGCTGGGATCACGTCGTCGCGGTCGACGATGGCGGACGCCGCGAACACCAGGATCGGATCGTGGCCGGACTTGTGCATGCTCAAGATGGCGGCTGCCACGGCCGAGGCGGTGTGCGGCACGGTTTGAACCGCGCCGAGCCTGGAGCCGGCGGAGGCGAGCCGCTCGCTCGTCACCCGCTCCCGCTTCTTGAGCACGCTGGCCTTGGTCTGCGGCAGTTCCGTCAGGATCAGCCCGGCGGTTTTCGGCTCGAACGCAGCGACCGCGATGAGCGGCGTACCCGCCGCCTGCCGCTCCGCCTTCGCCACCACCGCCTCGGCGACCGCGAAGGGAATGATCTTGATCGTCGCCAGCATCTCGCCGGCCTGCACCCGATCGAATGCGGCGAGCGTCGCCACGGTCAGGCCTTCGTCGATGCGGTTGATGGCGAGCAGGCGCTCGGTGTCGAGCTGCAGGATGCCGGCGGACGTCGCATAGAGGTTGGCGCGGCCGGTGACCGCCTCGCCGATCCGCGTGCCGGGACCGGCCACAGCGTGCGCGACGCGGGCGGCCGCCTTGTCCTCGTCGACGTCGCCCGGCTCCAGTCGCGCCCCGGTCACCTCGGCGCGTCCACTCGCGGCGATGGCGGCGACGTCGGCCGCCGACAGCACGCGCCCTTTCCTGAAGGTGCCCGTCGGCGTCTCCAGCGTATGGGCGAGGAGCAGGCCCTCTGCCTCGGCGAGCGGGAAGGTTGCGAATTTCATCGGTTCTTCTTCTGCCATGCCGGCGACGAGCGCGGGCCTTTGCACGTCAGCTTACCACCGAATGGCACAGATCGGTGGCGGCGGTGCCGTTTCAAGGCCGCGCCAGCCTCCTCAGAATGCCGGGCAGGGCTGCGAAATCGTCGAACCGGGCGGCGGCGGGCAGGCTTTCGGCGGGCGCCTTGCGATAGCCGCGAGTGAACAGCGCGAACGGAACCGCGGCGGCTTCGGCCGTCGCCGCGTCGACCTCGCTGTCGCCGACGTAGACGAGGCCGTCCGGCAACGTGGACAGCAGGCCCGCGGCATGCCGCAGTGGCGCGGGGTCCGGCTTGCGGGACGGCAGCGTGTCGCCGCCGACGATCGCGGGAAAGAAACGCGTCAGGTCGAGCGCGGTCATCACCTCGCGCGCCAGCGGCTCGCTCTTGTTGGTGCAGACGCCGAGCCGCACGCCGTGGTGCTGCAACTCGACGAGACAGGCGACGACGCCGTCGTAAGGCCGCGAGAACTCGGCGGGTGCGGCAGCATAGATCGCCTTGTAGCGCGTGATCGCGTCCTCGAGCGCGGCGCCCCTGGCGGGGCGGCCGGCGGCGGCGAGGCAGCGCTCGATCAGGGGCGGAATGCCCTCGCCGACGAACGACGTGACCTCGGCGAGGCCGAGCGGGCGCAGGTCCATCTCGGCCAGCAGCCGGTTGGCGCAAACCTGCAGGTCGGGCGCGCTGTCGATCAGCGTGCCGTCGAGATCGAACACGACGGCCTCAGGAAAGGTGGTGCTCATGCCCGGTCGGATCCTAGCTCGGGACCTTTGCCCGGGTGCCTTCGGCGGCGCGCTCGGCGCTCGTCCGGATCGCGGTGATGTTGGCACGGTAGCTGTCGCGCGTGCCACCCTTGAACACCGCCGAGCCAGCCACCAGCACGTCCGCGCCGGCCGCCGCCACAGCGGCCGCGGTTTCCGGTGTGACGCCGCCATCGACCTCGATATGGATCGGGCGGGCACCGATCATCGCCTTGATCCGCTTGATCTTGTCGGTCATCGCGGGGATGAACGCCTGGCCGCCGAAGCCCGGATTGACGGTCATCACCAGGATCAGGTCGAGCCGGTCCAGCACGTGCTCGACGACGCTCACGGGCGTCGCCGGATTGAGCGAGACGCCGGCTTTCTTGCCGAGCGCGCGGATCGCCTGCAGCGAGCGGTCGAGATGCGGCCCCGCCTCGGCATGAACCGTGATGATGTCGGAGCCGGCCTCGGCGAAGGCGGCGAGATAGGGATCGGCCGGCGCGATCATCAGGTGCACGTCGAACACCTTTTTCGACGCGCCGCGGATCGCCTTCACGATCGGCGGGCCGAAGGTGATGTTGGGCACGAAGTGTCCGTCCATCACATCGAGATGGATCCAGTCGGCACCGGCCGCGTCGACCGTCGCCACCTCCTCGCCTAGACGGGCGAAGTCGGCGGACAGTATCGAGGGCGCGATCAGGATGGGGGAGGGCATGGGGGGAGGCCTGTTGTGGCGACTGCGGTAGAGCCGTTGTAGCGGTCGAACCCTGTCAGCGACAACCCGGCCCTGTTTTCCAATGTGCGGGGCCTGTCAGGCTCCGCCGGCGCGTCTCGTCACCGGAGCGTTGCGAAACGTCAAGGCGTGCGGCTGACGGGACCTGTATCGGGATTGCGAAAGGTGCCGTCGCGGGCGGCGATCTCGGGAGTGACGCCGACGTGACCAACTCATTCGATGTCCGGGCAACGCGCCGGTCTTTCATCCGGGCACTCACCGCGAGCGGGCTCGCCGCGGCCGCCCTGCGCACCGGGCCAGCCAAGGCCACCAAGCTCGCGACCAAGGCGCGCATCGTGATCGTCGGCGCGGGGGCAGCCGGCACCGCACTGGCCAACAGGCTCGTCCTGCGGCTCGAGGGGGCCTCCATCACGCTGATCGACGGGCGTGTCGACCACATCTACCAGCCCGGGCTGTCGCTGGTCGCGGCCGGACTGAAGCCACCGGCCTACGTCGTGTCCCGGACCACCGACTGGCTGCCCAAGGATATCAATCTGATAGCCGAGGCCGCCGCCAGCATCGATCCGGTCGCGAAGACGGTCGCCACATCGGGCGGACGGACGGTGCCGTACGACTTCCTCGTCGTCGCGACCGGGCTGGTCCTGGACCATGCCGCAATCGAAGGATTCTCGCTCGACCTGGTCGGTACGAACGGTATCGGAGCCCTTTATGCGGGGCCGGAGCATGCAGCACGGACCTGGACCGCCGCTTCGCGATTCATCGCGCAAGGGGGCCAGGGTGTCTTCACCCGCCCGGCGACGGAGATGAAGTGCGCCGGCGCGCCCTTGAAGCATACCTTCCTCGTCGACGACCTCGCCGGTCGCGGCCCTGCCAAGGGCAAGCATAAGATCACCTATGCGGCGCACAACAGCGCGCTGTTCGGCGTGCCGATCGTCTCCGAGAAGGTGCGCATGCTGTTTGAAAGCCGGGCGATCACGCCGGTCTACGGCCACGTGCTGAAAGCGATCGATCCCGGCAAGCGGATCGCGACGTTTGCCACGCCCGCCGGCACCAAGGAGTTGGGCTACGACTACCTGCACGTCATCCCGCCACAGCGTGCGCCGGCCGTCGTGCGCCAGTCGGGCTTGAGCTGGGCCGACAAATGGACCGACCAGGGGTGGGTGGAGGTCGATTCCAGGACACTGCGTCATCACCGTTTTCCCGAGGTCTTCGCACTCGGCGATGTTGCCGGCGTTCCCAAAGGCAAGACGGCCGCCAGCGTCAAATGGCAGGTCCCGGTGGTCGAGGATCACCTCGTGTCCGCCATCGGGGGCGGCACCGGCACCGCAGCCTATGACGGCTATACCTCCTGCCCGCTGATCACCCGCGTCGGCCGGGCGATGCTGATCGAGTTCGACTATCGCGACAATCTCGTGCCCTCGTTCCCGGGTGTCATCGCGCCGCTCGAGGAGCTGTGGATCAGCTGGCTGATGAAGGAGGTGGCACTGAAGGCCACCTACAATGCGATGTTGCGCGGCAGGGCCTGAGGGGGACGCCATGAAGGATCTGACACTCGATACCCTTCTCGCCGTGTTCGAGGAGATCTTCGGCCGGTGGCTGTTCTGGGCCATGGTCGCCGCTGCCGTGCTCGTGACCGCGGCTTATCTCTACGTGCTCGTCCGCGATCGCTCGATCTCGATGCGGAAGTTCCTGCTGGCGCAGCTTTCCATGCCCATCGGCGCGATCGCCGCGGTCCTGTTCGTGCAGGTCATGACGAGTTCCGAGCTCCGTGATCTCGGCGGTCCTGTGGATTGGATCGTCCTGCTGGGCGTGGCGTCGATCGGAGCGGCGGGCATCGCCATCCTCGTCTATACCGTGCAGTCGCTGGTGTGGCGGGCCCCGACATGTTGACGGGCCCGCAGCGATTGGCTGCGTGCCGTTGCGGATCGCGAGCAGAGGCCGCCTCTACCCCAAGTATTTCTTGAACCACGCCAGCGTCCTCTCCCAGGCGAGCTTGGCCTGGGCCTCGTCGTAACGCGGCGTCGAGTTGTTGTGGAAGCCGTGCTGGGTGCCGGGGTAGGTGTGCTTCTCGTAGGTGACCCCGGCCGCCTTCAGTGCCGTCTCGAAGGCCGGCCACATCGCGTTGATGCGCTCGTCCTTCTCCGCGTACTGGACCAGCAGCGGTGCCTTGATCGCGACCGCGGCCGCGGCATCGGGCGCTGCGCCGTAGAACGGGACGCCCGCTTGCATGTCGGCCCCGAGCGTGGCCGCGAGCCAGTTGACCGTGCCGCCGCCCCAGCAGAAGCCGACCGCGCCGAGCTTCTTGGTCGAGAGCGCGTGCTCCTTCACGTAGCGTGCGGAGTTGAGCATGTCGGTTCTGAGCTTGCCCTGGTCGAGCTTGCCCTGCAGCGCGCGGCCGTCGTCGTCGTTGCCCGGATAGCCGCCGGCGGGGAACAGGCCGTCGGGGGCGAGCGCCAGGAAGCCGTCGGTGGCGAGGCGGCGCGCCACGTCCTCGATGTAGGGATTGAGGCCGCGGTTCTCGTGAATGACGACCACGCTCGGGAAGGGGCCCGCGCCCGAAGGCTGCACCAGGTAGCCGCGCATCGTGCCGGAGTTGCCGCCGGGCGAGGGATAGGTGACGTAGGTCGCCTTGATGCGCGGATCGGTGAACGACACCGTCTGTGCCATCGCATAGCGCGGCAGCAGCGACTGAGCCATCGCGATGCCGCCCGCGATCATCGCCGCCTTCGCCATGAACTCGCGCCGGTCCATACGCCCGTGGCAGTAATCGTCGTAGAGATCGAAGATGCGCTGGTCGATCTCGGCCTGGACCAGGCCCGGATGAACCGGCGGGGTGGTCTCGGCCTTGGCGTGCATGGCTGCGGGCTGGGACATGGACGGATCTCCTGCTGCGTTGACTTCAGAGTTGCGTGGGGAGATTAGGAGGTTTGCCGCGGTCACGGAACGTCGCGGCGGCGCCGTTCGCGCACTCGTGAACAGGCGGGGGAGCACGCAAGCCGTCATCGCGCGCAGCACGCCCACTCTTCACAACGCCGCGCGGAGACGGTAGAGGTTGAGACGCGCGGGTGTAGCTCAATGGTAGAGCAGCAGCTTCCCAAGCTGATGACGAGGGTTCGATTCCCTTCACCCGCTCCATTGTCAGCTTTGTTCTGTCATCGACCCGGGGCAAACGATGCCTGCGGCGGCGCGATGCTGTCGCCTTCAGCTCGGAATGCCGCGTCGAGTGCTGGGCCGCGCCGCCGATCATCCCTCCCGTCGAGATTTCCGCGACTGTCAGGCCTGCGTCCGCGGCCGCAGCGGGTGTCGCCACCGACGCATCCGGTTGCTTGCCTGCGCGAATCCGCGCACCCTCCCGAACAGGATCTGAGAGCGGCTGCCGGCGACGCGCTGGCGGCGATCAGCTAATTTCGCTGTTTTTCAGTACTTTGCGAGACGGATCTCTTTTCCAGATAACGGATTAATTTCCCGTTGTTTTCGAGCTGGCCGAGAAAAATACATCGATCGTGCGTCAGGATGAAGAACAACGCTTGACGCCTCCCGGGGTATCGACTACACCCAGCCTCGTTGACGGCGGCCACCACTTCCCAAGAGTGAGCGGCGGTTGAAATCGAAAGGTTTCTGCTCTAAGCCTCGACCAGCTCGGTGGGCCCCTCGGGTCGCGCCGAACTTCTTTTGAGATGGACTGGCGCAGTCGACCCCAAGGGTGCGGCTCGTTGTTCGTCTTTGCTCTTTGACAAGTTGACCGAAGAAAGAGAAACGCAGGCGGCGGAGTCCTGGCGGGTCTGAACTAGCGCAAGCGATGTCAGATCAACTAGACACTGGCGATACTGCGTTTCAGCCATCACCATGGATGCGCGAGGCCGGACGCAAGTCTGGTTGCCGCGTGTCTTATGTGAAGGTGCCCGTTACGCAGAAATCCTTGGAGATGATTCCCTCCAAGCCGTCCAGAATCTAACTCTTCAATCTGAGAGTTTGATCCTGGCTCAGAACGAACGCTGGCGGCAGGCCTAACACATGCAAGTCGAACGCTGC
>CAMDBL010000189.1 GCA_945889015.1 Devosia equisanguinis
ACATGTCGCGACCAGTCACGACACGCTCGACAACCCAGAAGAACCAGGAACTCCGGGCGCGACAGGCCACGACATGCCCGCTTCGGACACCCCGACAACCTCCGACACGGCGCGACCTGTCGCGACAGTGAGCGACACACCAACCGCGACACCCACGACAGGGAACGACAGCCCGCGACAGGAGCCGGCAGCGACACCTGACTTGTCGCGCTATGTCGAGCGCCTGGAAATGGAAGTCGAGCAGGCGAAAGATGAGCGAGACTTCCTGCGCGAACAAATCGACCGTAAGGACAAGACGATCGACTCGCTCCTGGAGCGCGACAAAGAAACCAACTACCTCATACGCGGATTGCAGAACCTGTTTCCGCGCCTGGGCTCCGGCCAGCATGAGCCCCCGCAGGACCCACCTACTCATCAGCAGTAGTCCACTGTCCACTGTTTATCTCTGAGCAGGAGGGGAGTGACACGCTACAATTGCGTCATGGACCATATTGGCGGACAACTCGCCAAGATCGAGCAGAACATCAAGATCAACAGTGCAGATCCAATTTCGCTGCATGGGTTTACGCAGCTCCCCAACTTCATTCTGCGCAATCCAGATATTTCGATCGGCGCGAAAACCACCTACGCACTCTTCCTCAGCTACGCCTGGCACAACAACCTCTGCTTCCCAGGCCAAGATACGCTCGCGAAGTCTCTTGGGATGAGCATCGGAAGCGTCAATGCCTTCATCAAGGAATTGGAGGCGTGCGGCCTCATCGAGATCACCCGTAGAGGGCAGGGGAAGACGAACCTCTACACGATCAACTTCGTCGTTAAGAGGAAGGTGAAATCCTGATTTCAGCCGGCTGAAATCTAGATTTCAGCCCGCACAAGTCTAGTATTCAGCCCGCTGAATTCACTCTATATAAGAATATGCATCTAAGAATACCCTTAAATAAAAATATGAAGTTAGGGGAGGGGAATTTTTATAAAATGGGTTCAAGAAATGCGAGACTCGAAAATTCAAGAATCCACATGGAAGGGGAGCCCAACTTGACATTTCAAGAAAGCGTGTCGCAAAACAGATATTCTGCGACCCTTCAAAGTGCATTCTGAATTGGCTCACCTGCCAGCAGCGCAGTATCGGACACGTCACGATACGTGGTAGTCGGACGCGTCCGATACGCTCAGTGACTCCTACATACGGGCCTACACCCGGTATGTAGGGCCGGCGGCGATCGACGATCGCCAAAAGTCCTTGTCGCGCAAGCAGAAAGTCGCCCCCCGATTGACGGGCTTGCAGCCCGACCCCGCGCCGCCACTCCGCACTCTCGTCGGTTACGACGAGTCGATAGAGCGGAGCTGGCGGCCTCGCGCTACCCTGGCCAGGTATGACCTGTGCTCAGGGCGCTCGGCTGGCGGCACGGGGTCGGCCTGCACCAAAAACATAGTCGGCCGCGGAGCGGCCTCCTTGTTTTTGGGCGCCGACAATCGGGGGGCTGAGTTCTCAGCGGTGACGGCTTTTCGAACACCCGTCGCGATAGTCCTCGTCCCTGCGGGCTATCGAACGGTCGTCCGAAGTCGCACGTCACTCGATTGCTTTTGCGCGACAAGAAATGCAAATGCGAAACACACCAGCGCCGGAGGCGCTACAATAAGATGGGGATCGTGTGGTGCGCGAACACCGCGCGATCCATATCCCGACTAGTCCCCGCATAGCAGATGGCCAAGAGCATCACGCAGAATGCCGTGCCGTCGGCCTCGGGGGCTGTCGCGGGCTATGGACATTCATACGCATATCGGCTCCGATCCCGACGGCGGCCCGGTCGCGCTCTCGCTACCGGAACGCCTCCGTCACGTTGCAATCTTCGGCGCGACCGGCGTCGGCAAGTCGACGCTATTGCGCTATATCGTGCAGCAAGACATCGCTCGCGGCGACGGCGTGCTGTTCATCGATCCGCACGGCGACGATGCCGAGGCGCTGCTTGGCACCATCCCGCCGTCACGTAGCAATCAAGTTTGCTATTTCGATATCACTGACCGGGAATTCCCTATCGGTTTCAATGTGCTCGAGGACGTGGCGCCGGACGACCGCGCCACGCTCGCCGAGAACATCGTCTCGGCCATGCGGGGCATCTGGCGCGAGAGTTGGGGCAATCGCATGGAGCGACTGCTGCGCCATTCTGCGGCGGCCTTGATCGAGACACCGAACGCGTCGCTCGTGCTTCTCCCCCGCCTGCTGACTGACGCGGACTTCCGCCACCAGGTCGTAAGTCGCGTTTCAAATCCCATCACCCGCGCCTTCTTCGAGCAGCAGTTCGATCAATGGCGCGATAACTTCCGCGACGAGGTGATCGTCTCGCTCCTCAACGACATCGAGGCATTCACGTTCTCGCCGATCATCCGCAATGTTATCGGCCAAGGCCGCTCGACGCTCCACTTCGAGCAGGCCATGGAGCGGCGTCGCGTCGTACTTTTGAATTGCGCCAAGGGGATCATCGGCGAGACGCCGGCCTTTCTCATCGGCGCGCTCGCGCTCGCGCGTGTGCAAGCCGCCGGCATGGCGCGCGCCCGCCTTAAACCTGAAGAGCGTCCGCCGTTCCACGTCATCATCGACGAGGCGCAGAACTTTGGGCCGGGCGTCATTGCGTCGCTGTTAACCGAAGCACGAAAATTCGGCCTCTCCATCACGCTCGCAACGCAGTTTCTTTCCGGCATCGACCAGAAGGTGCGGGATGCGCTGCTGACGGTTGTGAAGACGTTGATTGTTTTTCAAGTCGGAGACCGGGATGCGGAGATTCTGGCTCCGGAATTCGATCGTGCGCAACAGTCGTTCAACCCGTTCGCCTTGCGTCAGCTCGGCATAGGCCAAGCCATGATCCGCATTTCCTCGCGCGGCGCCGAGCAGATCGTCATTCATCCCCCGGACGTGCCGACCGCAGATGGCGAGACTATCCGCAAACAAAGCCGACTGCATTTCGGCGTCGAGCGCGCGTCGGTCGAAAATAAAATCGCGCGAGCACTAAAGGTCAACTGATTGGAGGAGGTCAGCGACGAAATATGCTCCAACATGACGGCCTCCAATAATCGCCTCATCGTCCAAGAGCAGAGACTCTGACCCTGCCCCCAACCGGTACTCGTTCATAACGAGAGCTCGTCGTTACTTTGGCCCCGATTGGACCGGCTTGCAAACTCTGCGGGCGTGAGCCCGCCGAGGCTGGTATGTGGGCGACGGCGATTGTAGTCGTCACGCCATTCTGTGATTAGCCCGCGAGCATGTGCCAGCGAACAGAATGCGGTCTCGTTCAGGCACTCGTCGCGGAGCCGACCGTTGAAGCTCTCGACGAACGCATTCTGGATCGGCTTGCCCGGCTGGATGTAGTGCCAGTCGATGCCGCTCTCTTGTTGCCAGCGGAGCATCGCTGTCGACGTGAACTCCGTCCCGTTGTCGCTCACCACCAGATGCGGCTTGCCGCGCCGGGCCATGACGGCATCCAGTTCGCGCGCGACACGCGCTCCTGACAGCGACGTGTCGGCAACCAGCGCCAGGCACTCGCGGGTGAAGTCATCGACAATGCACAAAACCCGGAACCGACGCCCATCGCCGAGAGCGTCCGATACGAAGTCGAGCGACCAACGCTGGTTCGACCCTTGCGGGATCGTCATCGGCGCCCGCGTGCCGAGTGCCCGCTTGCGGCCGCCACGCTTGCGAACCATCAGTTTTTCTTCGTGGTAGATGCGGAACAGCTTCTTGTGGTTCACACGCGTGCCCTCGCGCTTCAACATCAGGTGCAGACGCCGGTAGCCGAACCGGCGGCGCTCAGCCGCCAAGGCTTTCAAGCGCGCGCGAAGCGCTCCATCATCCGCGCGCCGCGTCCGATGGCGGAACACCTTCGGCGCAATGCCGACGAGCCGGCAGGCCCGCCGCTGCGAGTAGTCCTTCTCATCGATCGCCCAGCCCACGGCCAACTTCCTCGAACCGGGCGTCAGAAGTTTTTTCGCAACATCTCCTTAAGGGTCGCGTTGTCCATCACCTCTTCGGCAAGCCGCGTCTTCAGCTTGCGGTTCTCCTCCTCCAGCGCCTTCAGGCGCTTGGCATCGGACACCTCCATGCCGCCGAACTTGGCCTTCCAATTGTAAAAGGTCGGCTGCGAGATCCCGTGACGGCGGCAGACCTCCGCCGTCGACCGCCCAGCCTCCTGCTCTTTCAGGATCGCGATGATCTGTTCTTCCGAAAATCGGCTCTTACGCATGACGTCCGTCTCCTCGATGGGACGAACTCTACATCAGACCGGGTACCCGACGAGGGGCAGGGTCAACTCCTACCCGCTTTCTTCTACTGCCCTGGCGTGATGACAAAAGTGCCAGCAGAGTCGCTCGCAGAGTTTTCAATTCTGGCCAATTCCTCTTTAGCCCGTGCCTGCGCGTAATTATCCGCCTGTTTATCGCTCTTAGAGTCGCCATTTAAGCTTAGGGCTTTCTTCAGATCATGTATTGCCTTTGCGTGCTCGCCGGCTTCATCAAAAATCAGCGCGCGCAATAGGTAGCCAATTGGCGCGCCGGGACCAATCGTGATGGCAGCGTTGATGTCGGCCAGTGCGGCACCGGCGTCGCCAGCTAGGTAGTGAGCTTGCGCTTTCAAGGTGAGCAAGTGCGAAGTCCATCTACTCGTAACCTCAATGTCCATGTCCTGCACAACTTTTAGACCCGCATCAAAATACTCGATGGCCTCCTTCAGGCGACCCATGATGAGTAACGCGTGACCAACTCTCTCGTATCCTCTGAATAGCGTTCGATCGCAATTAATCGCCCGCCTGAGGTTCTCGATACCTTCCGCAATTTTCCCGACCTCAACGAGGCGCCAGCCCCGCTCATAATACGCGTTCGCATCTGAATATCCTGACGCCTCGATCACCTCCTTGAGACGGATGATCTCGCGGTCGTGCTTTTCTCTGGGGGCAGCTACAAAGGGTTGAAGTGGCCGTATCGAAAGTACGTTTTTAGCGCGAGCGACGTTACTCGCCGTCGCGACCTCGACCGACTCACGGCGCGCGGCCGATGTTGTCGGCGCAGAGAACGCCTGAATCGGAATTGCAATCGCGATGTCGCTCAACTCGTGCCTGAGGAGCTCATCAAGAGCAGTCGTCGGATAAAGCAATTCCTTTCGCCGGTCTTGCGAGGAGCGCTGCGCGACGATCAATCCTTCGGCCTCGGCCTGCGCAACGTACTTGCGGCCGGTCTTGACGTCTGCTGCGCCAGTTACGAGCCCGCCTTCTTTTTTCGTCAGTGGCGCATTCCGCGCAGCTGCTTCGCTGACGCTTAGAAGTAGTCGCGCCATGTATTCTTGCCCCTCGGGCGCAAAGCGCCCACCAAACCACTTGCGGTTCAGTAGCTTGAGCACGGCGACGCAAATTGTCGACAGGCTAGCCTTGTCTTCGGTGCTAATTTTCGGGTGTGGCTCTGCCAACGGCTTTCTCCTTGCCAAGCCGGGTATGCAGGGGTTTGTGCGCACCGTCAATACAGGCGGATGATCACCTGCATTATTGACTTGTGTTTTTCATGCTGGTAGGAAAGAGACCTGGGCGCAGAGCGTCCAGGCCTCCTGACCAAGCCGCCTGGCAGCGGCTCAATCGCGGGGCAAGTCCCTGAAGCACCAGGAGCTTACCACCATGCGCAATCCTCCCACGCCCCCGCCCTTGACTGCGAGCCGCACGCCTTGTGCCGCGCATCTCCGCATCTTCGCGACCACGGGGCCATCCCGCTCTCTCTGACGGAAATCTAGCCGGTTGCTCACGCGCTTTCGCGCGTTCTCCGGCTATCGCCACCAGCCTGAACCCTCATTGAGCACTGCATTCGCTCGCAAACCCATTGCGAGCCACGGTCGGGCTTTGCCCAACATAAACAGGAGACCATCATGGTTCACGACTTCTTCGCCGCACTCGGCATCACGCATCCAATGGCGCTTTCACATCAAATCATCTTCTTCGTCGCAATGGGCACCGCCGCGGTTGCTGGCTTCATGGCCAAGCAGTCGCGGGCAAGGTGGCCGATCATGGCGCTCGTCCTGCTGCTCCTCTCAGCGATCGCGATCACCGAATCCGCACCGCGCCGCGACACCGCAGATCACCCAGTCACCGAGCGAACTGGCGCTCCAATCACGCAACTCCCGCGCGTGGCCGTCCCTTACGTGGCGCTGCCCTACAAGCCGGTTGAATACGACTACGCGTACATCGGCCCGGCCAAGAACGACGCTCCCTGGCTGCAACTGATCGCCCTCGCGGTCTGCGCCTTCGCCGTCATCTTCGTCGTTCGCGACGTCATCAAAGATCGTCGCAGTTGATTTGGTGCGCGCGATCGGTGCCTCCGGTCGCGCGCCACTCACCCGTTCTCCAAATTCGAGGAGTACCCACATGTCTGACCTCAAACCGTTGCTCGCACTCGGCCGCACTGTCGGTATCGAACGCACCTTCGGCGAAGCCGACAGCGAACTCGCCACCCGAATTCTCGCCGAGATTGAGCGCTTACAAGGCGACGAACGCTCGGCGCGGCGCAAGCGCCGGCTCATTTGGGCACTCCGTGCGGCGGTTGCCGCTGCAGGGTTCGGCTTCGTCGGCTTCTGAAGGCTTTCGCGCGATGGACACGGATCGACTCACCGATGCCGACTTCTGGCTTGGACTTGTAACGAGCATTCACAACGCAGCGTTTTCTGTCTCGCAGCCGATCGCGGTCGGCACCGCCGCTCTCGTTGGTGCGATCTACGGCTTCCTCGCCGGACTGGGTCGCGGCTTTCGCCGTGGCTCAGGCGCCCTATCCGACGCGCGCGACCTTTCCCGCACAAGCGCCATTGTGTCCGGTGCCGCCGCTCTTTTTTATGTGTGGGTTCTTGCCGATCCGTCACGCCCGATCACGAGCGATCCTGCTCTCGAACTCCACCGACAGCTCATCGACTGGCTCGCGCGCGAGTATTCGATCCTTGGTCTCATGTTCGCAATTCCTGTCTCATTCATAATTGGCGTTGTCTTTCTACTTCTCTTCGGTCTCTGCCTCGCCAGCCTGGTCATTGCACCGCTCGGTGCGGCTCGCTTGCTCCCCGATGTTATCGCCCTTTTCGCGCTTTCGGCGGCCGCGACCGTGCGCGGTCTCGCCTATGTCCTCGTACGGCATCCGGCGACACGGATTGTGTTACCGGCGCTCGATCGAGATCATGCATCGATCGATGCGAAAGCCCTGTCCCGTGTTCTCGCTCCATCGGAACGTTCCCTCTCGCGTCCGCCGCCACGGTTCGTGTCGGAACGTCGGCGGCGCGATGCCGAAGCACTGCAAATGAAACTCCTCGCAGACGCTGAACTCGCGCACGCCGTGATCGAACGTGAACGCGCGCGGGCAGCAGTGCGCGACGCCAAACAGCGTGCACGCGAATTGCGATTTCGCTTCTGGAGATGGTCATGAGCGACAACAAGCGACTGCCTGTTCCGTTCGATTCACGTGCGGCCCAGGTTCCAGCCTATGGCCCACCGCGATCTGGATTGGGAGCGACGCTGACCCGCTGGCAACTCGATGCCAATCGTCGCGCACTCGAAGCGCGCGCCGCGCTGATCCGTGCCGCCGAGCAGAACTACACCGCGCAGACAGCACTTGCCCGAGCCTATCTCGCCGCCGGCAAAGCCGCCGCAGAGGTTGCCGATCTTCCCGCGATCCTCGCCGAAGATCACGCCGTGCGGGCGCACGCGCGCAGAATTTCTGAAGATGACCGCCAACGCGAGCGTGAGATCCGCGATCTCGATCACAACAAGACTGCCGCCGATAAGCGCCGCCATCTGCATCACGCGTCACGACAGGAAGCTGAAGCACGCGTGCACCTCGCCGTCATGCAGCGGACTTCCAACATGCAGATTGAACAGGCGATCAATGCATTCTTGACCGGCGACTACGCCACGCTCGACAAACTCATGCGCGCGAAGCACGGCTTTGAGCAGGCGTGGGGTGACGGACGGTCGAAGACTTCTGCGCCAAACGACCTCGAACAGCGGCTCACCGTCCTTGAGGCGATGCTTGCCAAGGCCAAGGCAGAAAATGCGTCTTCGGAATTCCGTCTCAAGTTGCACGAAGAGATTGATGCGATCAAAGACGAGATCGAGGCGGCACATGCCGAGCAAAATACTCCATAAGAAAAGAGCCGACCACGATGGATCGGCTCTCTCAGTTCTGCACCACCCGATGCTACTGCTGATCTCCAATTAAATTCGCATGTCCCCTCTTTGCGGAATACAGGCCGGGGCGACCTCTTAGGTGGTGGTGGCTGCAAAAGAGCCTACCTCCATTGTATGCCCGCTCCCTCCTTCGGCAAGGCGACCATGTCCGACCGCGATCGCGCTATCCGTGAATGGCAGGAAGAACAGGCCCGCAACTTCGCTGCCGAGTTTCCGCAATTCGGGCAGCAACGCCAGACACCGACAGCGCGGATCGCTAGGCCTACGCGCTTCGGGTACGACGATGCGCTTGAGGCAGTCTTAATCGAATTGCGCATCCGCATGGAGCACGCGCAGTTCATCGGCGCGTCTGGCTCAGGCAAGTCAACCTTGCTCGAATACCTGGCCACGCAGGACATCAATAACAGCCACGGCGTCGCCCTCCTCGATCCGCACGGCGGACACGAGGACAGTCTCTTGAACAAGGTCCTTGATTTCATCCGCGAGTATCGCCCGCGCCTGCTTGAGCAAGGCAAAGTGCACATCATTGCCCCAAACACGCGCGAGTATGTTGTCGGCTTCAATCCGCTGGCGCGGCTACCAGGTATGGATCTGTCGGTGATTGCCGACGCCCTCGCCGCCGCGTTCGAGCGCGTATGGGGTGCCGACTTCCACGACAACCCGAACATCCTAACCATGCTGCGCGCCACCTTCATCGCGCTTGCCGAGCTCGGCATGAACCTAACCGACGCCAAGCTGCTCTATGATTGTCAACGCCGGAGCAAAATTGCATCGGCGGGCCGGAGGAATAATGCATCGGTCTTGAACGCAAGAAGGCCCCCGCGCGCGGGGGCCTTC
>CAMDBL010000190.1 GCA_945889015.1 Devosia equisanguinis
CCTGGTGGCGACGGTGACATGGCGGGCGGTGGCGGCCGTGGTCGCCGCGTACACCGCGCTGCTGCTCTACGGCATGCTGCTGATGACGCGCGGCACGCCGGTGACGCCGGCGATGTTCGCGCTGAATTGGTGGCACATCAACGGGCCCGCCAGCGTGATGGCTCTGGTGTTCCTGGCGCGGCCGATCCGGGCGATGGGGCCGATCGTGGCGGCGTTGACGGTGGCCGCCGCCATCGGCGTGTTCGGCATCGCCGAACTCTTGAACGAGGGGATGATCGCGCGCGTCGCCGAGATCGCGGGCGCAATGGGCTTGAGCGGCCATTCAGGCGCTTACATTGTATCTGTGGTCGTGTTCGGCGTGCCGGCACTGGCGGCGGCCCTGATCGTCTATCTCGCTCTGCGCGGGGTGGGGCTGCTCTATCAGGCACATTGGATCAGCGACCAGTCGATCCAGGCCGATGCCGTCTGGCTGGTGTATGCCATACTGCAGGCGCCGCCGCAGGTTCCCTACATGCCGCTCGTGTCGTTTCCGCTCTACGTCCTGGTCTCGCGTCTCGGCCACCGGCTGGTCCGCCCGGCCGCGGCAGACGACGCGGCCGCGCCCCGGTTGCTGCTGCTGCGCGTGTTCTCGCTCGGCGCGCGCAGCGGCCGGCTGTTCGACGGTTTCGCCAAGATCTGGCGGCATCGCGGCTCGATACGGATGATCGCCGGCCCAGATCTCGCCAGTGCGACGGTGGAGCCGCACGAGTTTCTCGATTTCATGGCGGGCCGGCTTCAGCGCCGCTTCATCACCAGCCCGGCGATGCTCGAGCGGCGGCTCTCCGAAAGCCAGCCGCGGCGCGATCCCGATGGCCGTTTCCGCACGGCCGGCTTCTTCTGCCACGACGACACCTGGCGCATGGCGCTGGCGCGGCTCGCGCGCGACAGCGACCTTGTGCTGATGGACCTGCGCGGGTTCACGCACGCCAACCAGGGCTGCGTCTACGAGATCCACGAGCTGCTCGATGCGGTCAGCCTCGATCGCTTCCTGCTGGTGACCGACGCGACGACGGACGAAGCCTTCCTGGGGGAGGTGCTGAAACAGGGATGGGATCGGATCTCCGCCACGTCGCGCAATCGTGGCGATCCGCGTCCCGGCGTGCACGTCTATCGTCTGGATCAGGCCGGGATGGAGGGCATCGACCGGTTGGCCGCGACGCTGGCTGGCATGCACAAACCGGTCGTCCCCGCGATCGGCCCCGGGTAAGCTCGCCGCTGATTGGCCTTACCCGACGAGGAGCACGCCGCATGGTCGAGCGCACCCGGATCCGCAGCGACATCGCCTGGAGCACGCCCGACCGCATCGTGGTGCGCGGACGCGAGCTGACCACCGACATCATCGGCACCGTCGATCTCGGAGGCATGGCATTCCTGACGCTGACCGGGCGGCTGCCGGACGCGGATGAGGCCCGGCTGTTCAACGCGATCGCGGTGACGCTGGTCGAGCACGGCATCACGCCGAGCGTGATCGCGGCGCGAATGACCTACATGGGCGCACCCGAGGCGATGCAGGCGGCGGTGGGGGCTGGACTCGCGGGGCTCGGCTCGGTGTTCGTCGGCTCGATCGAGGGCGTCGCGCGCTACGTGCAGGAAGGCCTCGCGGCCAAGGGCGAGCACACTATCGCCGAGGTCGCCGCGGCGATCGTCAGCGAGCACCGCGCGGCCAAGCGCCCGGTGCCGGGCATCGGCCACAACCAGCACAAGGGCGGCGATCCGCGCGTGCCCCGCCTGTTTCAGATCGCGCGCGAGTGCGGGCTCGCGGCGAGCGAGATCGCCCTCGTCGAAGAGGTCGCGGCGGCGGCGGAGAAAGCGACCGGGCGTTCCTTGCCGATCAACGCGACGGGGGCCATCGGCGCCATCGCGGCAGGCCTCGGCATCCCCTGGAAGGCGGCGCGCGGCATCGGCGTGATGGCGCGCGCGATCGGCCTCGTCGGACATCTGCTGGAGGAGGCGGGCAATCCCATCGCCTACGAGATCTGGCAGCGCGCCGAGGATGAAGCCGGCGCCCATCTGCGGCCGAAGGACTGAGGCGGCGTCAGGTGAGGAAGTAGGCCATCAGCGCCAGGATCACCAGGGTGTGCGCGACGAAGATCACGATGGCGCGGACGACGCCGCGATAGGTGCGCTGGTGCGCCGCGAAATCGTCGCTGACCGCAGGATCGAGATCGGCGCGGGTGGGCTTCGCGGATTGTGGTCCGGCTGACCGGTTCTGGTCCATCGTGTCGGGTGTCATCGCGGGCTCCATATTTACCCCGCCTGGAGAGAAACGGTGCCTGCGGCCCCGGCGTTCCGAGCCCCGCAGTGCGCGGTGGACGGCGGCGGCCGGGTCGGCCTAAGTGGTGGTGGAAACAAAAAAGGCGCGAGGACACGCACATGGCACGGCCGATCGAGATCCGCATGGGCGGCTATGGCCCGGCATCCACCAGCTTCAGCCGGGCGTTGAAGATGATCGGTGACCGGCTGACGGCCGAGCTCGGCGATGCCGTCGACGTCAAGTACGCCTACAACATCATGGATCTCGGCTACCGCGCCGACGAGATCCTCTGGCTGGTCGAGAGCGGCATGCTCTCGCTCGGCTACCAGTCGTCGAGCTATCTGACCGATCGCGTGCCCGAGCTCGGCATCGCCGATCTGCCGTTCATCTTCAGCTCCAACGACGAGGCACGCGCGGCGATGGACGGCGCGTTCGGCACTGCCCTCGCGAAGGCGATCGAGGCGCAGTGCGACTATCGCATCCTCGGCTGGTTCGAGAACGGCTTCCGCCACATTTCCAGCAAGCGCAACGCGATCCGGGTGCCGGCCGATCTGGCTGGCATGACCATCCGCGTGCTGCCTAGCAAGATCCAGGCGCGCACGTTCGAGCTGCTGGGTGCGGTGCCTCAGATCATGGACCTGACCGAGGCGATCGCGCTGGTGAAGGCCGGCGGCATCGACGCGCAGGAGAACCCGTTCGCCAACACCGTCACCTACGGCGTGCACAACTTCCATAAGTTCCACACGACGACGCGGCATTTCTACCTGTCGCGGCCGATCTTCCTCAACCGCAAGCAGTTCGATGCGTGGCCGGCGAAGCTGCAGGACGCGATGCGGGCGGGCGTGCGCGAAGCCGTCGCGTGGCAGCGCGGCGAGGCGATCAAGGAGGATGCGCAGTCGCGGGCCGCCATTCTCGCGGCCGGATGCGAGATCATCGATCCGACGCCCGAGGAGATGGCGCTGTTCGCCAGGGCCGTGCAGCCCCTGATCGAGGACGCGAAGGGCATGTACGCGCCGGAGCTGATGCGCTTGCTGCCGGCAAAGAGCGTCTGACGCTCTGCGCCAACTGCCTAGACCCCCGCCAGTACGATGCAATCGTCGGGCGCGATCGAGACGCTGACTGGGCCGGAAAATCGTCCCGTATACGGCTGGATTGCGCGCAGCTCGGCGCTGCCGAGACCGATCGCGAACTCCTCGACGAGACCCAGGAACGAGGAGGCGCGCACCTCGGCGGGTAAAATCTGGCTGCCCGCCGCCGCGGTCTGATCGGCGGCTGTGACGCGGACGTGCTCGCGGCGAATGCAGGCGGCGGCCCGCTCTCCGGCCGCGAGCTTGGTGCCGAGCCCGATCCGGCCGATCAGCGTGATGCCGCCGACGCTGACCTCGGCATAGTCGCGGCCGTTGCTGCTGGTCACGCGCTCGACCTTGCCATCGAGCACGTTGAGGCCGAGAAAGCGGGCGACGAACGGCGTGCGCGGCTCGTCGAACACCTCCTTCGGCGGTCCCATCGCGTCGATCCGGCCGCGGTTCATGATGATCACTTGCTCGGCCAGCGCGAACGCTTCCGACTGGTCGTGGGTGACGTAGATCGCGGTGAACCCTAGCCGCTCCTGCAGGATCTTGAGCTCGATGCGGACCTGCTCGCGCAGCTGCGCATCGAGGTTCGACATCGGCTCGTCGAACAGCACCAGGCGCGGCTCGTGCACCAACGCGCGGGCAAGCGCCACGCGCTGCTGCTGACCGCCTGACAGCTGCGTCGCCGGCTTGTCGATCATCGCGCCGAGACCGACGAGATCGAGCATGCGTGCGACACGCTCGCGGGCCTCGGCCTTGCCGACCTTGCGCACCTTCAACGGAAAGCCGACGTTCTCGGCGACCGACATGTGCGGCCACACGGCGTAGGACTGGAACACGATGCCGAGTTGCCGATCCTCCGGCGGCAGGTTGATGCCCTTGGCGTCGTCGTACACCGTCTTGCCCGCGATCTCGATACGGCCTGCGTCGGGCCGCTCGAGTCCGCCGAGACAGCGCAGAATCGTCGTCTTGCCGCAACCGGAGGGACCGAGCAGCGACAGTGTGTGCTTCTCCGCGACCTCGAGCGAGACGCCGTCGACGGCCTTGAGTGGACCGAACGTCTTGACGAGCCTCTCGACCTTGACGAAGGCTTGAGTTGAACCCTGCACGTGTCCCCCCGGAACAGGTGTCCGGCCCGTGGTCCGGCACCCTTGCTTTGCCTGCTGTCTGTGAGCCGGTGTCGAACCCCAGGCTCGACACCGCTCCCAGCGCGTCACTTCTTCGAAACGCTCTTCCACTCGTCGCGCGACTTCTGCAGGTCGGCCTCGGTCAGCTTCTCCCAGTCGACCTTGATGATCTTGATCTTGTCGATCGAGGGCACATAATCAGGGTACGGGCTTGTGAAGCCGGAGCGACCCGAGATCAGCACTTCCTTCTGGGCGAGGATCTTCTGGCCGGTTTCGGACAAAACGAAGTCCAGCCAGAGCCTGGCGGCGACGGGGTGTGGCGCGCCTGCCAGAATGAAGGTGCACTGCGGTAGCAGCACGACGCCCTCGTCGGGCCGCATGAACTCGAGCTTGGCGCCCTTCTGGTTGTTTTGCCAGGCGCGCGTCGGCATGCCGTTCCAGGCGAACTTGTCCTCGTCAGAGATCAGCCGCGCGGCGATCTGCTCGGACTTGTACATCAAGGTGGGCTTCAGGCTGGCGAGCTTCACCCACATGTCGAGCGGAAACACCTGCCTCAGTCCGATGTAGGTCATCAGCGCGGAATCCGACACCGAAGGATCGTTCGCGTTGATGCGGCCCTCGGGCGCGGTCTCGAGCACGCTCTTCCACGATGTGCCCTTGAACTTCGTCACCTCGCCGTTCCACATCGGCACGAAGTAATAGGCACCGTCGAAGGCGAAATAGCCGGGCTTGCCGAGGCCGAGATCGAAGCTCTGCTTGTAGGCGGCGTACTCGGGCGAATCGTACTTCGCGATCTTGCCGTCTTTGATGCGGGCATGGACCCAGGGCGGCGAGGCCACCGACCCGACATCGAGCGTGTACTTGTTGGCCGCGATCTCCTGCTGCATGCGGGTGATGACATTACCCGGCGCTTGCGTGAGATAGCCGACCTTGAACGAGGCGGGCAGCCCGTAGTAGGTGCGGAACGCGGCGGTCAGCGCGTCGTTGGTCGCGGGCTGGATGACCGTGTTGATGTAGTTGACCATGCCCTCCTTCTGGGCCGCGGCGATCCTTTCCTTGAGCTTGGCCTTTTCGCCGGCGTCGGTCAGACGGGCGACGGCCGGTGGATCCTGCGCTTCGGCCGCGCCGGCCATGAGGCCCGCGAGCGCCAGTGCGGCAACTGCAGATTTCAACGTTTTCAGCATCTCGAACCTCCCGATATCCAGCTGTCGTCGTTGTGCTCCAAGTTTTTGTCCCGCCATTGTCGGAGGCGGCTTGCGTTCGTCGTTCAGCGACCCATGATCGCGCCCGAGCTCCTCCGCATCAGGAAGAACCCGCCGAGCAGCATCGCCACCTGGATCATCGCGAGCGCGGCGACATAACCGAAATTCTGCTCACTGAGGATGACGAGTGCGACGCTGACCGTCTCGGTGCCCTGCGCGTAGAGCAGGATGGTGGCGCCGAGCTCGCGAATCAGGATGATGAACAGCAGCAGCCACGACGCGATCAGCGCCGGCAGCATCAGCGGCAGCATCACGTAGCGCATCGCCTGCAGCCACGATGCGCCACTCGCCCGCGCACTCTGCTCGAGCTCGGTGTTGATCGAGAGCAGCATCGCCGAGATGTTGCGCAGCGCCAGCGGAAAGAAGTGGGCGACACAGGCGATGATGATGATCCAGATCGTCGAGTAGAGCGGCGTGCCGATCAGCAGGATCAGGAAGCCGAGACCGATGATGATGCCTGGGATGCCGATCGGCAGCGACAGGATCGGCTCGGCGATGCGCGCGAGGCGGCCGGTGGATCGGCGCACGTAATAGGCCTGCAGCGCGCCGAGCCCGACGCCGAGCGTGGCGCCGACGACACCGATGAACAGGCTGTTGACCAGCGCGGTCTGCGTCATGCCGAACTCGGAGATGACGTAGATGAAATTCGACAGGTTGGCCTTCTCGGGCTTGAACAGCCCGGTCCACAGCGGCGACATCGAGACCATCAGCAGCGCCATCAGCGGCAGCACTACGGCTGTGAAGAAATAGGCGAGCTGGAACGCCATCGCTAGGCCGCGCCCCAGCGGGCCGAGCACCACGGGACGAGGACGGTAGCCCTTGCCGGAAATGGTGTCGAACCGGCGTGCGTTGATGAAGCGCTGCTGGAAGACGGCGATCAGGATCGTCACCAGCATCATCACCGCGGCGAGTGAGGCGGCGCGGCCGAAATCGGTCGGGTACTGCACCGCGCGGAAGATGTCGGTCGGGATCATGTTGATGTTCTTCGGCGCCGCGATCGACAAGGGCACGTCGAACAGCCCGCCGCTGGTCACGAATACGACGAGGGCGCCCGAGATCAGCGACGGTGCCAGCAGCGGCAGCGTGATCGCCCGCGTCGTCGTCCAAAAGCCGGCGCCGTGAACGCGCGCGGCGTCCTCGAGCGCGCCGTCCATGCTGCGCATCGGCCCGATCACGAACAGATAGATATAGGGCGCGTAGAACAGCGACAGCACCCAGACGACGCCGCCGACGCTGTAGATGTTCGGCAGCGAGATCGTGACGCCGAGCCAGGCGCCGAGCTGCTTGGGGATGATGCCGCTGTTGGGGGCGGCGAGATACAGCCAGCTCATCGCGCCCACGTAGGGCGAGAAGAAGAATGGGATCAGGTTCAGGATCTCGAACGTATTGCGTCCGGGTACGTCGGTGCGGGCGATGATCCAGGCGAGGCCGCAACCGATCAGCGAGGCGAAGACGGTGACGCAGAAGCCGGTCACGAGGGTGTTGACGGCGCCCTGGCGGACGGCGCTGTCGGCGAGCATGCCAGAATAGTTCGCGAGCGTGAAATGCGTGTAGACGTTGTCCTCGGCCATCACGCTGCGCAACATCGTCATCAGGATCGGGCTCGCGACCAGCAGCAAGCCGATCAGCACCGCGACGATCGGAATCGCCCGCATCGCCGGGCCGACAAAACGGCCTTTCGCGGTCTGCTTCGCGGTCAGCCCGATTTGGGTGTCGTCTGCGGCGTCACGCGGCATGGATGTCGCCCCGTTGACCGGGCTGCCAACGTGTTGCCGCGCGCTCGTCGGTGTGCGCTCTCGCAACGAGGTTGCGTGACATCGATTTCCTCCCGTCGCGGCTCGTTCGGATTCCGATAGGCTCGGACCGGACTTGTTGTGTCGTGACGTGTCGTGCGTACCGTCCGAGGATTTGTCGGACGACGCAGCCTCTACGTTGCCACACGCGCGAGGCACTGAAAAGCCATGGCGGTGCGGAGTATCGAGAGGAAAAGACGTGATGCCTAGTGCCCGCGGGGTCAACTCGTATTTTCCATTTTGTCCGGTAATCGCCCGTTACATCTGGACGGCTAAGCCAATAATCGTCTTGTCGACAGCAGACACGGTACAACCGGACTGATCGGAGACGACCCATGCGACTTGGCTACTTCACGATGCCTCTGCATCCCCTCGACAAGCCGTGGCACATCACGCTCAAGGAGGATCGGGCCGCCATCGTGCTGGCCGACGAGCTCGGCTTCTATGACGCCTTCGTCGGCGAGCATCTCGCGGACAAGATGGAGAACGTCACCAACTCGATGATGTTTCTCGCCTCGCTGGTGCCGGTGACGAAGCAGATCAAGCTCGCGTCGGGCACCTCCAACCTCTCGCAGATGCATCCGGTGCTGATCGCCTCGCACGCGGCGATGATGGACCACATGCTGGAGGGCCGGTTCGTGTTCGGCATCAGCCCCGGGGCGCTGATGACGGATGCCGAGGCGCTCGGCAATCTCGACAAGGATCGCTTCAAGATGTTCGAGGACGCGATCAACGTCATCCTCGAGATCTGGACGCGCGAGCCGCCCTACGACATCGATCTGCCCGGCAACCAGTTCCCGGTCTCGACGCGCAAGACGGGCGCCCTCGAACTCGGTATCGGCTATCTCGGCAAGCCCTTCCAGAAGCCCTATCCCGAGATCGTCGGCACCGTCGTGGCGCCCTTCTCCAAGGGCGTGATCAAGATGGGCGAGCGGGATTTCCATCCGCTGTCGGCGAACTTCCTGCTGCGCAAGTGGGTCGCGACGCACTGGCCGAACTACGTCGAGGGCAAGAAGAACGTCGGGCAGACCGCCGATCCTATGGACTGGCGCATCGCGCGGACGATCTTCGTCGCCGACGACGACGCCACGGCCAGGGCCTACGGCCGCGATGCCGCCAACAGCCCTTACCGCGAGTACTACGCGCAGATGCGGGCCAAGATGTTCCGCGCCAACCGGCACGGCGTCTTCAAGCAGGACATGAAGCAGCCCGACGCCGAGATCACGCTCGACTACGTGCTCGACGAGTGCGTGGTGTGCGGCACGGTGGACAAGGTCGTCGACGAGGTTTTGAAGCTGCGCGAGGAGGTCGGTCCGTTCGGCGAGATCGTCTATGCCGGCATGGACTGGGTCGACGAGCGCC
>CAMDBL010000191.1 GCA_945889015.1 Devosia equisanguinis
CCTTCTCTTTTTCAACCGGTGAGGTCGAGCCTTACTCGCGGCTACCGAACAGGTTCAGCATCATAGTGAACATGTTGATGAAGTCGAGGTATAGGCTCAGCGCGCCCATGATGGCGGCCTTGCTGGTGGCGGTCATGTCACCCATGACCTCGTAGTAGCCGTCCTTGATCCGCTGCGTGTCGTAAGCGGTGAGGCCCGCGAACACCAGCACACCGATCACGGAGATCGCGAACTGCAGCGCGCTGGACTGCAGGAAGATGTTGACCAGGGCGGCCAGGATGATGCCGATCACGCCCATGATCAGGAAGGAGCCCCAGCCGGACAGGTCCTTCTTCGTCGTGTAGCCGTAAAGGCTCAGGCCGGCGAAGGCCGCGGCCGTGACGAAGAACACCTGCGTGATCGAGCCCATCTTGAAGATCAGGAAGATGCTCGACAGCGACACGCCCATGACGGCGGCGAAGGCCCAGAAAGCGATCTGAGCAGCACCGACGCTCATCTTGTAGACGCGGAAGGACAGGTACATCACGAACGCCAGCGGGGCGAGCATGACCACCCACTTCAGCGGCGACATGTAAAGCGCTTGGCCGAGCGGCGACAGGATCAGCCCGCCGTTGGCGCGCGTCTGCACCACCGACATGGCGTAGGTCGCGTATGCCGTCAGACCCGAAAGCGCGATGCCGGCGGCCATGTAGTTGTAGACGCCGAGCATGTAGGACCGCAGACCTTCATCGACGACCGCGCTGTCGCGCGTCGACGCCGTGGCAACCTGCGCATATCTGTTGTCGAATTGAGCCATCTCTCAGTTTCCCTTCAGGTGGCCTCGCAGCCCTCCCGGCTGCAGAGTGTCAATATGTCTCTCTTTGCCCCGATTTTCAAGGACGCAGAGATCACTTGACCATCGAGGTAGGCACTTCCGTGAACAACCACAAGCCCGGATAAATCCGGATGAGCTCCCTGTTCTGACGAGTGGCCGGCTCCTCGTCTGCCGAATTGGATCTCCATTGGATCTACTGGGCCCGCAGATAGGGAACAGACGGCGAACGAAGCACCTGCCAGGTGCCGGCCGCCCCGAACAGCACCACCAGGCCGGCCGCGAGGCCGAGCGCCTGGGCCACCGCGGCCCACGAGAACGTGAACTCGACGTCCATCACCTGGGTCAGGGCGATGTAGCCGGTCAGCGTGCCGATCCCGACCGCGAACACGGCGGTGACGGCGGCCGCGATCAAGTACTCGATCAGATGCGCGGCGATGATCCGACGCCGGGTGGCGCCCAGCGCCTTCAGGATCACGGCCTGCTGGATGCGGCGGCGCTGCGCGGTGACGAGCGCCCCGGCCAGCACCAGCGCGCCGGCGAGCAGCGTGACACTTCCGGCGACGCGGACGGCGACCACCAGCTTGGCGAAGATGGCGGCGAAGGCGTTGATCGCATCCTTGACCCGGATCGCGGTAACCGCCGGATAGGCCTGGGTAATGACGCGGGCCACGCGGGCCTCGGCCTCCAGCGGCGCATCCTTGGGCAGCAGCACCGTCGCCAGCACGTTGTGGGGCGCCGAGCGCAGCGCATTCGGCGAGAACACCATCACGAAGTTGATGGCGAGACTCTCCCATTTGACCTCGCGCAGGCTCGCGACCTTGGCGGTGAGATTGCGACCGAGCACGTTGACCGTGATGCTGTCACCGATCGCGAGACCGAGCTTGCGGGCCAGCTCCTGCTCGAACGAGACCAGCGGCTCACCCGCGTAATCCGGACTCCACCACTGGCCTTCGACCACCTTGGAGCCTTCGGGCACGTCGTCCGAGTAGGTCAGCCCGCGATCGCCGGTCAGCACCCACTGCGCCTCCGGCGGCGCCTTGATGTCCTCCACCGGCGTGCCCTTGAGCCGGACCATGCGGCCGCGCAGCATCGGTGCCTGGTCGAGCTTGGCGCCCGGCACCTCACGCTGGACCTTCTCGACGAGGCCGGGATAGTCGCCCTTGACCACGTCGAGAACGAAGTAATTCGGTGATTGCGCGGGTAGTCGCGATGTCATTTCGGTGACGAGCGAGGTATCGGCCAGCGCCACCGCCACCAGCAGCGACAGGCCGGCGCCGAGCGACATGACGACCGAGCGGGTCAGACCGCCGGGCGCGCCAAGGTTACCGACGGCGATGGCGATCTCCGGCCACCTCGAGCGCGGCGCGCCGCGCGCGAGCCGCGTGACCAGCACCCCGAGCGCCGCGAAAACGGCGAACACAATCACCAGCGCGAGGCAGAACCAGGCCGCGATCGTGCGGGCGTCGGACGTCAGGATCGCCAGCGCGGCGAGCGCGGCGAGGCAGGCGAGTGTCGCCCAGATCACGCGCGGCCGCGGCCAGGCGCTGCTCTCCTCGTCGACCTCGTCGCGAAACAGCGCCGCGCCGCCGATCAGCTCGGTCCGTCCGAGCGGCCACAGCGTGAACAGCAGTGCCACCAGCAAGCCGTAGGCCGTCGCCGAGATCACGCTCCACGGCTGTACCGTGATCTCGGCCTTGATCGGCAGGGCCGCGCCGTAGACCGAGGCCAGCACGACCGGCACCACGTAGCCGAGCACGAGGCCGACGACGATACCGATGCAGGCGATCATCATGACCTGGATGAGGAAAATCGACAGCACCAGCGAGCTCGACGCGCCGAGGCTCTTCAGCGTCGCGATCACCTTGCGGCGGCGGTCGATGAACGTCGCCACCGCGTTGGCGACGCCGACGCCGCCGATCAGCAGCGAGGTCAGCCCGATCAGCGTCAGGAACTGGCGCATGCGATCCAGCGTGCGGGTGACTTGCGGCGAGGGATCGCGGCGGTCGAGAATGGTGAAGCCGGACTCCGGCAGCTCGGTCTTCAGCCGCGCCCTGAGCCCAAGCAGCGCCGGCATCGACTCCTCCGGCTGCACCACGGCATAGCGCCAGCGCACCAGCGCTCCGGGTTGCACGAGCCCGCTCGCGGCCAGCGTGTCGTGCGACAGCAGGACGCGCGGACCGAAGGTCAGGCGGTCCGCGATCGAATCGGGCTCGGCCTTGATCGCCGCGCGGGCCACGATCTGCGACTTGCCGATGGCGAAGCTGTCACCGATCTTCAAGCCCAGGCGCTCGAGCAGGATCGGGTCGAGCGCGGCGCCATTGCCCGCCAGCGCCTCGGCGACAGCCAGCGGCTGGCCGCCCGCGCCTTCGAGCTTGAGCTCGCCCACCAGCGGATAGGCGGAATCGACGGCTTTCACTTCCGACAACGCCTGATCCGAGCCGTCGAGCTTGCGCGCCATCGTGCGCATCGTCGCCAGCTCGCTGACGCGCCCCTGGCGATCGAGCACGGCGCGCTCCTGCGGCTCGATGCGCTTGTGCATCCGCGACAGCGTGGCGTCGCCGCCGAGAATGGTCTTGCCCTGCCGCTCGAAGCCGTTGCGCATCGCATCCGACAGGGCGCCGACGGCGGTGATCACCATCACGCCCAGCGCCACGCAGGCGATGAACACGTAGAATCCGCGAATGCCGCCGCGCAGCTCGCGCATGGCGAGGCGAAGGGCGAGCGGCAGGCTGAGGGCACTCCCTCGCCCCTCGCGGGGGAGGGGCGGGGAGGGGGGGCCGGATGCCGTATCGGTAGGACCCGAGCCGTTCCCGTCCCGCTTCCCCCCACCCCCATCCCCTCCCCGCAAGGGGGAGGGGGGATTGAAGGTCTCGGTCGCGCTCATGCCGCGGCCTCCGCGCGCTCGCCGACGATGTGGCCGTCCGCCATCTGCACCACGCGCTCGCACAGCCCCGCCAGCGCCATGTCGTGCGTCACCAGCACCAGCGTCGCCTGCCGCCGCCGTTGCAGGCCGAGCAGCAGGTCGATCACCTGCTGGCCGGTCTTGCCGTCGAGATTGCCGGTCGGCTCGTCGGCGAGGATCAGGGCCGGCCGCGGCGCCAGCGCGCGGGCGATGGCGACGCGCTGCTGCTCGCCACCCGACAACTGCGCCGGGAAATGCTGCGCGCGCTTCTCGAGGCCGACCTCGGCCAACACCTCGCGCGCCGCCGCGAAGGCATCGGCGCGGCCGGCGAGTTCCAGCGGCAGCGCGACGTTCTCCAGGGCGGTCATCGTCGGCACCAGATGGAACGACTGGAACACGATGCCGATCGAGCGGCCGCGGATCAGAGCCAGATCGTCCTCGCTCTGGCGGGTGAAATCATGGCCGGCGACCTCGACGCGGCCGGACGTGGCGCGCTCGAGGCCGGCGACGATCATCATCAGCGACGTCTTGCCCGAGCCGCTGGGACCGACGATGGCGACCGACTGCCCCGGCCTCACCGTCAGTCCGACGCCGCGCAGGATCTCGACTGGTCCGGCCCGGCTCGAAAGCGTCAGCGAGACTCCCTCCAACGCGATGATAGGCGCGTCGGCTGTCTGTGGGGCTGGCACGATGGAGGATCCTTTGTCCTGATGTCTGAGGCGGCTGGCATGACGCACGAGGAGGCCCGCACGCGTAGGCTGGACGAGCGAGGGGACGGGTCTTGTTCCCGGCCTCCGGGACTTCTACGTCTGTCGCGCCGACGATGGCTCACCGCCGCTCACGAAAAGGTGCCGTTCATGCCTGGGTCACGTTCCCTCTCTCGCTCCCGGCACATGGTACTGCTGGCGATCATCGTCAACGTTCTTCTCGGAGCGGTCCCCATGTCGCTTGGTCCGCTCACCTTCCTCTCGACCGCTGCGGCCGCCGAACGGACGATCCGCATCGTGGCCTTCGGCGACAGCCTGACCGCCGGCTATGGCGTCGCTCAGTCCGCGGCCTTCCCGGTCCAACTCGAGCGGGCGCTGAAGGCCAAGGGGCACGCCGTCGAGGTGATCAATGCCGGTGTTTCAGGCGATACGACGGCAGCCGCACTCGACCGGCTCGAGTGGTCGGTGCCCGACGGCGTCGACGCGGCCATCGTCGAGCTCGGCGCCAACGACGCCCTGCGCGGGCTCGATCCCGTCCGCGCCCGCGCCAATCTCGACGAGATCCTGAAGCGGCTGTCGGCGCGCGGCGCGGAATTGCTGATCGCCGGCATGACCGCACCCCGCAACTGGGGCGACGCCTACGTCAAGGCGTTCGATCCGATGTTCGGCGAGCTTGCCAAGGCGCACGGGGCACTGCTCTACCCGTTCTTCCTCGAGGGTGTCGCCCTCGATCCCAAGCTCAATCTGGGCGACGGCCTGCACCCGACCGAGGCCGGCATCGCCGAGATCGTGAAGCGGATCCTGCCGAGCGTGGAAGCCCTCATCGCCAAGGTCGAGGCCAAGCGCGCCGCGACGGCGAAAAAGGGGTGATCGAGAGGGAAGAGAAAAGGGGAGTGAGAATGTTGAACCGGTCCCACCCTCGATCTTTCGCGGGGACAGGACGAGGTAAGGGAAGAAGGCGTGAGCCAACGAGCAATTTGCTGTCACACCTCCCCTGACTTCTCTCTTCTCACCCCTTGCCCATAAGCATCATGCCGACAGCCACGAGGCTCGCGAGCCATAAGACGGTGGCGGACATCGCCTGGATGGCGAAGCCCAGCCCGCGCTTCTCCGCCGCGCGGTTGTAGCCGACGATGTAGAGAACGCGGCCGATGATCCAGATCACCCCGCCGAGCGCGGCCCAACGGTCTCCGACGTAGAGCGCCGTCAACCACATCGCCGGCAGGAAAATCGGCATCCACTCGAGCGTGTTCATCTGGACGCGGAATGCGCGCTCGAAATCGGGGTGGCCCGTGGTCGCGGGCGCCTCGATCCCCGTGCGCCGGCGCGCCAGCCCGACGAGGATGCCGGTCGAGAAATACAAGAGCACGGCGAGCAGGGTGACGAGCGCGGTGAGATGCGGCAAGGGCGAGCCTCCGGGTGGCCAGGTGGTGGGTGATACTGGGCAGTGCACGTCTGCCCTAACACCCATCCGACCCGCCGGAAAGCAAGCCGGCACGTCGCGGTTGTGCGTGGCGCCGGCGATCCACTAGGCTCTGCCGATCGGGGACAGCGGTGGAGCGGCTACGTGAGGCAACTGGTCATACTGGCGGCGGGTCTGGCGGGCCTCCTTGCCGTAAGCACGGCGACATCGGCCCAGCAGGCCAAGACGCCACCGGGCAAGAAGGCGGATCAGACCATGTCGATCGCCGCCACGGTGGCCGGCGAGACCCGCACGCGAGTGGCCTATTTCTGGTCGGTCAACCCGGATTGCTCGCTCACCGGCCCGACCACCGTGCGGATCGTGACGCCGCCCGCCAACGGCGTCGCCGAGGTGGACATCGGCCCGGCCTTTCCCGCGTTCGCCAAGGACAACGTCCGTTACAAGTGCAACCAGAAGCAGTACGACCTGCCGAGGGTCTGGTATGCCTCCAAACCGGGCTACCGCGGTCCCGACGCGCTCGCTATCGAGGTGTTCTATCCGACCGGCGCCTACCGCAAGGCGCGCGTCACCGTGACGGTGAAATGAGCACTGCCCGGGGCCTCCGTCGGGGCACTGCTCCCGGCTGCCAAAGTCGCAGCAGCCAGCGGCGGCGCGGCACGCTATAGCGTTCGGCAGCGCATTCGAGCGGCGATCGGAACCGCCGCACAACGGGAGACTCATCATCATGCAGCTCGGCAAGGACATCGCAGCCGTCGTCACCGGATCGGCATCGGGCCTGGGTGCCGCGACGGCACGCGCGCTCGCCGCGAAAGGCGTCCGGGTCGGCGTCCTCGATCTCAATGTGGCCGGCGGCGAGGCGGTGGCCAGGGAGATCGGCGGCACCTTCGCCCGCTGCGACGTGACCAGCGAGGCGAGCGTCGACGAGGCGCTGGCCGCGGTCCGCAAGGCACATGGCCAGGAGCGCATCCTGGTCAACTGCGCCGGCATCGCCGTCGGCAAGCGCATCGCGCGCCGCGTCAAGGAGAGCAACGCCGTCGAGGCGCACGATGTAGCGACCTTCGCCAAGGTGATCGCGATCAACCTGATCGGCACCTTCACCACGATGTCGAAAGCCGCGGCCGGCATGCTGGACCTCGCGCCCCTCCAGCCCGACGGCGAGCGCGGCGTCATCATCAACACCTCGTCGGTGGCGGCCGAGGACGGTCAGATGGGCCAGGTCGCATACGCCGCTTCAAAGGGCGGGGTCGCGGCGATGTGCCTGCCGGTGGCGCGCGATCTCGCCCGCGACGGCATCCGCGTGCTGGCGATCATGCCCGGCCTGTTCCATACGCCGATGTTCGACGGGCTACCCGAGGATGCGCGCCGCTCGCTCGGGGCGTCGGTGCCGTTCCCATCGCGGCTCGGCAACGCGTCCGAGTATGCCCAACTGGCGGTGGCGATGTGCGAGAACATTATGCTGAACGGCACCGCCATCCGGCTCGATGGCGCGGTGCGACTGGCGCCGAGGTGACCATTGGCGGCAATGAACATTGGTCAGCCTTAATCTTGACAGTTCTGCAACTTAGCGCAGTGCCCGCACGTTTGATATGAGCAAAATGTTGGTTGGCAGATTGAACCGCCGGGACTAGTTTGCCGGCGTGTCGAACCCTGGTCGTGCGGTGAATGCCGCGACGGGGCGTTTTGCTTTGATGGTGCGGGCGTTGGTGATGAGTGTGTCGGACAAGCGGGCCTTTTTCGCGGTATCCCTGGTGTGCGTGGGGGCGGCAATCGGCGCTGCGGCCGTGGCGACCTCTCTCGACAGCTTGCGCCGCTTCGAGGCGGCGTTGATGCGCGAGCAGCCGGTGACGCAGGTGTCCGCTCCGGTCCAGGTGAGCGCGGTGCTCAGCAACGACGAGTGGTTCAGCAGCCTGCGCTCCGAGAAGTCCTGGAGCAATCGGCGCGGTGCCGCTGCGGCCGCGTCTGCCTCCAAGGGTGCAAAGCCGTCCGCGCCTGCGCAGGCCCAGCCTTGGGGCCTGTTCGGCGGCCTGTTCGAGCCAGATACCGATTCCGACATGATGGTGATGCCGGCGCCGAAGGCGCACTCCGGCACCTACAGGACCGTCTGCGTGCGCACGTGTGACGGCTATTTCTTCCCGATCAGCTTTTCCACGACGCGCGAGCGCTTCTCCGCGGACGAGGCCAAGTGCCAGAGCAGCTGCTCGAGCGACGCCCGCCTCTACGTCTACCGCAATCCCGGCGAGGAGCCGGACAACATGGTAGACCTGTCCGGCCGGCCCTACACCAGGTCGAAGACCGCGTTCCTCTATCGGACCGCCTACGACGCCAGTTGCAAATGCACCGCGCACCCCTGGGAGCAGGAAGCGAGGACGAAGCATCGCATGTACGCGCTCGAGGCCGAGCGCAGGAAGGGGAACAAGAAGGCCGTCGCCGAGCTCAAGGAACTGAAGGCAGCGCGCAGTCAGACGGCCCACGCATCCGAGACCGGCAAGCGCCACTCGTCTAAAAAGACCTCCCCGGCCATGGCCGAGGCGAGAGAGGCGACACCGCCGGCACTCGAAAGCCCCGCCGCCTCCGGTGCCCTGAAGGCTGCGGCCGATCCGGCACTGACGCCCCCACCGCCGGCCCCTAAGACCCGGGTCGCCGAAGGCGGCCGGACGATGCAGAAAGCCATGCGGCTTGGGGCGCCGCCACCTCGGCCGGCAGCCAAGACCGGCAGCAATGCCGACTGGAAGCGTCGCGTGCTCTCCGGCGGCATGTGACACGGCCAGAACCTTCGCGATCGAAAACAAGACGTTCGACGCTCGGCTTCAGACAAAATTTGCCTAGAGCGGATTCAGGCTGACCGTACATAGCCTGAATTGCGGAAGCAGTTCAGGGCTTCGTTGGGGGTGACGGTTGGGATCAGGTCGGCGATGGCATTCCAGAGCGCAGCCACGGTGCGGGCGGCGGCTTTGCGCAGCAGGCTCTTCAG
>CAMDBL010000192.1 GCA_945889015.1 Devosia equisanguinis
CGGCCGCCGCCTCAAGCAATCCTCCGACCGCCCCCCAGAGCGGGGCGACAAGGATCGTGTCGGGAAACCGCAACAGGCCGCCCTGCACTCGCCCGAGGACCGGCTGGCCGAGGCCGTCGGCCTCGCCGAGGCGATCGACCTCGACGTGGTCGAGCGGCTGCTGGTGCCGTTGCCCAACCCGCATCCCGGCACCTTGCTCGGCTCCGGCAAAGTCGAGGAGATCAAGGGCCTCGTCGCCGATCTGAAGATCGAGCTGATCATCGTCGACCACATCGTCACCCCCGTGCAGCAGCGCAACCTGGAGAAGGCCTGGAACGCCAAGGTGCTCGATCGCACCGGGTTGATCCTGGAGATCTTCGGCCGGCGGGCGCGCACCCGCGAGGGGCGTCTACAAGTCGAGCTGGCGCATCTGTCCTACCAGAAGGGCCGTCTGGTGCGTGCCTGGACCCATCTCGAGCGCCAGCGCGGCGGTGGCGGCTTCCTCGGTGGTCCGGGCGAGGCCCAGATCGAGCTCGACCGGCGCATGCTGCAGGATCGCATCGACGCGCTGAAGAAGGAGCTCGAGCAGGTCGTGCGGACGCGCGAGCTGCACCGGGCCGGGCGCCGCAAGGTGCCTTATCCCGTCGTCGCCATCGTCGGCTATACCAACGCGGGCAAATCGACGCTGTTCAACCGCATCACCGGTGCCGGCGTTCTGGCCAAGGACCAAGTGTTCGCGACGCTCGATCCGACGATGCGCGAAGTGAAGCTCGCGAGCGCGCGGCGCATCATCCTGTCCGATACCGTCGGGTTCATCTCGGATCTGCCGACGATGCTGGTGGCGGCCTTTCGCGCCACCCTCGAGGAGGTGATCGAGGCCGACCTGATCCTGCACGTCCGGGACATCTCGCATGCCGAGACCGACGCCCAGCGCGCCGACGTCGAGGCCGTGTTGAAGGATCTGGGGATCACCACCGGGCTCGCGGACAGCCGCATCCTGGAAGTGTGGAACAAGATCGATCTGCTGTCGCCGGTGACGCGCGAGGAGGCGCTGCACTCATCGCGCTTCGCCGAAATCACCGCCATTCCGGTGTCGGCCGTCACTGGCGAGGGGATCGAGGCGCTGCTGGATGCGATCGACAAGCGTCTGGGGGCGGCCGACGAGATCGTCGAGGTCACCATCCCCGCGCGTGAAGGCAAGTTGCTGGCCTGGCTCTATCAGAATACGGACGTGATCGAGCGCGCCGCCACGGACTCGGGCGATACGACCTGCCGCATCCGCATCACGGCAGAGCGCAAGGGCCGCCTGCTCGGCCAGCTCAAGACCGCGGGGATCGTAGTGGCCTGAAGCGCGCAGTTGCGCAATGGGCCGTCTAGGCGTCACCGGCCTTGTCGATCGCCTTGGCTTCGTCCCAGAGCTTGTCCATCTCGGAGAGACCGGACTGGGCGGGGCCGCGTCCCTCCTCGGCGAGCCGCTTCTCGATGTGGCGGAAGCGCCGCAGAAATTTCTCGTTCGCCCGCCGCAGCGCCCCCTCTGGATCGATCTCAAGGTGGCGGGCGAGGTTGGCCATCACGAACAGCATGTCGCCCAATTCGTCCTCGATGGCAGACTTCGGAGCCGAGCCGCGAACTTCCGTCTCCAACTCGCCGATCTCCTCGCGGATCTTGTCGAACACCGGGCCGATGTCGGGCCAGTCGAAGCCGACCCGCGCGGCTTTGCCCTGCAACTTGAGGGCCCGCGTGAGACCAGGCAGCCCCACGGGCACGTCGGCGAGCAGGGACGCAGGCTCGCCGGTAGCCACGTCATCCCGTGCCTTCGCGGTACGCTCGGCGGCCTTCGCCGTCTCCCAGAAGTCCACTGCCGCGCCGGCGTTGCGTGCGGCCGCATCCCCGAACACGTGGGGATGACGGCGGACCATCTTGGTGGTGATGCCCTCGACCACGTCGGCGAACGCGAATGCGCCTTGCTCCTCCGCCATGCGCGCGTGGTAGACGACCTGCAGCAGCAGATCGCCGAGTTCCTCCTTCAGATGAGGAAGGTCGCCGCGCTCGATCGCGTCGGCGACCTCGTAGGCCTCCTCCAGCGTGTAGGGCGCGATCGAGCGGAAGTCCTGCTCGAGATCCCAGGGGCAACCGGTCACGGGTGTGCGCAGCGCGGCCATCACCGCGATCAGATCCCCGATGTCCCTCGGCTTGTCCGTGCTCATGCTCTCTCCCGTCGTCTGCTGGGATAGGCTAGCATGACGCGGCTTGTCGGGGCAGGGGCGAGGGGAGCCGGACATGAGGCGGATGGGCGTGCGTCGCGTCGGTGGGAGCCTCGCTCCATGATCCTCGTACGCTTTTTCCTCAATCTCGTCGTGCTGATCGTCGAGGTCGGGCTCGTCGCCGGCGTCGCCTGGGTGGGCTGGCAATTCCCGGTCTCATTCGCGCTGGCGACGGGGCTCGCCGGTTTCATGCTGGGTCTGAGGCTCGAGCGCGCGCGCCTGGCGAACGAACTCGGCTTCTATTTCGGGGGACTTGCGCGCCCACTTTCGTGGCTGACGGGTTCGGTGGCGCTGGGCGAGGCGGCGGTCAAGGGGCTGCTGGCCGGCGTCGCGGCCCTGGTGACGTTCTCCGGCACCGATCCGGCACGTCTCCAGTGGATCGCCGTGGTGTTCGCCGGCTGTCTGTTCGCGGGGACGAGCCTATTGCGCTGGCTCAGGGTACGGTTCGCCATGCGGGCGGAACGCTGGGGCTATTTCCGTCTAGCGCCGCCGCTCGGGCTGATGTTCTCGGCCGGCGTCGCGGGGCTCGTGGTGCTGCGGCTGGTCCCATCGCCGAGCCTGTCCGACCTGACCCGCAAGTTGTTCCTCGACACGCCGAACCGTCCGACACTGGCGCAGGCGAGCGAGCTTCTGTTCCTGTTCAAGCAATACTTCGACGAGGTCATCGTCTCGCTGCTGACGACGCTGGTCAGCCGCGACTGGGCGAGCGTGATCGGCGTGGTGCTCAGCGTCAACATGCTGACCGGCTTCGTCGTGGCGATCTACGCCGTCCTGATCGCCGAGCTGATCCGGTGGCTGGAACGGGGTTGAGGAGCGGCGGGCCGGCCGGAGAGGACCGAACCCAGCGCAATCCGGGGAGTGACTACCAGATCCCGGCGCAAGGCACTCGTAGTTCGCGTAATCTATATTATGGAAAATAATCGCGCATAGGCTAGAATCTACTGTTGGTTAAGGCGATCCAAAGTCTTTCCAGTCGCAGATCCCCCTCACTTCTCGTGATGATCGGACACGAACCGGTCCAGCAACCGCACGCCCCAGCCCGAGGCCCAGCTCTGGTTGATGTCGGTCTTGGCGGAATCCATCGCGACGCCGGCGACGTCCAGGTGCGCCCATGGCGTATCCTTGACGAAGCGCTGGATGAACTGCGCGCCGATGATCGCCCCGCCCCACCGCCCGCCGATGTTCTTCATGTCGGCAGTCTTGCTGTCGATCAGTTTGTCGTAGGCCCGCGACAGCGGCATGCGCCAGACCCGCTCGGTCGTCGCCTCCCCTGCCGCGACCAGCTCGGCCGAAAGCTTGTCGTCGTTGCAGAACAGGCCCGCGTGCTCCTTGCCGAGCGCGACGATGATGGCTCCCGTCAGCGTCGCCAGGTCGACCATCAGCTTGGGCTTGAACTCCTGCTGAGCGTAATGGATCACGTCGGCCAGCACGAGGCGGCCTTCCGCGTCGGTGTTCAGCACTTCGATGGTCTGCCCCGACATCGAGGTGACGATGTCACCGGGGCGCTGGGCGGCGCCCGAAGGCATGTTCTCGACGACTCCGATGATGCCGACCGCATTGACGTTGGCCTTGCGTCCGGCGAGCGCCAGCATCAGGCCGACGACGCAGCCGGCGCCGGCCATGTCACCCTTCATGTCCTCCATCCCACCGGCCTGCTTGATCGAGATGCCGCCAGTGTCGAACACGACGCCCTTGCCGATGAACGCCACCGGTCGCGTCCGCTTCGATTTTGCGCCGTGCCACTGCATGACGACGACACGCGGCGGCCGGGGGCTTCCCTGCGCGACGCCGAGCAGCGCGCCCATCTTCAGTTCCGACAGCGCCTTCTCGTCGAGGATGGTGACGTCGACGCCGGCCCGTTCGAGCACACGCGTCGCCTCGGCGAGTTCCACCGGCCCCAGCACGTTGGCGGGCTCGTTGACCAGATCCCGCGCGAGAATGATGCCGTCGGCGAGGGCCTGGCGACGGCCATAGGCGGCACGCGCAGCGTCCGGGTCCAGGCACGCCACCACCAGACGCTCGAGGCCGTCGCGTGCCGGCGTCTCGCCGTTATCGTCGCCGTCGCGCTTGGCCGACGTGCGATACTTGCGGAAATCGTAGTGCCTGAGCACGGCGCCCAGCGCCATGTCGGCCGCCGCCTCCGCCGCCCGCCGCCCCGACATGCCCGGGAGCTCCGAGATCAGCGTGGCGCGCTTGCCCTTGCGCGCCGCGATCTGCGCCATGGCTTGGCCGCCGAGACCGATGATGTCGATGTCCTTGGCCTCGTCCGCCTCGCCGCAACCGATCACCACCAGCCGCTTCACAGCGATGCCCTGTGGCGCCAAAACCTCCAGTGTTGTCTTGGCTTTGCCGGTGAACTCGGCCGCCTCGGCCGCCCGATGCAGCGCGCCGCCGGCGCGCTCGTCCAGCCCGATGGCGGTGTGGCCGAGCGCCAGCCCCGCGCCGGCAAGCGCGATGACCAGCGGCTCGAGCGGGGCATCGAGGGATAGGAACGTCACGTCGAGCCTGTCGGTCATGGGAGTGTTGTCCTTCGCTGGCTGACAGGCACGCGCGTGGCCCCCACCCTGGCGCTGCGGGCGGCGCGTGTATCATCACGGTCGAATTGCCCGCGCGCCACCAGTACCGCACCGGCGGCCACGAGCAGGAAGATGTCGGTTGGAAGCTTAGCCGCTTCGGACCGAAGTGCAAGACGACGCCATGGTCTTGGTGACCGGTGGTCGCCCTCGTGGCCGACACGTCTGTGGAGGAAGCCGTATCCGGGACTGCAGCCGAATTTCGGCCACCGTGCTATGAAACTGGAGGAGTGCGATACCGGTGCGTCGCTTGCGGCGACCGCCGTCGTGGGGCACACGTCGCGGGCTCACGCAGTGTCGCGGCCGGCGGGTGCGTCAGCGTACGTGATTTGCGGGCGCGATTTGTGGGCGCCGGGGCCGGCGGTGGGGAACAGCGGACTACTCCTGCAATGAGGATTGTCGGCAGATATGTCTTTCGACAAGCGGCCGGCGCGCTGCTGCTGATCCTGTTGTCCCTGTCGGGCATCGTGTGGATCGCGCTGGCGCTGCGCCAGCTCAATGTCGTGACGTCCCAGGGCCAGGACGCCATGCGGCTGCTGTCGATGACGACGCTGGCGCTTCCCAACATGATGGCGCTGATCGCGCCGATCGCGCTCCTGATCGCCACCATCCATACGCTCAACCGCCTCAATGGCGACAGCGAGCTGATCGTGCTGACGGCTGCGGGCGGCACCGTGTGGACCATTGCCCGGCCGCTGCTGTTGCTGGCCCTGCTGGTCTCGATTGCGGTCTCGAGCGTCAACCACTTCGTGATGCCGTGGAGCCTGCGCCAGCTGCGGGAGCTCGTCGTGCAGGTTCGCACCGATCTCCTGACCCAGGTGATTCAGCCCGGCCGCTTCACCAGTCCCGAAAGCAACCTCACCTTCCACATTCGCGACCGCGCTCTCGACGGCGAGCTTCAGGGCATCCTGCTGCACGACCTTCGTGACCCCAAGCAAGCGCTGTCCTATCTCGCCGAGCGTGGCGCGATCGTGAAGCAGGGCAACTCGGCCTACCTGCTGATGTCGAAGGGCCACATCATCCGCCGGCCCGACCCCAAGGAGGCCGCCCAGATCATCGCGTTCGACAGCTTTCCCGTCGACCTCACCCGCTTTGAAAAGAAGGAGGGCGAGGTCGAGCTGAAGCCACGCGAGCGCTACTTCGGCGAGCTTGTCCGTCCCGACGCGGGCGACGTCGTCTACAAGCGATCACCGGGCCAGTTCACGGCCGAGTTGCATGAGCGCTTTTCGAACCCGCTATATCCCTTCGCCTTCGTCCTGCTGGCCCTGGCCTTCGCCGGTCAGGCCGGAAGCACGCGCCAGAGCCGGGTGCAGAGCGTCGTGCTCGCGTTCCTGCTCGCTATCGGCACGCGCCTTTCGGGCCTCGCCGTCAACAACTTGGTCGTGCTGAAGCCCGCGACGGTGCCGCTGATGTACCTGCTGCCGCTCGGCGGTATGGCCATCGGCTTGTTCCTGATGACGATCGGCGCTCGCCTGGGTATTTTGCGAGGCCTGCCCAATCCACTGGCGCCACTGATCGCCCGACTGGCAAGCACCATCGCCCCGCGGACCGCCTCCGCCAGCCGTCGCGAAGGCGGGTAAAGGCATGATCCTGTTCCGCACCCTCGGGCGCTATGTCGCGCGCAAGTTCCTGACCATGATTTTCGGCACGTTCCTGCTGTGCTCGCTGCTGATTTTCATGATCGACTTCGTCGAGCTGCTGCGACAATCGGGCAAGTACGGCAGCGTCCCCGCGTGGAAGCTCGCGTGGATGACACTGCTGCGGCTGCCGGCCTACACCGAGATCCTGCTGAGCTTCGCCGTGCTGGTCGGCAGCATCGCGGCTCTGCTGCTCCTTGCGCGCAAGAGCGAGCTGACCGTGATGCGCGCCGCCGGCATGTCGGTCTGGCAATTCCTCGCGCCGGGGCTCTTCATGGCGCTGCTGGTCGGCGTGTTCGCCGTCCTCGTGTACAACCCTCTCGCCGCCTCCGCCCGCGCCGAGGCCGAGCGGATCTTCGCTGAGGCCTTCGGGCGGGAATCGAACTTCCTGCGCTCGCAGTCGGACGGCTCGTGGCTCCGGCAGGACGGCGCCGACGGTGCCTCCGTGATCAGCGCTGCCGGCGTGTCTGATCGCGGCCTCACCCTCACCGCCGTCACGGTGTTCCAGTACGACAAGGAGCATAGGTTCGCCGAGCGGATCGACAGCCGCAAGGCCCGGCTGATGGAAGGCTACTGGGAGTTGAGCGACGCACTGATCTCGCGCCCGGGTCGCGAGCCCGAGCGTTTCGAGACCTACATCCTGTCCACCTATCTCACCCCCGAGCGCGTCACCGATGCGCTGGGCTCGGTCATCTCGGTGTCCGTCTTCGATCTGCCTGGGTTGATAGAAGTCGCTGAAAAAGCAGGACTTTCAGCGGCTCGATATCGCGTTCAATACGAGCTGCTGCTGTCGCGCCCGCTGCTCGTGATCACCATGGTTCTTTTGGCTGCCACTGTGTCATTGAGGTCATTCCGGTCGGGTGGGATCCAGACTATGGTCGTGACGGGCATGATCGGGGGGTTCGGGTATTTCCTTCTCGCGGAAGTCTCTCGGCAGATCGGCACGGCTGGCCTCGTGAGCGCATGGGTCTCTGTCTGGCTGCCGATCCTGTTGGCCGTGTGTGTGACACTGACGGTGCTGCTGCACCAGGAGGACGGTTAGTGGAGTGTGACGCGCCAGATCCGCAAGACGCTTGCGGCCGTGCGTGCGCCCGGCATGGTGCAGACCGGCCTCGCGCCGGCCGCTCATCGTTGCGCGCCGGCCTGCATGCCGGCGCTTTGCTCTGGATCGGCATCGCACTCGCAACCGTCGGTATCGTGGCGCGGGCGCCTGATGCGAATGCTCAAGCCCAGCCAGCCGACCGGCTTCAGAACGTTCTGAGAAGCGAGCCCGGCAGCGACTTGCTGGAGCCGGGCCGCGCCTTCCGGCGCAAGAACGCAGACGGCGTCAGCATGACCAAGGGGCCTGCCAAGCCGCCGAAGGAGTCGACGCAGCCCCTCTATCTGGAAGGCGATCAGCTCATTTACGACACGCGCGGCAGTCGCGTGATCGCGCGCGGCAACGTGCAAATTTTCTACAACAACTACGCTCTGACCGCGAACGAGGTGATCTACGACCAGAGCGCGAACACGCTCATCGCCAGCGGCAACGTCACCATCAAGGAGCCGAACGGCAATATCGTCCGGGCCGAAAATGCCAACGTGACGGATGACTTTCGCGACGCGTTCGTCCAGTCGCTAAGCATCACCACGAGCGACGACACCAAGATCAACGCGGAGCGGGCGATCCGGCGCGACAGCAACGTCACAGAGTTCGTCAACGCGCGTTTCACGCCCTGCAAGTCCGCCAGCGACGTACCCCCACTTTGGTGCATCAGCGGTGCGCGGGTGACGCACGATCAGGGGCAAGGCACCATCACCTATCAGGACGCCCGGTTCGAGGTGCTCGGATTGCCGATCCTTTATCTGCCCTATTTCCAGCACCCTGATCCGTCGACGAAGCGCAAGTCCGGCTTCCTGTTGCCCGAATACGGCAGCTCGACCGCGCTCGGCTTCATGGTGGAGACCCCCTATTTCCTCAATCTGGCGCCGAACTACGACGTCACCTTCCATCCGATGTACACGACGCGGCAGGGGATCTTGTACCAGGCCGACTGGCGCCATCGCCTGGTGCTCGGCCAGATCACCGGCCAATACACGTTGAAGCTCGCCGGGATCGACCAGAACGACAGCGAGTACGTCGGCAGCGATTTGCACGGGAAGTTCCGGGGCAGCGTCGAGACCAGGGGCGAGTTCAATCTTTCGAGCTGGTGGAAGTTCGGCTGGGACGTCACGGCCGAGACCGACGACGCCTTCCGTCGGTTCTATAAGCTCGACAGCACGCTGCAGACGGACCGCGTCAACACGCTTTTCCTGACCGGCCTGAGCGACCGCAACTACTTCA
>CAMDBL010000193.1 GCA_945889015.1 Devosia equisanguinis
ACACCGGCTGGCTCTACAAGGACGGCGCCAAGGGCGCGAAGTTCGATAGCTCCGTCGACCGCGGCCGTCCGTTCGAGTTCAAGATCGGCGTCGGCCAGGTGATCAAGGGCTGGGACGAGGGCGTCTCGACCATGAAGCCGGGTGGCAAGCGCACGCTGATCATCCCGCCGGAGATGGGCTACGGTGCCCGCGGCGCCGGTGGCGTCATCCCGCCCAACGCGACGCTCCTGTTCGAGGTCGAGCTGCTCGGGGTGAAGTGATCCGAGCTCTCGATTCCGCACCAGTCATCCCGGACGGCGAGCCTCAGCGAGCCGATCCGGGATTCATGGGCGGGAACATTCACGCAGGCAGCCACTGGGTCCCGGCTCTTCGCCTCGGCGCTATTGCGCCTGCGCTTCGGCCGGGATGACAGTCGAGCTGGCGGTCAACGAGCCAGATCCCGCACCACCCGCTCGATGCCCTTGGTGACGCGCGCCAGCCGCTCGTAGTCGAGCTTGTCGGGCGTGTCCTGGCGCGTGTGGTAATGGGGATAGCGGAAGATCGCCGTGTCCGTCACCATGAGCGCCTTAAAGCCGTGCTCGGCGAACGACCAGTGGTCCGACCAGTCGATGCCGGGAATGAAGCCCGGGGCGACACCGCCGATGGACGGGAACGCGATCTCGCGTCGGAAGGTGGCGATCACCTCGTGCACGAAGTCGCGCGAGCCGGTCATGCCGACGAACGAGACGAAGTTGCCTGTGCGAGGGAGCACCAGCCCGAACGGCGGCGGATAGCCCTGGCTACCCGCCTTGTCGGAGTAATAGCCGATCGTCTCGAGCGAGATCATCGCCGCGACCGGCTCCTTGCGCTCGGCCAGCATCGCGGCATAGCGCAGGCTGCCCATGTCCTCGGTCTGGAAGTAGGGCGGCTCCTCGTTGACGAACAGGACGAGGCGAATGCGCGTGGTGCGCGGGTGGTGGTCCTTCAGCAGTCGCGCTAGCTCGATGACGGCCGCCGTGCCCGAGCCGTTGTCGTTGGCGCCGGGGGCGTCGTAGGCGGAGTCGTAATGTGCGCCGACCACCCACGTCTTGACGTGCGATCCGCGTTCGGACGGCTCGATCACCACCTCGATGTTGCGGACCGACACGTCGTCGGCCGTGAACGGCTGTGACGCGACGGTGTAGCCGAGCGCCGCCAGCGTCCGCTCGATGTAGTCGGCCGCCGCTTGCAGGTTGGCGTAGTGCTCGATGTTGTGCGGCGTGCTCGCGATCGTCTCGACGTGCCGGCGCAACCGCGGCGCGAGGTGTGTCTCATCGGTGGTCGCGGGCGGAAGACCGCCGGTATGCGAGCGCCCGGGAACGGCCAGCGAATACCAGTAGCCGGCCATGCTCAGCGGGATGAGCGCGACGATCAGGACTATCAGCCAGCGCATTGCCCGTTCTCCACCGATCCGACCGACACCCTCAAAGCAATAGGGCGACCTCGCGGCCGCCCTTCGCAGTTTCGAACGTACTGCCGCAGCTCTCAGACCGAGTAGTACAGATCGAACTCGACGGGGTGCGGCGACATCCGCACGCGGTCGGCCTCGGCCTTGCGCAGCTCGATGTAGGCGTCGATCATGTCGTCGGAGAACACGCCGCCCATCTTGAGGAAGCCGCGATCCTTGTCGAGCGCCTCCAGGGCCTCGTCGAGGCTGCCGGCGACGGTCGGGATCTTGGACAGCTCGGCCGGCGGCAGGTCGTACAGGTTCTTGTCCATCGGCTCGCCCGGGGGCAGCTTGTTGAGAATGCCGTCGATGCCGGCCATCAGCATCGCCGAGAAGCCGAGATAGGGGTTGGCGGCCGGATCGGGGAAGCGAACCTCGACGCGCTTTGCCTTGGGGCTCGTCACGTGCGGGATGCGGCAAGAGGCCGAGCGGTTGCGCGCCGAGTAGGCGAGCAGCACGGGCGCCTCGTAGCCCGGCACCAGACGCTTGTAGGAGTTGGTCGACGGGTTGGTGAAGGCGTTGATCGCCTTGGCGTGCTTCAGGATGCCGGCGATGTAGTGCAGGCAGTTGTCGGAGAGGTCGGCGTACTTGTTGCCGGCGAACGTCGGCTGGCCGCCCTTCCAGATCGACTGGTGAACGTGCATGCCCGAGCCGTTGTCGCCGAAGATCGGCTTCGGCATGAAGCACGCGCTCTTGCCGTAGGCCTGGGCGACGTTGTGGATCACGTACTTGTAGATCTGCATATGGTCGGCCATCTGCAGCATCGGTCCGAACTTGATGCCGAGCTCGTGCTGGGCCGAGGCCACCTCGTGGTGATGCTTCTCGACGACCACACCCATCTCCGACATCACCGAGAGCATCTCGGAGCGGATGTCCTGGCCGCTGTCGACCGGGGGCACGGGGAAGTAGCCGCCCTTGGTGCGCGGACGGTGGCCGAGGTTGCCCATCTCGTACTGGGTGCCCGAGTTGGACGGCAGCTCGGTGCAGTCGAGGCGGAAGCCGGTGTTGTAAGGATCCGTGGTGAAGCGGACGTCGTCGAAGATGAAGAACTCGGCCTCGGGGCCGACGAAGATGGTGTCGCCGAGCCCGGTCTGCTGCAGGTAGGCCTCGGCCTTCTTGGCGATGCCGCGCGGGTCACGCTCGTAGAGCTCGCCCGTCGAGGGCTCGATGACGTCGCAGAAGATCGCCATCGTGGTCTGCGCGAAGAACGGGTCCATGTGGGCGCTGGCCGGGTCCGGCATCAGCGTCATGTCGGAGGCCTCGATTCCCTTCCAGCCGGCGATCGAGGAGCCGTCGAAGGCGTAGCCCTCGGCGAACATCGCCTCGTCGACGCACGAGATGTCGGCGGTGACGTGCTGGACCTTGCCCTTGGTGTCGGTGAAGCGCAGGTCGAGGAACTTGACGTCCTTGTCCTTGATCATCTTCAGGACGTCGCTGACGGTCTTCGTAGGCATGCGGACTCCCCTCTTCTCAAAGAAGTTTCTTGAACACGGTCTCTTCGCGGCCGATGGCGGAGTTCAGTGGTGACGATCAGATGGCGTCGCCGCCGGTCTCGCCGGTGCGGATGCGGATGGCCTCCTCGATGCTCGAGATGAAGATCTTACCATCGCCGATGCGACCGGTCTTCGCCGCCTTCTGAATTGCCTCGACGGCTTTGTCGAGCAGTTCGTCGGCCAGCACGACCTCGATCTTCACCTTCGGCAGGAAATCCACCACATACTCGGCTCCACGATAGAGCTCCGTGTGGCCCTTCTGCCGACCGAAGCCCTTGGCCTCGATGACGGTGATGCCCTGCAGGCCGATTTCCTGCAGCGCCTCCTTGACCTCGTCAAGCTTGAACGGCTTGATGATGGCTTCGATCTTTTTCATGAGCTGAGTGTTCTCCACGACTTCGAGCAGCACGCGCGCGCCGGACGGCGACAGGTTAAGCATGGCCTGTGCCAAGATAACACGCGTTTCGGTTGTGCATGCGTTATCAATGAGTTGATGGATGCGTGGTCGCGTGGCGGAATGGCGGTGCAATTGAGCAATAGCACAATAAACGGGCGCTTTGTCCAAGGATTAGACAGTCGTCGCGCGTCGAAATGCTTAACCGTTGGGCAAAATGGAGCGACATGCGGCGTTGCGCCAAGCCAGAGTCATCCACACCCCGGACGCTCTGTCGCAGGAGGGGAGAAATGAAAGTCACGGCTCTCGACCATCTGGTACTCACCGTCGGCTCGATCGAGCGCGCGGTCGGGTTCTATGCGCGCGTGCTCGGCATGACGGCCGAGCAATTCGGTCCGGACAAGCGCTGGGCGCTGGCGTTCGGCAGCCAGAAGATCAACCTGCACGAAAAGGGCCGCGAGTTCGAGCCCAAGGCCGCGACCGCGCTGCCGGGCACGGCGGACCTCTGCTTCATCGTCGACGATTTCGCGTCGGTGGCCGAGCATCTGAAATCCTGCCGCGTCGAGATGATGATGGGGCCGGTGCCGCGGACCGGCGCGCGCGGGCCGATGATGTCGTACTACTTCCGCGACCCGGACCAGAACCTGATCGAAGTGTCGAGCTATGACTGAGCCCACTCAGAACCGCCGCCCGTCCGAGTTGTTGACGACGCAGGAGATGGCAACGGCCGATCGCCTTGCCGTCGAGGCCGGCGTGCCGTCGCTGACGCTGATGGAGAATGCCGGGCGCGCGGTCGCCGACGAGGCGGTGAAGATGGTGCAACCGGGAGCGCGCATCCACGTCTTCTGCGGACCGGGCAACAACGGTGGCGACGGCTTCGTCGCGGCGCGAATGCTTGCGGAGCGCGGCTACCGGGTCACGCTCGGTCTGTTTGGCGAACGCGCCGCGTTGAAGGGCGACGCGGCGGTCGTGGCGGAGCGCTGGACCGGAGAGGTTCTGGATGCCTTCGACTTCGAGGCGGGAAAGATCGACCTCTATATCGACGCCCTGTTCGGAGCCGGTCTGTCGCGCCCTCTGGACAAAGCCATCGGTGATGAAATCCTGACACGGATCTGCGACGTCCCCGTTCTCGCTGTAGACGTGCCGAGCGGACTTGACGGTAACACCGGCCAAGCCGCCGGCTCGGTGTTCAGCGCCACCCGCACAGTCACTTTTTTCCGTCTGAAGCCAGGTCACTTGTTGATGCCTGGGAGGGCGCTGTGTGGGGAAGTCGTTCTGGCGGAAATCGGTATTGCCGCAGGGGTGCTCTTCATGATTCCGCGGCGAATCCCGCAGGAGAGTCCTCCCTTTTCGCGGCTCAACGACACGTGTCCGGATCACTGGCGCGGCTATCTCCCGCTGCCCAGGCAGGACGGCCACAAGTATAACCGTGGTCACGCCGTCGTCTTCTCGGGCGGGCCGGAGAGCACGGGCGCGGCGCGGCTCGGCGCAAGGGCGGCGCTGCGGGTGGGCGCGGGGCTCGTCACGGTCGCGGGCACTGCGGCAGCGACCATGATCAACGCCGCGCAACTGACCGCCGTCATGGTCAAGAGCATCTCGGGCCGCAAAGGGCTGGCCGAGGTGCTGGAGGACGAGCGCCACAACGCCGTGCTGATCGGGCCGGGCGCCGGCGTCGGGCCGGAGACGGCGAACTGGGTGGTGACGGTACTCGCATCGAAGGCGGCCGTGGTTCTGGACGCGGATGCGCTGACGTCGTTCGCGCAGAGGGGACAGACCCAGGGAGCTGACGCCGGCCAGGACACGGGCAACGACACGGGCACCGGCAGCTTCGGCTTCCTCGGCAAGTCCGCCGATATCGCGCATCGCGCGGGCGATTTGTTCGCGGCGATCGGCCGACGCTCCGCGCCCGTCGTGCTCACCCCGCATACGGGCGAGTTCAAACGGCTGTTCCCGGAGATCGCCGGACAAGGCTCGAAGCTCGATCAGACGCGCGCCGCCGCCAGGCTCAGCGGCGCGGTCGTCATCCTCAAGGGCGCAGACACCGTCATCGCGGCGCCCGACGGCCGAGCCGCGATCAACGACAACGCTCCGCCGTGGCTCGCGACGGCGGGCTCGGGCGATGTCCTGGCGGGCTTGGTCACGGGTCTCCTTGCGCAACAGATGCCGGCCTACGAGGCTGCCTGCGCGTCCGTCTGGCTACATGGCGCCGCGGCGACCGCGTTCGGGCCCGGTCTGATCGCCGAGGATCTGCCGGAAATGCTGCCGCGCGTCGTCGCGGAGCTGATCCGCAAGACGCCTTGACCTCGGCGCCTAGCCTTTGCGCCGCTTCTTATTTGTCCCCGCCAGCTCCGCCGCGCCGATACGGAACACCTCGCCGCTGCTCTCGGCGGTATCGAGCCAGATGAAGGGGAGGTGGGGATACTCCGCCTCCAGCAGCTCGCGGCCCTGGCCGATCTCGACGACGAGCTGACCGTTCGGCGTCAGGTGCTCGGGCGCGGCGTCGAGGATCAGCCGGACGAGATCGAGGCCGTCCTCGCCGCCGAGATGGGCGAGCGTCGGCTCGGCACGATATTCCGGCGGGAAGGCCTCGACGGCCGGTCGAGTCACATACGGCGGGTTGGAGATCACGAGGTCGTAGCGCTCGCCTTTCAGGGCGCCGAAGAGATCCGACCTGATCGGGCGGACGCGATCGGCGAGGCCGTAGTCGGCGACGTTCTGCTCGGCGACCGCCAGTGCGTCCTCCGAGATGTCGGCGGCATCCACCTGGGCATCGGAAAACGCGATCGCGGCCAGGATCGCGAGGCAGCCCGAGCCGGTGCACAGATCGAGCACGCGGCGCACCGAGGCGGGATCGTCCGTGAACACCGCCAGCTCATCATCGCCTTCCATCAAATCGCAGATCAACTCGCCGATGAACGAGCGTGGCACGATCACGCGCTCGTCGACGAAGAACTTGTGGCCGCGGATGTAGGCGGCGTTCACCAGATAAGGCGCGGGCTTGCGCGTGGTGATGCGCGCCTCGATCAGCTCGGAAAGCCGCGCGCGCTCCTCACGCGTCAGCCGCGCGTCGAGCCAGGGATCGAGCGCATCGACCGGTAGATGCAAGGCGGACAGGATCAGGAACGCGGCCTCGTCGAGCGCGGTGCTGGTGCCGTGGCCGTAGACCAGCCTGGCCGCAGTGAAGCGGCTGACCGCATAGCGCAGCCAGTCGCGCAGCGTCGTCAGGTCGTCGAGCGTCGTCGTCATCGTCTGCAATCCTCAGGCGGTATGGGCACGCGGCCCAGCGGGCTCGCCGGTCGGTCGCAGTCATAGTCCACCCTCACCGTTTGCCAAACAGATGATGTGGCGCGCGATAGGGATTGATCCAAATCATCGCCTCTGTTAATTATCTATCGATAAACAAATCGAGTGGGTGACGGATCGGCCGTCGGGGAGGTCGCGGAATGGCGAACACAGCAGCGGTGTCGGGTTCGGGTGGCAAGCGCCGCGCCATCATCATCGGCGGCTCGATGGGCGGCGTGTTCGCCGCGCGCTATCTGCAGAAGCAGGGCTGGGACGTCGACATCTACGAGCGCTCGCACGTGCCGCTGGTCGGCCGCGGCGCCGGCATCGTCACTCATCCCGAGCTGCGCAAGGCGCTGGTCGACATCGGCCGCAGCGCTGAGGAGGATCTCGGCATCCGCTTCGACTGGCGCCACGTCTTCGACCGGGACGGCAACGTCACATCCACCTATCTCTGCCCGCAGATCTGCACGTCCTGGAACCGGCTGTTCGAGATCCTGAACGAGGTGATGCCGAAAGCGCGCTATCACCTGAACAAGGATTTCGTCCGTCTGGAGCAGGACTCGCAGGCGATCACCGCACACTTCGCCGACGGCACCAGCGAGACCGGTGACCTGCTGGTCGGCGCCGACGGCTTCCGCTCGCAGGTGCGCGGCGTCTTGCTGCCCAAGGCACAACCCGTCTATGCCGGCTATATCGGCTGGCGCGGGCTGGCACCCGAAGAGCGCTTCGCCGAGCCGATCCGCAAGCAGGTGATCGAGACGTTCTCGTTCTATCTGCCGCCGGGCGAGCAGATCCTCGGCTATCCCGCCGCCGGGCCCGAGAACGATCTGCGGCCGGGGCATCGTGCCTGGAACATCGTCTGGTATCGTCCGGCCGATCGCGCCACGCTCGAGCGCTATCTGACGGATGCACAGGGCCACACGCATTCGATGTCGATTCCACCGCCACTGATCGCGCCGCAGGTGATCGCCCAGATGCGGGAGGATTCCGAGCGGCTGCTGCCGCCGCAGTTCCGCGAGGCGATCCGCGTCATCGACCAGCCGTTCTTCCAGCCGATCTATGACTTCGCCACACCGTCGATGGCGATCGGGCGCGCCTGCCTGATCGGCGACGCGGCGTTCGTCATCCGTCCCCATGTCGGCGCCGGCGTCGTCAAGGTAGCGCAGGATGCCGAAGTGATGGCGCGCTGCGTGGGTGCCGCGTCCGACGTGGCGGAAGGGTTGAAGCACTACGAGGCCGAGCGGCACCAGTTCGGACTGCGCCTGCTGCGTCACGTGCGCCGGCTCGGCTCCTACATCCGCCCCGGCTTCGACAATCCCGAGCAGAAGGCGCGTGCGATGACCTTTGCCGAGCCGCAAGCGCTGATGGCGGATACGGCGACACTCGATTTCCTCGGGAAACCCGAGCTCGTCGACTGAGGCGTCTCACGGCGTTGGAAATCAGGTGCGCGAATAGAGCCGCAGCGCGCATCCCTTATCGAGTGGAAGGGGTGCGTTGCCGCCCTTCTTATACTCGACGGTTGTGAACAGCAGCTCCGTGCGCCCGGTATTGGCGAGCGCGTGCAGCATGTACTCGCCGGTCGGGATGGTCATCTGCTGGGTGTCTCCGGGACTGTGGTTCATGTCCTGGATGGTGCCGTCCTCGAAGAATATCCGGGCCGAGCCGTAGCTGTGGCAGGTCCAGAAAAACGACAGGACGTGGCGATGAAATGCGCAGCGCAGGCCCGGCGGCAGCCTCAGGTGCCAGACGCGAACCTCGTCTGTCTCGGAGATGAGCTGGGTTCCGACGACACCGTTCAACCGGTTGTCGTCGATCTCCTGCTTCATCGTCTCGCTGAACCCCTCGCCTTTGATACCCGTGGCGAAGCTCGCGGCTTGCGGCATTCCTCGGTCCTCTTGGATCGGTCTGCTCGGATTGGGGCCCATTGACCGTTCCGCAGGGGCCGATCCGCTGGTTCCGCCATAACGTCGCAGGCAGCCGCCGGCCTTGAGCCAAATCAATGCGTCAGTCCGCATCAATTCAGTGCGCGTATTTGGACATCTGGACAACGCCGCGGACGCCGCGCATGCCGCGGCCCGCTGTCGCG
>CAMDBL010000194.1 GCA_945889015.1 Devosia equisanguinis
GTATCGGTGCTCGATCGCACGATCTCGAAGCTTCGCATCTGCCTTCACCCGCCGAGTGATACCGCCCACGGCAAGCGATCTACCTGATTCGATCATTAGGTCAGCGAGTTACGTAGATGTCGCGGAAATGAAGGCACTGAAGCAGGTCAAACTGAGACTGCGGGAATGGGCTCGCCAGCCGAGCACGCAAGCCACGGAAACGCTCGCCATGGAAAGTGACGCCGCGCCGGGACTGTTCGATCCGGCGGCCGCCAGAAGCACCCTGTTCTCGGCACTGATCGATGCTGGCCGCCGGCACGGCGCCGGCACGGCGCCGGCACCACGGTTCTGGAAGACGCCGAACGCCAGCCGCTGACCTACGGCCGGCTGCTGCTCGGCGGCATCGTGCTCGGCGGCAAGCTCGCGCAGCAGACGATGCGTGGAGAGACCGTCGGTGTGCTGCTGCCCAATGTCAACGCGCTCGCTGTCACGCTGCTCGGCCTCAACGCTTGGGGACGTGTCGCCGCGCTGCTGAATTTCACTGCCGGCAGCCGCAACCTGGAGGCCGCGCTCGACACGGCGATGATCGGTCTCGTCGTCACCTCCCGGCGGTTCGTCGAAACGGCCAAGCTCGACGACGTCGTCGCTGCGTTTGCCCGGCGCAAGACGGCCGCTGGCAAGCCGGTGCGCGTGCTCTACCTCGAAGACGTGCGCAAGACGATCACCGCGGGCGACAAGATCTTGGGACTGGTGCGTGCGAAAGTCGCTGCGCGCTGGCACCGCGGCCATGCGCAGTCACCCGACAGCCCGGCGGTGGTGTTGTTCACCTCCGGCACCGAGGGACTTCCTAAAGCGGTCGTGCTGTCCTCGACCAATCTCGTCTCCAACGCGCGGCAGATCTTCGCGCATGCCACGCCCCACTTCACCCCCGCCGACATCGCCTTCAATCCGCTGCCGATGTTCCACTCGTTCGGGCTCACCGCCGGTACGCTGATGCCGATCCTCAACGGCATGCGCACGGTGCTGTATCCAAGCCCGCTGCACTACAAGCAGATCACGCGCCTCGTCCGCGACACTGGAGCGACCGTGCTATTTGCGACCGACACCTTCGCTCAAGGCTATGCCCGCGCCGCCGACACAGGAGACCTCGCCTCGCTGCGCTTCATCATCTGCGGCGCAGAGCGGGTGAAGGAGACGACGCGGGCTCTTTACGAGCAGGCCGGCACGCTGCTGCTGGAAGGCTACGGCGCGACCGAATGCTCGCCGGTCGTCGCCTGCAACCTGCCCGGCCGAAACCGACCCGGCACCGTCGGGCCAACGCTACCCGGCCTCGAGACGCGACTCGAGCAGGTCGAGGGAATCGCCGCCGGCGGCCGGCTCGAGGTGCGCGGCCCCAACCTCATGCTCGGCTACATGGTCCACAGCGCGCCCGGCATCATCGAGGCCCCGCGCGAGGGCTGGCACGACACCGGCGACATCGTCACCATCGACGACGGATTCATCACCATCCGCGGGCGGGCCAAGCGTTTCGCCAAGATCGGCGGCGAGATGGTGTCGCTGGCGGCGGTGGAGGCGCTGGCCTCGACGCTGTGGCCGGATACGAACCACGTCTGCGTCGCCCTCCCCGATCCCCGAAAGGGCGAGCAGCTGGCGCTCGTCACCGAAAAGCCGGACGCCGACAAGGACGCGCTGCTGGCCGAGGCCCGCAAGGAGGGATTTCCAGAGCTGTGGGTGCCCAAGCTGATCCTGGTTGTCGCCTCGATTCCGGTACTTGGCTCAGGCAAGGTCGACCTGAGGGCGACACAGCAATTGGTGCGCGAAACCCGCACCCTGCTGTAGAGCTGCTTTGGAGACGACAACAGGTGAAGACGGCAGCGGCTGCTATAGGGCACAAGGCATGACGACGACGAGCGAGCAACGGCCCGCCGGCTACTTTCGTGCCCAGCTCGAGCGGGCCCTGCTGGCGCCGATCAAGGCGTTCAGGATCACCTACCTGCCGCTGCTGATGGTCTATTTCGCCTACGGCGCACTGGGACTCGTCGGCGTCGCGCAAGGCTTCTTCGAGAAGAAGACGCTGACCATGAGCCCGGCCGAACTCGCGGCACTCGGCGTGTGGCTGGCGCTGCCGTGGGCGATCAAGATGGTGTTCGGCGAGCTGGTCGACACCGTCGCCATCCTCGGATCCCAGCGGCGGATTTACGTGTTCATCGGTGCGAGCCTCGTCTCGATCAGCCTGGTGCTGCTCGCCGGCGCCGCTGGCGGCTGGTGGCCGGGCATCAACGTCAACATGCTGTATGTCGCCGCAGCGCTGATGAGCGTGCTCGGCATCGTGCTTCAGGACGTAGTCGCCGACGCCATGAGCACCGAGGTGGTGGCGCGCACGCACCCGGACGGCACGCCCCGCCCGCAGAAGGACATCGACTACGACCTCGGCATGGTGCAGGCACTCGGCCGGCTGGCGCTCTACGCCGGCATCCTCGCCACCGCCCGCCTCGCCGGCTGGCTCGCCCAGCACTACAGCTACGAGACCGTGTTCCTGCTCGGTCTCGCCATCCCGTTGATCTCGGTGTCCGGAGCCCTGCTCGTCGATCTGGAGCCGAGCGAGACCCGCCCTACCGATTGGCGCATCCTCGGCGGCGGTCTCGGCTTCGGGGCGGTGGTGGTGGCGCTCGGCATCGCGGACATCCCCTTCGGCCAGGAGATCACCTTCCTCGTCTCACTCGCAGTTATTGCTTGGATGCTTTCCAAGGTCACCGCCGACCTCGCCCCGGAGACGCGGACACGCATCGTCTACGCGGCGCTGGTGATCTTCGCCTTTCGCGCATCGCCCGGCGTCGGCCCCGGTTACAGCTGGTTCACCATCGACCGTCTCGGGTTCGACGAGGCGTTCTTCGGCATGCTCAACGAGATCGGCGCCCTGCTCGGCCTGCTGGCAGCGTGGTTCCTGTCGGACGCGATCACCCGCCAGCCGGTCGCACGCGTGCTGCTCTGGCTGACGATCGCCGGTACCGTGCTGGCGATCCCGAACCTGATGCTGGTCACCGAAGCCTATCGGTGGACCGGGCTCGAGGCCCGCTCAATCGCCTGGCTCGATTCCGCCGCGCAGTCGCCTCTGGTGCAGGTCAGCATGATCCCGCTGCTGACGCTGATGGCGATCTATGCTCCGGCTAAGCACCGCGCCACCTGGTTCGCGCTGATGGCCTCGTTCATGAATCTGGCACTGGTGGCCGGCCAACTCCAGACCAAATACCTGAACCTGCTGTTCCCCGTCGCGCGCGGCTCGTACGCCGAGTTGCCTATGCTGACGGTGGTAGTGACGATCATCGCCTTCGTGGTGCCGCTAGCCGCCATCCTGGCGATCGGCAGACGCATCCGCTAGCGCCGTCCGGTAGAGCAGGGCGGCATCGTTATCGTCAGTGTTTTCATAACCTTGCGAACTGTTAGCGGCATCCCTTGCATTCGCGCAGGAACGTTGCTCGTGAACCACAAGCAGGCACAATTGTGGCTGCGAGGCGTACCGTCGGCCTTGACCCTGCCGCACTCCTCCAGCACACAGTGCCCCATCGAAACACGGTTAAGAACGGCGCGTCGCCCTCGACCTGGGGAGGTCGCGAGGGGGAAAGAGTTGCCTTGGCAATCGATGGCCGTTCCGCACGGGGGTTCTCTATGTCGTCGACGTTCGGATCGCAGCCGGCGAACGGGAAATCCCTGCTCGTCAATGGCCGCTCGCCATGGGTCTGGGCTTTGCGACGCGCCGTGGCAGGCATTCTCATTCTGGTGGTCACGGTGGGCGGCGCGGCTTGGCTGCTTTACGCCACGATCGACCAGGAGGCCGAGGCCAGCACCGAAGCGCGCGCGCTGCGCAAGACCGTGATCGAGACCCCGGCCCGCCCCACGTCGGCATCACTGGTCACGACGACGGTCGACACCAGGCACTGACGGAAGGCGGCGCAGCGGGGATCAGCAGCGGCGCCAAACCCCTGTTACCGCGCTCCGAGCCCGGTCAGCGTTCGCCTGTTTTCGGCCCGAGGCTGTCGAGAAACGCGAGAAACTTCTCGATCTCGTCGGGCCGCAGCACGAAGACCGGCATATCCGGATGCCCCGCGACGATTCCTTCGGCCAGCGCCTCGGCGAGGTTCTCGCTCGGATAGCGTTCCGCCACCCTTCGAAATGGCGGCGCCTTCGGGTGTGGGCTTGGGTCGATGTCGCCCAGTGCATGGCAGCGTCCGCAATTTTTCTCGGCGAAGACACGCCCCTGCGCCACGAACGTATCCTGGGTGGGCTGTTGGGCAGACGCCCCGTAAACGCCGAATGATGCGATCGCGGCCATCGCCAGTGTACGGATGTAAAAACCTGCGCGCATGCCGGACCCCCCATTGAGCAGCCCTTGCTTAGCGCGAGTCGAGCCATGCAGGGCTTGACCGGGGTCAATGGAGCAGCCGCCAACGCCACTGCGCTGGACCGCTATCGCCTTCGCCCCCCCAGACCCAGAGATTTGAGGATGATGTTCTTGATTGTTGTGGCGGCAGTGCGGGCGATGCTGCGCTGCAATTCGCGCGCGACCATGCCGCCCATCGACTGCTGGCCCTTCTTGCCGCCCGTGGCGCCGCCGAAAATGGTACCCCCCCAGCCGCCCGCCCCCGCCTGCTCGGCCTGTTTGGCTGCTTCGGCTTCGGAGGCCCTCTTGGCAATCATCTCGTGCGCGGACTCGCGATCCAGCGCGTCCTCGTACCTGCCGTAGACCGGGCTATACTCGATGATCCCGCGTCGCTCCTCTGGCGACAGCGGCCCGATGCGCCCCTGCGGCGGACGGATCATGGTCCGCTGCACGATCGAGGGCTCGCCTTTCTCCTCCAGCATCGAGACCAGTGCCTCGCCGGTCTTCAACTCCTTGATCACCTTGGCTGTATCGAACGCCGGGTTTTGCCGGAAAGCGCGGGCGGCGACCTCGACCGCCTTGCTCTCGGCCGGCGTGAACGCGCGCAAAGCATGCTGCACGCGGTTGCCGAGTTGGCGCGAGACGCTGTCGGGCACGTCGAGCGGGCTTTGGGTGATGAAGTAGACGCCGACGCCCTTGGAGCGGATCAGCCGCGCGATCTGCTCGATGCGCTCCAGCAACGGCTTGGGCGCCTCCGAGAACAGCAGATGGGCCTCGTCGAAGAAGAACACCAGCTTGGGCTTGGGCAGATCGCCGACCTCGGGCAGCGTCTGCCACAGCTTGGTCAGCATCCACAAAAGAAACGTCGCGTAGAGCCGCGGACGCTCCATCAGCTTGTCGGCGGCGAGCAGGTTGATGACGCCGCGGCCGTCGGGCGCCGTGCGCAGGAAGTCCTTGATGTCGAGCGCAGGCTCGCCGAAGAACTGGCGTGCACCTTGCTCTTCGATCACCAGCAACCGGCGCTGGATCGCGCCGACCGACGTGGTCGCGACGTTGCCGTACCTCGTCGACAACTCCTTGCCGCGGCTCGCGATGTTGCCGATCATCGTCCTCAGGTCGTCGAGGTTGATCAGCGGCATTTTCTCGTCGGCTGCGACCCGGAAGGCGATGTTGAGAACGCCTTCCTGCACCTCGTTCAGCTCGAGCAGCCGCGACAGCAACAACGGCCCCATGTCCTGAACGGTGGCGCGCACGGGATGGCCGCTCTCGCCCATCACGTCCCAGGTGACGCAGGGGTAGGCCTTGTAGGTGAAGTCGGCGCCGATTCCGAGCTCGCCGACACGCTTGGTGATGAAGTCCTTGGCCTCGCCGACGGCTGCGACGCCGGACAAATCACCCTTGATGTCGGCAGCAAACACCGGAATGCCGGCATCCGAGAAGCCCTCGGCCAGCACTTGCAGTGTCACAGTCTTGCCGGTGCCGGTGGCGCCGGTGATAAGCCCGTGCCGGTTGGCGAGCTTGAGCAGCAGATACTCGGGCTTGGTACTCTTGCCGAGGAAAATCTTGCCGTCCTGGATCACCTGCTCGCTCATCTCTCACTCCGACACCCGGCCGAGCCCGGCGGCGGGATCAGCCCGTCTCGCCACGCACCCATACCCTCTCGCTCCATGCTCTTGACACGAAGCTATGGCGAATTCAAAGCGTGCAGCACAGGTACGGTTTCGAGCAACCGCGACGACGCGGTGCTCAGGACTTTGGTTGCGCCTTCTGTGCCGCCGCCGTCATCAGCTTGCCCAGTTCCTCGGCCTGCTGCTGATAGGCCTGCATTTGCTGCTGCGCATATCGTCCCTGGATCTCCAGGTATTCCTTGAGATCTCGCGCCCGCGCGAGATCTGCCGCAAAGTTGAAGCTGGCGTCGAGATTGCGCCGGGCATAGTCCATCGCGCGGGTCTGGATCTGGATCGCGCTGGCCGCCAGCGGGCCTGATGCCATCGCCCCGGACGACTGGAACATCATCTGCTGGGCCTGCATGGCCACCTGCATGAAGTGGGAATAGGCGGTGCGCGCCTGCTCGACATTGCGCTCGGCGAGCTCACGCATATTCTCCGGGATCTCGAATTGACCTTTGTCGAACATGTGCGTGGCCTCCCATGGCGGGTGAAGCGGCCCGTCGAGCATGACGGGATGGCAAGTTGCAATCTACACTTGAAATCGGCGCATTGACCACGGTCCAGCGCAATCTGGAGCGTCGATCTCCATTCTCCGCATGGATTTTGTGCGGAAAGCACGCGAACAGCCAGAAGCCGCGAACATAAACCTCGACCAGATTCCGGGTCGGACTCCCGGCAGAATCGCTGCATATCCCTCAGCTATGGCGAGCAGGACGCATTTGCAATCGCACCCACCGGCGGAGTTTCCGGAACCATCGAACGGGTTGAGCCTCGGCCACCCGGGCGAAGTACAGTGGCTGATCTCTCCGAACGGCGCGATGCTGCTGGCGGCGACCCCGGCGGGGGCCATGCGGCTGGGGCTTTCGCCCGAGGCTGTCGAGCGGCCGTACCCGCTCGACAAGTCGATGCCCGCGCTCACCGATCTTGCCGCGCTTGCCGCTTCCCGCGCGCTCGACGGCGGCGCGGTGGAGGACCGCGATCTCGTGTTCTGGACGTCTCGTGGCCCCCTGACCCTGCACTGTGCCTGCCGCTTGACTGTCGTCACCGTCGGCGACCGAGACACAGACGCGATCCTGGTGCGGTTGCTCCCGATCGAGGTGACGGCCGCCGCAGTGACATCCGCCGACACCGGCGTGACGCTGAGCCGGATCGCCGAGCGCATCCGCTCGGGCCTGCGGTCGCGCGCGGGATCAGCGCTGCCTCCCGCGCTCGCGCCTGTCGCGCCCGTCAGCACGGCACCCGTGGTCGCCGCCGAGGTTCCACCCGATCATCTCGCCAAGCTCGCGCACGAGCTGCGCACACCCGTCGCCGCCATCGCCGCGATGGCCGAGATCATGCGCGACGAGCGCTTCGGCCCCCTCGTCGACGCCCGCTATCGCGATTACGCGCGCTCCATCCACGACAGCGCCCGCCACATGCTCCAAGTGATCGAGAGCATGCTCGACCGCTCCGCGAGCGAGGAGGCAGCCGCCCCGCTCACGTTCGTCGATCTCGACGTCAATGCGCTCGCCGCCGCGGCCGTGGAGTCGCTCGGCCCGCTCGCCGCCCAGGCTCGACTCACGATCGAGACGAGCCTCGCCGATCGCCTGCCCATGGTCGTCGCCGACCGGCGCTGCGTGCGTCAAATCCTGCTCAACCTGCTCACCAACGCGTTGAAGTTCACGCCCGCGGGCGGCCGCGCTCGGGTGCTGACGCGCCATGCCGCGGACGGCCGGCTGTGGCTCGAGGTCGCCGATACGGGGCGTGGCATGTCGGATGAGGACATCGCGCGGTTCACGGGGAAGGCGGGTATGCCCCCGCGCAAGGACGCGCTGCCGAAACGCGACGGCGGCGGGCACGGGCTCGGCATGCCGCTGGTTCATGCGCTCGCCGCTGCCAACGGTGCCGGCATCGAGATCGGCAGCAGGCCGGGCGAGGGCACGCGCGTCAGCCTGATCTTCCCTGCCGAGAGGATCATTCCGGTCTGATCGTCATTCCGGTATGGGCGCGGGTGTTCGCCGACACCCTCCCCGCAAATGCCACGCGGGCAGCCATCGAGGCACCCGCTCGTCTTCCAGTCAGCAGCCGAGGGTCAGAACATGGCGGGATGGACGCGATCGGGGGGCGCGTGACCGTCGAGGAAGGTCTTGATGTTGATGATGACCTTCTCGCCCATGTCGATGCGGCCCTCGATGGTCGAGGAGCCCATGTGCGGCAGCGCCACCACCCGATCAGACGCCAGCAGCTTGGGATTGACCGCCGGCTCGTGCTCGAACACGTCGAGACCCGCACCGGCGATAGCGCCCGCCTCGATCAGGCGGGCCAACTCGTTCTCGTCGATCACCTCGCCGCGTGCGGTGTTGACCAGATACGCGGTCGGCTTGATCAGCTTCAGCCGGCGCGCGGACAACAGGTGGTACGTCGCCGGCGTATGCGGGCAGTTGACCGAGATGATGTCCATGCGAGCGAGCATCTGGTCGAGGCTCTCCCAGTAGGTGGCCTCCAGCTCCTGCTCGATGTCCTCAGCCACACGGCGGCGGTTGTGGTAATGGATCTGAAGGCCGAACGCCTTGGCGCGGCTGGCAACGGCCTGGCCGATGCGGCCCATGCCGATGATCCCGAGGCGCTTGCCCCATATGCGGTGGCCGAGCATCCAGGTCGGCGTCCAGCCGGCCCAGTCCTGAT
>CAMDBL010000195.1 GCA_945889015.1 Devosia equisanguinis
AGAAAACCGACAAACCGGACGCTGATTGACGCGGAACGTCAATCAAAGCGCTTGCCAATGGCGCGGCCAGCGTCAATCATCACTTCGCTCGGCCGCCTCGTCTCATCCTGATTGACGCGCCGTTCTCATCCAGATTGTCGCGCTATACGTAGAGCGCTCACGGATCTCTTCGACGCGGCTGCTCGTGAATGTGTTCGACGGCGGCCCGAGGACGCGGGTGTCGATGTCCTTTGCGCATGCGCCTCAGGCGTTGTTTGATCTGGGCCGCGTGGACGGATGCGATCCTTACGTGGCGGATTTCTTCGCTGCAAATCCAGAGACCTGCAAACCGTGGGCGGGCGCTTCACCGTCTTCCCATATTTGGGCTGCGACGCTCCCTACTTGGCTCGAAGCGGGCGTTCATCGCCTGGAGGTACGGGCACGCGACGAATATGGCTCCGAGCACGTCGAACACGCTCTGATCGAGGTCACGGCTTAATCCATTCGCGATAGTACCCGGCGAGATTCCGGCCCGGACGCGGGGACTGTCACACCAGTGACGTGTGCCGCTTCTAGCGATTGCGCTGGCGGAACACGAATGGCCGAAGCTCTCGGTCGCACGGCGGCGCGAAAGCCATGGTTCCTGCCCCGAAGCACGAGAACCGAGGAACCGACGATGACGAGACGCTTCGTCCTGACGACATTGGCACTGTCTGCACTGGCAGGCGGTCTGGTCGCGAGCCCGCGCGACGCGGCCGCCCAGTCGCGCGCCATCTGCTATAATTGCCCGCCGGAGTGGGCCGACTGGGGCTCCCAGTTGAAGGAAATCAAATCGAAGCTCGGCATCGAAGTGCCGGCGGACAACAAGAACTCCGGCCAGGCCACAGCCGCCCTGATCGCGGAAAAGGCGAACCCCGTCGCCGACGTCACCTACCTCGGCGGAATCGCAGCCAACCCGGCCGTAGCGGCCGGCGTGCTCGCGCCCTACAAGCCGGCCGGGTGGGACAAGATCGCTTCTGATTTGAAGGACCCCGACGGTCATTGGTTCACGATCCACTCGGGTACTCTCGGCTTGTTCGTCAACACCACCGCACTCGGCAAGGTGCCGGTTCCCGGTAGCTGGGCCGATCTGCTGAAACCCGAGTACAAAGGGCTCGTCGGCTATCTCGACCCGACCTCGGCTGCCGTCGGCCAGCTCGGTGTGATGGCGATCAACCTGGCGCTCGGCGGCAGCTACGACAACCTTGATCCGGCCATCAAGTTCTTCAAGGAGCTGGCCAAGAACCAGCCGATCGTGCCGAAGCAGACGTCCTATGCCCGCGTCATCTCGGGCGAGATCCCGATCCTGCTCGACTACGACTTCAACGCCTACCGCGGCCAGTACACGGACAAGGCGCCGGTGCGCTTCGTCATCCCGAAAGAGGGCACGGTGGTGTTCCCCTATGTGATGGCGCTGGTCAAGGGTGGCCCGAACGCGGACAACGGCAAGAAGGTACTCGACTACGTGCTGTCGGACGCAAGCCAGGTGATGTGGGGCAACGCCTATCTGCGCCCGGTGTTCGCCGACAAGTTGTCGGCCGAGGCCAAGGCGAAGTTCCTGCCCGATTCCGACTATGCTCGCGCCAAGCCGGTCGACCTGGCGAAGCTGGCTGCGGCCCAGAAGGCGATCATCGAGCGCTACAAGAACGAAGTGAACTGACGAGGGCGGCGGTGAGGCGGCATCGGCTGCCCCACCGCACGATGGACCGATATGCGTCGTGAACCCCTGATGCTGACCTTGCTGCTGCTGCCGGCGGGCATCTTTTTCTCTGCCTTCTTTCTCCTGCCACTTGCGCGCCTCGTTCTGGTCGGCGCGAGCGGGCAGCTCGGGCTCGCGGCCTACACGTCGATCGTGACGGACGCGGGCTACCTGTCGTCGCTTCTTGCGACCCTGATACTCGCGGCCGCAACGACGATCATTACACTGGCGATCAGTGGAGCCACAGGCGTTTTCATTCAGCGCAACAGCTTTCCCGGACGGACGCTGCTGATCGCCATGCTGACGCTGCCGTTGGCTTTTCCCGGAGTCGTGATCGGCTTCATGGTGATCGTGCTTGCCGGTCGCCAGGGCCTGATCGGTAACCTGACGATGGCGTTGACCGGCGACAGGCTGGTATTCGCGTATTCGATGGCCGGCTTGCTGATGGGCTACGTCTATTTCTCAATTCCGCGGACGATTCTGACCGTGATGGCGACGGCCGAAAAGCTCGATCCGCGTATCGAGGAGGCGGCTCGGTCGCTCGGTGCGACCCCATGGCAAGTGGTACGCGACGTAATCATCCCAGGATTGAAGCCCGCACTGATCTCGGCCGGTGCCATCTGCTTTGCGACCGCGATGGGTGCGTTCGGCACGGCCTTCACCCTCGCGACCCGCATCAACGTGCTGCCTATGGTGATCTATACGGAGTTCACGCTGCAGGCGAACATCGCCATGGCGGCCGCCCTCTCGTTCGTTCTCGGCGCCGTAACCTGGCTCGCACTCGCAGTAGCCCGCACCGCATCCGGTGCCAGCGTTGCCGCGGCGGGTTGAGTGGATCGGACCATGCGACATCGCAGCCCCCTCTTCCATGTCCAGCTCGCTTTCACGCTGGCCGTGTGCGCCTTCCTGATCGTTCCCGTTCTGCTGTCGATGCTGGCCGGGTTCACGGTCAACTATCAGCAGGGCATCTCCAGTGGGCTGACGTTGCGCTGGGTGCTCGCGGTCTGGGTCGGCTATCGCGACACTCTGCTGCTGTCGTTGGGATTGGCGCTGGCCTGCCTCGTGGCGACGTTGCTGCTCGGGGTGCCTGCGGCCTATGTGCTCGCCAAACGGCAGAACCGCCTGACCCGTTTCGTCGAGGAGCTGCTGGTGATGCCCGTGGCGATCCCCGGCCTGGCCACTGCGCTGGCCCTGATCGTGACCTACGGCGGGGTCGGCGGCTTTCGCACCTCATGGCTGTTCATCCTGGTGGGGCATGTGCTGTTCACCCTGCCGTTCATGGTCCGCTCGGTCCTCGCCGTAATGCTCGCCATCGATTTGAAGACACTGGAGGAAGGCGCGGCCTCGCTCGGTGCGGGTTTCCGGCAGCGCTTCTTCGACATCGTACTTCCCAACTGCCGCAGCGGCATCGTCGCCGGCTCGCTGATGGTGCTCACCCTGTCGGTCGGCGAGTTCAACATGACGTGGCTGCTCCATACGCCGCTGAACAAGACACTTCCGGTGGGCCTCGCCGATGCCTATGCCTCGCTGCGCTTCGAGATCGGCAGCGCTTATACGCTGGTGTTTTTCGTGATGATTGTTCCATTGCTTCTGGCCATGCAGCGCGCCGCCCGCCCGCGCCGCGAATCATCCGAGTTCCGGAAGGACAAATAGCCATGGTGTCCCGCGTCGCACCGGTGGCGATCACGCTCGCCGCCTGCAGCAAGACCTTTGCCGACGGAACCCGCGCGCTGGAGCCGATCGATATCGTGATCGCGCCGGGCGAGACGGTGGTGCTGCTCGGTCCCTCCGGCTGCGGAAAGACGACGATGCTGCGTCTGATCGCCGGCCTCGAGAAGCCCGATGCAGGCGGCACGGTGCTGTTCGACGGTGCGGATGTGACCTCGCTGCCGATCGAGAAGCGCAACGTCGGCATGGTCTTCCAGTCCTATGCCCTGTTTCCCAACATGAGCGTGGCGGAGAACATCGGCTATGGCCTTCGCATCCGCCGCAAGGCGCGCTCCGAGATCGCCCGGCGCGTGGAGGAGATGCTGTCCCTGGTTCGCATTCAGAAACTCGCCGATCGCCGGATCGACCAGCTCTCCGGTGGACAGCGGCAGCGCGTCGCACTGGCACGCGCTCTCGCCGTCGAGCCGCTTGCGCTGCTGCTCGACGAGCCGCTGACAGCGCTGGATGCCAAACTGCGCGAGGAACTGAGGCTCGAGATCGACGGACTACTGCGTTCACTGCGTATCACCACGGTCTACGTCACCCACGATCAGGCCGAAGCGATGGCGCTCGCCGACCGCGTTGTCGTGATGAGCGAGGGCCGCGTGGCCCAGTCGGGGGCACCACGCGAGATTTACGAGCGCCCGTCGACGGCCTTCGTCGCCGAGTTCATCGGCACCATGAACGTGCTAGAGGGAGCCCTCCGAGCAGGCACGTTCGTGACCAGCGCCGGCGCTATTCCTTGGCCCGACGCGCCGCCCCAAGCGAACGCCGTTCGCTTCCGTCCGGAGGATGTGCGGATCGACGATGTCTCACCTCATCTTCGCGGGACCATCGTCTCCGTCGTCTATCTCGGCGACCGGACACGGTTGATCGTCGATGCGGGTGCTGCCCGGCCGGTGGTCCTGGAAACCAGCGAACGGCGCGGCTTTTCTCGCGGTTCGCCTGTCGGACTCAGCATCGATGCACGAGGATTTCTGGTATTGCCGGAGGCAACGTGATGCTGATTGCGCAAATCACAGACACTCATATCAAGCTGCCCGGGAAGCTCGCGTACAAGCGCGTCGATACAGCGGCGATGCTGCGGGCCTGCGTGCGGCAGCTTGTTGCTCTCGATCCGAAGCCGGATCTGATCGTCCACACCGGCGATCTGGTCGATTTCGGCACCGACGAGGAGTACGCGCACCTGCGCGAGATCCTCGGGCCGCTCGCCTCGATGATGATCGCAATCCCCGGCAATCACGATGCCCGCGATGCCATGCGGCGTGCGTTCCCCGAGCACACCCATCTGCCGGCGGAGGGGTTTTTACATTTCGCGGTACAGCGAGGGCCGCTCCGCCTCATCGGCCTGGACACGCTCGTGCCTGGACAGGGCAGTGGTGAATTATGTGCCGATCGCTTGGCTTGGCTGACGACAAGCCTGTCGGCAGCCCCGGACGTACCCACTCTGATTCTGATGCACCACCCCCCGTTTCTCACCGGCATCGCCCATATGGACCGGCTGGGCTTGGCCGGACGTCAGGGGTTCGCCGAGATCGTTGCCCGACATCCCCAGATCGATGCCATCCTGTGTGGCCATGTGCACCGCTCGATCCATACTCACGTCGGTGGCCGCACCGCCTTGATATGTCCAAGTCCCGCCCATCAGGTCGCGCTCGACTTGACCAAGGACGGCCCGAGCGCGTTTCGCCAGGAGCCCCCCGGCTACATGCTGCACCGCTGGTGCGACGGCCATCTCGTATCCCATCTGGCTGTACTGGGCGATTGGCCGGGGCCTTATCCATTCTTCGATGATAATGGGCGCCTCATCGATTGAGCTCCATCTTGCCCAGCCGTTTGTTCAGCAACGAGCTCAGGTCGATCCGAGCGGCGTGCGTGATGTCATGATAGACCAGCCTGACGAGCTGATCTTCGCCTCAAGTAGTGCCTCGGCCCTCCGATGGAGCGGCTAAGTCGACATTCATCGGGTGAATCGAGTGGCCATCGAGATCGAGCGCAGATTTGTCGTGATCGGGGACGGGTGGCGCCGGCATGTCGCGAGCAGCCAGGCGATCCACCAGGGCTACCTTGCCGACGGCCAGAGCGCGACCGTTCGTGTGCGCATGAGCAGCACGGGAACGGCCGCGCTCACCATCAAGTCGTCGGGCTCGCATCTTGCTCGCGAAGAATATGAGTATCTCATTCCGCTCGCCGACGCCGAGCACCTGATGCGCCTCTGCGACGATCGTTTGATCGACAAGCTCCGCCACCATGTCACGGTCGGCGGGCTGACATGGGAGGTCGATGTCTTCGAGGGTGAGAATGGCGGCCTCGTGATTGCCGAAGTGGAGCTCGAACGGGCGGATCAAGACATCGAGAAGCCCGAGTGGGTCGGCCTGGAAGTCACCGGTGAGGCCCGATTGTCCAACGCTGAGCTGTGCCGTCATCCATTCCTGCGCTGGGAACACGCAGAGCGCTCCGCGGTGATGGGGCAGCAGCAATCCGTGCCCGTCGGCCTCTCCGGGCATGTCGTCGCCACCAGCCGCAGCGCGGGGCACGACTTCAGCAAATCCCGCGAACCTTCGGTTCGCTTGCTCGCGGGGCTCGGCGTGGAGGGTGACACTCACATGGGGTCCACCGTCCAACATCGCTCCCGGGCGCGGCGCGACCCCACCCAGCCCAATCTGCGGCAGGTGCATCTGCTGCAGGCCGAGCTTCTCGACGAATCGCGGCAGAAAGGCTTCGCCGTCGCTCCGGGCGAATTGGGCGAGAACATCACCACGCGCGGATTGGACCTGCTTGCGCTCCCCCGTGGAACTATTCTCCGCATCGGCGGCGAAGCGACTGTGCGACTGACCGGCCTGCGCAATCCCTGCCATCAGATCGACGACTTCAGCAAAGGTCTTCTCGCCGTGACGCTCGCTCGCCAGTCGAATGGCGCGTTGGTGCGAAAAGCCGGCGTCATGGCGGTCGTCGTCACCGGCGGCGAGGTTCGTCCTACCGACGCGATAGTAGCCGAGTTGCCGACGCCCCCTCATGAGGCACTGGAGCCGGTATGACAGCATCATCAGCATCCGCGCGATATGCCGTCTACTACACCCCTCCGCCGGACAGCGCGTTGTGGAGCTTCGGTTGCCGGGTGATCGGCCACGATTCCTGCGATCCTGCCGGAACCCCACCTCCGTCGTTTCCCGAACTCGCCACTGTTCTCAGTCCCGCTCATCAAGCAGAGCCGGCGCGCTACGGCTTCCATGCGACGCTGCGCGCGCCGTTCGAGATGAACCCGGCATACGGCGTGGATGACCTCCTTGATCTTGCAAGAGACTTTGCGAGAACGCGCAAGCCCGTGCCGATCGGCGCGTTGCAGGTGACGCGACTGTCCGGGTTCGTTGCACTCGTCTGCACGTCGGCACCTCAGGCGCTGGCAGAACTTGCCGAGTCCTGCGTCAGGTGCTTCGAGCCCGTCCGCGCACCGCTGTCTCAGACAGACCGCGCGCGGCGGCTTTCATTACCGCTGACCCCACGCCAGCGCGGGCATCTCGATGCGTGGGGCTATCCGTACGTCCTGGACGAATTCACCTTCCATATGACACTGACGGGCCGACTCGGCGAGGCAACAGGCAAACAGGCACTGGCCGCTCTGACTGCGCTACATGCTCCCCTGTCGGCCCCGGTCACCATCGACGCGATCACCGTGCTGGAGCAGACCGCCCGTAGCAGTCCGTTTCGCGTCGTCGGACGGTTTCCATTCACTGCGACCTCAGGCTGATCAACCGGCATACTTGTCGAGGAAAGCTTCAATCGAGAGCAGGCGAAAGTCCGGCAACGCTTCGCGCAGTCGCTCGTGCTCCCAATCCCACCACGCCAAATCCTGCAGGCGTCCTGCGGTCATGGCGTCGAAGCGACGCCGGATCACACGCGCCGGATTGCCCGCGACGATGGTGTAGTCTGGAACGTCCTTGGTGACGATCGCTCCCGCAGCGATCACTGCACCGGTGCCGATGGTCCGGCCAGGTAGGACGATCGCGCCATGACCGATCCAGACGTCGTGACCGATCACGACCGGCGTGCTGCGGCGCCAGTCGAAGAATGCCGCCTCGTCGCTCTCGCCCGGGAAATAGCGCGAGGCGCGATACGTGAAATGAGCCTGACTTGCCCTTTGCATCGGATGATTGCCGGGATTGATGCGCGTGTGCGCTGCAATGGAGCAGAACTTGCCGATCCGCGTGTAGATCACGTCGCCGTCGTTGACGACATAGGAGTAGTCGCCGAGGTCGCTCTCGATCACCGAGGTTCGCGCGCCGACCTCGGTGTAACGCCCGAGCCGACTCGCACGTACCGTCGCGGTCGAATGAATGGATGGCTCGAGAGACAAGGCCGACATTTGATCTTTCTCCAGTGGGCACCACCATTGGCCGTACGGTGCTCGCTCGAAATCTCTCACCAATCGTCATGACATCCTTGTGACGGGTGCCGGTAATCTTTCTCCACATGCATTCCGGGCCCGTCACAACCGTCACAGACCCTTCGCACAGCCTTGCTACTGAGGCGCCAGGATGCGTCAGAGGTGCTCGAGCATGCTGGTTCTCGACAATGTCACGCGGCGGTTCGGCACGAGCGTCGCCGTGGATTCCGTCAGCTTGTCGATCGCGCCCGGAAGCTTCGTCGGGGTCATTGGCCGCTCCGGCGCCGGCAAGTCGACGATGTTGCGCATGATCAACCGCCTCGTTGAGCCGAGCTCCGGCAAGATCCGCTTCGGCGACATCGACGTGACCGGGCTGCACGGGCAGCGGCTGCATGACTGGCGCGCCAACGCCGCAATGATTTTCCAGCAGTTCAATCTGGTCGGGCGCGTCGATGTGCTCACCAATGTTCTGCTCGGACGGCTGAACAAGATCTCGACGGGCCGCTCCCTGTTGCGGCTTTGGAACGCCGAGGAGAAGGCTCTCGCTCTCTCCGCGCTCGAGCAGTTCGATATCGCCAATCTCGCAGCGCAGCGCGCCGACACCTTGTCGGGCGGTCAACAGCAGCGCGTCGCGATCGCCCGAGCCCTGATGCAGGAGCCGAGCCTCATCCTGGCCGATGAGCCGGTCGCCTCGCTCGATCCGCGCAACACCAAGGTCGTCATGGACGCGTTGCTGCGCATCAACAAGCACTACGGCATCACCGTGCTGTGCAACCTGCATGCGCTGGATCTGGCGCGCGAGTACTGCGACCGCCTGGTCGGACTTGCCTCGGGCCGGCTGGTCTTCGA
>CAMDBL010000196.1 GCA_945889015.1 Devosia equisanguinis
CGGATATCTCCGCCCCGACTGGATGACGTTGGAGCGCGACGCCACCGCCGCTGGCTCGCATTTTCCGAGGGATCCCGAGGGGATCCGGCGGCTTGCGGCACGTTGCTCGCAGCCCGATCTGGCGCCGCGGTTCAAGGCGAGCTTCTGGCGCGTCGCTGTGCCCGACGTGGTCTACAATCTGTCGTCGACGCTGCTGTGGTTCCTCTATCCGCACTTCCGCCGGCACACGATCTATTTTCCGCCCGTCGAGTACGCGGCCTGGATCGGACGATTGCTGACGCAAAGCCGCCGCGACGCACGCGCCCGTTCGGTGGTCGACCGGGTGGTGGCGGAGCGTCGGGCGACGTTCGTTCTGCCCCTGCAACTCGAAGGCGATTTTCAGATCCGGGCGCATTCGCCGTTTGCGGGGCAGGCACAGGGGCTCGATCACATCGTCGGGTCGTTCGCGACGCATGCGCCGTCCGGCAGCATGCTGCTGATCAAATCGCATCCGCTCGACAATGGCCTGGAGCGATGGGGCCGCGAGATCAGTCGCATCGCCGCGACGCAGGGTGTCGCCGATCGCGTGCATTTTCTCGATGGCGGAACACTGACGGAGCTGTGGCCGCATCTGCGCGGGCTGGTCACGATCAACAGCTCGGCGGGCCTGGAGGCGGTGTTGGCGGGCGTACCGGTGAAGACGCTCGGACCGGCGATTTACGATGTCGCGGGCCTCACCGACCAGCAGCCTCTCGATGGCTTCTGGGCTGCACCGGCGCGTCCGGACGGACGCCTCGCCGCCGATTTCGTCCGCGCGCTTGCCGGCACGGTGCAGGTGCGCGGTACGATTTATTCCCGCGGGGGGCTGGATGCGGCCGTCGCGGGTATGGTCGCCCGAATCCTGGCCAATGATTTCCTGGCGCCTGGCCTCACGGCGCCCTCTGACTGATCCGCGTGACGTGGCCCATCTTGCGGCCGGGGCGGGCCTCGTGCTTGCCATAGTGGTGTACGCACGCGCCGGGCTCGCGGGCGAGCGCCTCCCAGGTGTCGATGTCGTGGCCGATGAGGTTGTCCATCACCGCGTTGGAGTGGCGGCCCGGATCGCCGAGCGGCCAGCCGGCGATGGCGCGGATGTGGTTCTCGAACTGGCTGACGGCGCAGGCGTCGATCGTCCAGTGGCCGGAGTTGTGTACCCTCGGCGCGATCTCGTTGACGATCAGCGGGTCGGCGGCGCCCGGAACATGGAACATCTCGACCGCCAGCACGCCGACGTAGTCGAGCGCGGCGGCGATCCGCGATGCGATGGCGTGCGCCTGCTCGACCGTCCTGGGCGTGAGCCCGCCCGGCACGGAGGAGCGGCGCAGGATGCCGCCCGAATGCGTATTGCGCGGGATGTCGTAGACGACGTGATCGCCGGCGAGGCCGCGCACGATCAGCACCGAGACCTCCTCGGTGAAGGCGACCAGCCCCTCGGCGACGGCCTGACCACCACCGATGGCGGCATAGCCCGTCGCTGCCTGGGCCGCGGTCTCGATGCGGGCCTGCCCCTTGCCGTCGTAGCCGAGCCGTGTCGTCTTCAGGATGGCCGGCGTGCCCGTGGCGGCGACCGCGGCGGCGAGATCGGCCTCGCCACGGATGCCCGCGAACGGGGCGACAGGAATGCCGAGACTGGAGATGAACGCCTTTTCGGTCAGACGGTCCTGCGCGACCTCCAGGGCCTTCGGACCGGGCCGCACCGGCCTCACGCGGGCCGCCGCAGCAGCCGTCGGCAAAGGCACGTTCTCGAACTCGTAGGTGACGACGTCGACCGTTGCCGCGAAACGCGCGATGGCCTCGAGATCCTCGAACCGGCCGAGCGTGGTAGCGCTCGCGACATCGAAGGCGGGTCCACGATGGTCCGAATAGATCGCGCACTTGAAGCCGAGGCGGGCGGCCGCCATCGCCAGCATGCGGCCGAGCTGGCCGCCGCCGAGGATGCCGATGGTGCTGCCGGGAGGAAGCCTGGTCATTACGTCTGAGGCCTCAAACCTGATCTTTCGGGGCCTCGGCCACCGCCGCTGTCGCCCGCGCGCGCCGCTCGGCGACGCGGGCCGCCAAGGCCGGATCGGTGAGCGCCAGGATCTGCGCGGCGAGCAGACCGGCGTTGGTCGCGCCGGATTCGCCTATAGCGAGCGTGCCGACGGGAACGCCCGCCGGCATCTGCACGATCGAAAGCAGGCTGTCCTGGCCCGACAGAGCCCGCGACTGCACCGGCACGCCGAGCACCGGCAGCGTCGTGAGGGAGGCCGTCATGCCCGGCAGGTGGGCGGCTCCACCCGCACCGGCTATGATCACCTTGAGGCCCCGGCCGGCCGCCGTTTTGGCGTACTCGTATAGCCGTTCCGGCGTGCGATGGGCGGAGACGATGCGGGTCTCGTGGGCGACGCCGAGCTCGGTCAGCACACCAGCGGCGTGCTTCATCGTCGGCCAGTCGGACTGGCTGCCCATGATGATGCCGACAACGGCGGCGGGAGTGGTCATGTGGGGGTCACGCGATGATGTCCGGCGTCAATTGATCCTCGATCGAGGTGATCTGATCCTTGAGCAGGAGCTTGCGCCGCTTCAGGCGCTTGACCACGAGCTGATCGGCGCTGTTGGTCTGCTCCATCACCACGATCTCGGCGTCGAGATCGCGATGTTCGGCCCTGAGCCTGGTCAACTGCTCACGCAGCTCTCGTTCGTCCTGGCGGGGCATGAGTGGTCGCTGTTGTCCATTCTCGAGTCGGGTCGGATCATTCCGGATCGCGTCGCCCGCATTTGTCTTCGCAGTATCTTTCGGTCCGATACCGTCTGCAAGCAATGACAGATAAGACCCATGATTGACTAGGTATTTCCATCGATTCGCAGGGTGTGCGCAAACCACTTGGCGAGGATCTTGTCATCAACCCGTCATAACAGGTTGCGCGACGCAGCGAGCGCTGGCACACTCAACATCGTCCTCAACTCGCACATCGGAGGGCCTGATGGCGCTTTCTGCACATCTCGCGGAGCTGGGTGAAAAGCATCGATTGCTCGAGCGTAAGATCGAGGAGGAAACGGCACGTCCTGGTTCGGACGAGCTGACTGTTCGCCGCTTGAAACGAGAGAAGCTGCGGCTCAAGGACGAGATCGAGCGTCTCGCGAAGCAAACTCGACACTGAGACGTCAACAGAGGCCCTGCGCCTCTGTTTTGCGTTTTGGCCCGCATCCTCGGTACGCAGGTCGCTCCGGTGTTTGGCCTTTGGTTCGACACCGGCAGCAACCATGGATTTGTAATATGGCGACTAGCTAGGGGCTAAGGCCCCACGGGTCCAGCAACCTATTGGTATGGCACCATGTTGGTTGCGGGGTCTGGAGGTGTGGCATAGGTTTTCTCCGCCCCGCGCGTCGCGGGAGCAGGACGGAGCTGGCTTATGCTGCATCATGGTAAATCCGCTATCGTGACAGGCGCTGCCCAGGGTATTGGGCGGGCGTGCGCAGAGCGCTTGGCGCGTGAAGGTGCCCGGGTCGTGCTTGCGGACGTCAACTCGGCCGAGCTGAAACTGGCGGCCGATGCAATCACAGTCGGCGGGGCCACGGCGGTCGCGGTCACCTGCGATGTCCGCAGCAAGGGCGAGGTCGATGCCCTGATCGCTGACGCCATTGCCGCCCACGGCACCTTGGATCTGCTGGTCAACAATGCCGGCGTCGTAGACGATTGCCCCTTCCTCGACCTGCCCGAGGCCGAACTCGACCGCGTGCTGTCGGTCAACCTCAAGGGTGCGTTTCTCGTCGGACAGGCCGCGGCCCGCCAGATGGCGCGCCAACGCGAGACGATGCCGGACCGCGCGCCGGGCGCCATCGTCAACATGAGTTCGGTCAACGCCTGGTTCGGGCTGCCCGATCACGTCGCCTACTCGATGTCGAAGGGCGGCATCATGCAGCTGACGAAAGCGATGGCGGTCGCGCTGGCGCCGACGGGCATCCGCGTCAACGCGGTCGGCCCCGGCACCATCGACACGCCGCTGATCAAGGACGTGGTCAAGGACGCGGCGTTTCAGAAGAAGGTGTTGTCGCGCACGCCGCTCGGGCGCTATGGCGAGCCCGCCGAGATCGCCGCCATCGTTGCTTGGCTGCTCAGCCAGGAGGCGAGCTACGTCACCGGAACCACCGTCTACGCCGACGGAGGGCGGATGCCGCTGAACTATGTGATGAAGGTGGACTGAGAGCACCAGCTGGTCTTGCTCCGTCGTCCGAGACCTCGATGCGGGCATCGTGAAGGGCGTGCGGCTCCCCTCCACAGGTCTCGATTGCGGCGGTGCAGCAACGCCTGTTAATGTGGCAACGATCGCACGATATGCCTGCTCGACCGCCGGCTCCTCCAAAACCGGGACCGGGCCGCGAGCTTATCCGAGTTTCATAGGAGACTGCCATGAGCAAAGACGACACCACGATCGTGATCGCTTCCGCCGCCCGCACGCCGGTCGGCTCGTTCAACGGCACGCTGTCGGCGCTGCCCGCGCACGAGCTCGGCAAGGTCGCGATCACCGCGGCGCTGTCGCGTGCCAAGGTCGACACCAAGGACGTCAACGAGGTCATCATGGGCCAGATCCTGACCGCGGGTCAGGGACAGAATCCCGCCCGCCAGGCCTCCATCAATTCAGGCATCCCGATCGAGGCCCCGGCATGGGGCATCAACCAGCTCTGCGGGTCGGGCTTGCGCGCCGTCGCTCTCGGCGCCCAGCAGATCCTGGACGGTTCGTCCAAGATCGTCGTCGCCGGCGGCCAGGAGAGCATGAGCCAATCTCAGCACTGCGCACACATGCGCGAGGGCACCAAGATGGGCGACGTCAAGTTCATCGACACGATGATCAAGGATGGCCTGTGGGACGCCTTCAACGGCTACCACATGGGCACCACGGCCGAGAACGTCGCGCGCCAGTTCCAGATCACCCGCGCCGAGCAGGACGCGTTCGCGGTCGCCTCGCAGAACAAGGCGGAGGCCGCGCGCAAGGCCGGCAAGTTCAAGGACGAGATCGCGCCGGTGACCATCAAGAGCCGCAAGGGCGACGTGGTCGTCGACACCGACGAGTACATCAAGGACGGCGTCACGCTCGAGGGCATCGCCAAGCTGCGGCCGGCGTTCGACCCGAAGGAGGGCACCGTCACCGCCGCCAACGCGTCCGGCATCAACGACGGAGCCGCCGCCGTGGTGCTGATGTCGCTCGCCGAGGCCAAGAAGCGCGGCATCAAGCCGATGGCGCGGATCGTGTCGTGGGCATCGGTCGGCGTCGATCCGGCGGTGATGGGCACGGGGCCCATTCCGGCCTCCAAGAAGGCGCTGGAGAAGGCTGGCTGGAAGGCTAGCGATCTTGACCTCGTCGAGGCCAACGAGGCGTTCGCAGCGCAGGCCTGCGCCGTCAACAAGGGCCTCGGCTGGGATACCTCGAAGGTGAACGTCAACGGCGGCGCGATCGCCATCGGTCACCCGATCGGCGCGTCCGGCGCGCGAGTGCTGACGACGCTGCTCTACGAGATGCAGAAGCGGGACGCCAAAAAGGGCCTCGCCACCCTCTGCATCGGCGGCGGCATGGGCGTCGCCATGTGCGTCGAGCGCGATTGAGGCCGCGCCGTGCTGGATCGCTCGTGAAGCAACGAGGGCGGGCCTGCGGGCTCGCCCCCATCGTCATTCGCCGCGCGCCGAGAAGCGGAAATCGATCACCCCCGGCGCTTCCATGAGTTCCTCCGCCAGCGATTGCGAGGCATCCGGGCTCTTGCCGCGCACCATCATGTGAAACTCGAGATAACGGCCCTCGTCGATCAGGCTCTGGAAGACGTCGGCCATCTCCAGGCCGTGGCGGCCGACGAGACGGCCGAGTTCCGCCAGACTCGGGGCCTTCTCGCGCGCGAAGCGAAGCTGGCAATGGGCGTGATACTCGCTCGGCAGCCGGTCCTCGAGCTTGCCCAGGATGGTCAGCACGAACAAGGTCAGTGCGGCGCCGAGAATCGCGGGGAACCAGAGGCCGACGCCGATGAGTATGCCGATCGCGGCGGTCATCCAGATGGTCGCCGCAGTGGTGAGCCCGCGGACGCTCAGACCGTCCTTGAAGATGACACCGGCGCCGAGAAAGCCGATCCCTGTGACGAGGCCCTGGATGACGCGGCTCGCGCCGTCGGCGTTGATCTCGAGGCTGCTGGTCCAGCGTGGCAGCATCACCATCGTCAGCATCGCTGCGGTACAAGACATGCAGACGATGGCGTGCGTGCGAAACCCTGCGGGCCTCGCCCGGAACGTGCGGTCAAGCCCGACGATCGAGCCGATCAGCAGGGCGCCGACGAGACGCGTGCCCATCACCCAGATATCGGCATCCATCACACCAAGCTCCGTTCCAACGCGGTCCTTGCCCGGCTAAACGTGCGATGACCATCCCCGGTCGCCTCGGTCGACGTCCTGGCGGCGCTGCCCGAGGCCCCCCTTCCGAGTGATGCCGATGACCTCGCCTGCCACATCGAGCGGACTTGCCGCGATCCTGCTCTGGTCGACGCTGGCGAGCCTCACCGCCGCGGTGCCGGAGATTCCCCCATTCGAGCTGGCGGCGTTCTCGTTCGCCATCGCCGCTCTGGTCGGCGTCGGCTACAGCGTGGCGACCGGCACCAGCCTCACCGTGCTGGCCACGGTGCCGCCCGGCGCCTGGGCGCTGGGCGTCTACGGGCTGCTCGGCTACCACGTCTGCTATTTCTATGCCTTCCGCAACGCGCCGCCGGTGGAGGTCAATCTCGTCAACTACCTGTGGCCTTTGCTGATCGTGGTGCTGTCGGGATTTCTGCCCGCGGCCTTGGGCGGACGACGGCTGGCATGGACGCATATCGCCGGCGCGTTGCTGGGGCTGTGCGGAACGGCGCTGGTGCTTGCGGGCGGCGACGGGCGACTCGACCTGTCGGGTCATGTATCGGGCTATTTCGCGGCTCTGGCGGCAGCAGTGATCTGGTCGACATACTCGGTGGCGTCGCGGCTCTATGCGGGGGTGCCGAGCGTCGCGGTGACGGGCACCTGCGCGCTGACAGCGCTGGGCGCGGCGGCCGGTCATCTGGCGTTCGAGCAGACGATCTGGCCGGCGGACGCCATGGCCTGGCTGCTGGTGCTGCTGCAGGGGTTCGGGCCGGTCGGCCTCGCCTTCTATCTGTGGGACGACGGCATGAAGCACGGCAATATCCGCCTGATCGGCGTGCTGTCCTATGCGACGCCGCTACTGTCGACGCTGCTGCTCGCGGTCTTGGGGCTCGGGCGGCCGTCACCCCTGCTGTGGCTGGCCGCGCTGCTGGTGACGGCGGGGGCGGTGTTGGCCGGCCGCAAGTGATCAAGGCCGCTCGTCGAAATGCAGCAGCACGCCGCCCATCGCCTGCGGATGGACGAAGCCGATGAGGCCTGCGCGAGATCCAGGCCGTCCCTTCTTGTCGATCACCTGCACACCAGCGGCGTCGAGCCCGCGCAGCACCGCGTCGATGTCGCTCGTCTTCATCGCGACATGATGCAAGCCCGGGCCGCGCGAGGCGACGAACCGCGCGATCGCGCCCTGGTCCTGCCGTGTCGAGCCCGCGCTGCCGTGGTCTACGTGGCCGGGCTGGTGGGGATCGAAGTTTTGCAGGAACTCGAGGTCGGTATCGCCGACCGTGATGAAGGCGACGCGCAGTCCGCCGACCACCACCGGCGGGCGCGTATGGTAGATCACGCCGTGCGTGTCGGAGGTGAAGCTCTCGACGGGAATCATCGTCTCGATGTCGGTCTGCTGGCTCTCGATCGGGCGCTTCAGCCGCCCGTTCCAGCCGGCAATGGCGGCGGCATTGTCGGCGCTGGCGACGCCGAGGTGATCCAGTCGCTCGATCAGCGGGGCGGTGCCGCGGTCGATCGCGATCGGCTCGGTGATGAACGTCCTGACGCCGGCGGTCGCGGCTGGATCGAGCGCGATGCGGCAGCGGCCGCCGAGACTGGTGTGTGGAGTGCCGATGGCAGCGATTCCTGCAGCCTGGGCCGCTTGCTGCCCGGCGGCTAGGTCGCCGGCGGTGAGGGCCAAGTGATGCACGCCGGCTCGAGTCTCGCCGTCGACCGCTGCATGCCCCGGCTCGAACAGGGCGAGCGCGCTCTCGCCGATCGCAAAGACGGGCACACGGCCACCGTTGCCGTCGTCGAGGTCGGAGCGCTTCAGGCCGAGCAGCCGGCCGAGCAGGTCGGCCGCCCGGTCCTTGTCCTTCGTGACCAGGGCAACGTAGGCGAGCTCCTGTCCGAGCATACGGCGTCTCACTCTAGGATTGCTGATGGCGGTGGCCGGAATGCCGAATCGCAGCCACGATTTCAGCCGTGGACGGCGCCGTCAACGGCGGGTCGGCCAAAGCCGTGCAGTTGCTACTTGAAGAATGGCCTGCCAAGGCTTACAGGAAGCGCCATTCCGAGCAGCGCTTGCAGGGCATACGGCCCACGGCGGCGCACTTTGACCACCGCGAAGGAACAGGACGATGGCCAAGCAGAAGTTCAACCGCGAGAAGCCGCACTGCAACGTCGGCACGATCGGTCACGTCGACCACGGCAAGACGACTTTGACGGCGGCTCTGACGAAGGTGTCTGCGGACCGCGGCTGGGGCACGTACGTGCCGTACGACCAGGT
>CAMDBL010000197.1 GCA_945889015.1 Devosia equisanguinis
TCAGCACGGACGCCGGAATGGTGGCGACATCCGCGCCGATCAACGCCACGTCGCGGACATGACCGGTGGTGCGGATCGAGGCAGCGAGGATCTCGGTCTCGAGGTCGGGGTAGTTGTCGTAGATCTGGCGGATCTCGCGGATCAGCTCCAGCCCGTCGAGGCCGATGTCGTCGAGCCGGCCGATGAATGGGGATACGAACGTGGCGCCGGCCTTGGCGGCGAGCAGCGCCTGGGCCGCCGAGAAGCAGAGCGTGACGTTGACCATGGTGCCCTCCCCGGTCAGCGTCTTGCAGGCCTTGAGCCCGTCCCATGTCAGCGGCACCTTGATCGTCACGTTCTTGGCGATCTTGGTCAGCACGCGGGCCTCGGCCATCATGCCCTCGTAGTCGAGGGCGGCGACCTCGGCGCTGACGGGGCCCGGTACGAGCGCGCAGATCTCGGCGATGGTCGCCTTGAAGTCCCGTCCGGTCTTGGCCACCAGCGAGGGGTTGGTGGTCACGCCGTCGAGCAGGCCGGTCTCGGCCAAGTCCTTGATCTCGTTGATGTCGGCGGTGTCGACGAAGAACTTCATGGCGGACGGGTTCCCTCGCGTGTCGGCGGCCGGTGCCGCAGGTCTTGTCAAGCTGCCTGTCACATAAGCAGGTTCGCGCCTGAACGCCAACGGCTGGGGCAAGTCGTGGTTGCGTGAGGCGATGCCTTGCGTCCAAACTTCGACTACATGTGGTCGTAGCCGTTCATCGGAGCGCATACGTGATGAAATTCATCGTGACGATCGATCGGGACGAGGATGGCGTCTGGATCGCCGAATGTCCCGCCATTCCCGGTTGTGTCAGTCAAGGCGACACACGCGAGGAGGCACTGGCGAGCGACAAGGAAGCGATTGCGGCTTGCCTGGAGGTGCGATCGGAGCTTGGGATGCCTTTGACCATCGAGACACAACAGGTCGAGGTTACGGCTTAGCCGTGGCTCCGATCCTTCCAGTCTTGACCGGGGCTCAAGTCGTCAGAGCGTTCGAGAGCTTGGGTTGGCGCGTGGCGCGTCAACGAGGAAGCCACATCATTTTTGGTCCGGCCGGGACATCGGGCGACGCTTTCGGTGCCTGATCACCAGCCGGTCGCTGCGAAGCCTGATCCGGGCTGCAAGTTTGACGGTTGAGGAGTTCATCGCCGCAGTGCGTTGAGCCGCTTTCCAACGAAGCCTTGCCCTCGCCTCGCCTGATTGCCGCGACTAGGCTATTGCGTTCGAATCGAACGTGCGGATGCAACTGGCGGCGAACACGGTGGAGAGCCTTCTCGATCTGACGGGTGGCGAGGCCAAGGGGGTGAGCGGCGAGCTCGCGCCCGTGCTCATGCCCGTGGCGCTCGACCAGACCTACGATTACCTCGTGCCGGAAGGCCTGGAGCTGGAGCCCGGCTGCTTCGTGCTGGTGCCGTTCGGGCCGCAGCAGCGCATCGGCGTGATCTGGGACAAGAGCCTGGGCGAGCCCGGAAAGCCCGTCGATCCCCGCAAGCTCAAGACCATCATCACGCGGCTCGACGTGCCGCCACTGCCGGTTCTCACTCTGCGCTTTGCGGAGTGGATCGCCAAGTACACGCTCGCCGACCTCGGCATGGTCGTGCGGATGATGATGAGCGCGCAGGCCGCGTTCGAGCCGGTGAAGCCGCGCTTCGGCGTCGCGGCCGTCCCTGGTGCGCCGCTGCCGCCGCGCATGACGCCCGAGCGCGCCCGCGCGGTTCAAATCGCCTCGGACGGGCTGATCCGCGCCAAGTCCACCCTGGCGATGGAGGCTGCGTGCACGAGCGGCGTGGTCGACGGGCTGGTCAAGGCCGGTGTGCTGGTCGAGGTGGCGATCCCCGAGAAGCGGTTCGGACAGCCGCAGCCCCGGCACATGACCGTCGAGTTCTCCGACCACCAGGAGCAGGCGGTGATGGCGCTGCGCTCGGCGGTCGATGCCGATGCGTTCTCGACGACGCTGCTCGACGGCGTCACCGGATCGGGCAAGACCGAGGTCTATTTCGAGGCGGTCGCGCAGGCGCTCGAGAGGGGTGGGCAGGCGGTGATCCTGCTGCCCGAGATCGCACTGACGAGCCAGTTCCTGGGCCGGTTCGAGAAGCGTTTCGGCTGCCGTCCGGTCGAGTGGCATTCAGCCCTTGCCGGGCCTGAGCGCGGCCGTATCTGGAAGGCCGTCGCGACCGGCGAGGCGCGCGTCGTCGTCGGTGCCCGCTCGGCGTTGTTCCTGCCCTACGCGGACCTGCGCATGATCGTGGTCGATGAGGAGCACGACGCCGGCTACAAGCAGGACGACCGTGTGCACTATCAGGCGCGCGACATGGCCGTGGTGCGCGGCAGCCTCGGCAAGTTTCCGGTGGTGCTGGCGTCCGCGACGCCTTCGATCGAGAGCCACGTCAACGCCCGCACCGGCCGCTACCGGCATGTGATCCTGCCCGGCCGCTTCTCGGGCTCGGAGCTGCCGGAGATCACCGCGATCGATCTGCGCCGCGAGCAGCCCGACAAGGGCCGCTGGCTCGCGCCGCGCCTCGTCGAGGCGATCACCGAGACGATGGCCAAGCGCCAGCAATCGCTCTTGTTCCTGAACCGCCGGGGCTATGCGCCGCTGACGCTGTGCCGGGTCTGCGGCGAACGGGTCAAATGCCCCCAGTGTACCGCGTGGCTGGTCGAGCATCGCTTCCGCAAGCGGCTCAACTGCCATCATTGCGGCTTCTCGCTGCCGATCCCCGACAAGTGCCAGAAATGCGGCGCGGAAGGGTCGATGGTCGCGTGCGGACCGGGCGTCGAGCGCGTCGCCGAGGAGGTGGCTGAACGGTTCCCCGAGGCGCGGCTGGCCTTGCTGTCGTCGGACCTGATCCCTGGCCTCGTCGAGATGCGCGAGATCATCCACAAGATCGAAGCGGGCGAAGCCGACATCATCATCGGCACGCAGATCGTGGCCAAGGGGCACCATTTTCCGGATCTGCAGCTCGTGGGCATTGTCGATGGGGATCTGGGCCTCGCGCAGGGGGCCGATCCGCGCGCGGGCGAGCGCACCTTCCAACTGCTACATCAGGTAACGGGGCGAGCGGGCCGCTCGTTCGCGGAAGGGCGGGGCTTCATCCAGACGCACATGCCCGAGCACCCGGTGATGGCCGCGATCATTTCCGGCGACCGCGAGGCATTCCTGGAGCGCGAGATCGCCATGCGCCAGATGGGCAACCTGCCGCCTTACGGGCGGCTCGCGGCCCTCGTCGTTTCGCACCGCGAGAAGGAGATCGCCGAGGGCTTCGCCCGCGAGGTGGCTCGCCGCGCGCCGCCGGCTGCCCGCATCGAGGTGCTGGGCCCGGCAGAGGCGCCGATTGCGGTGGTGCGGGGCCGTCACCGCTGGCGGCTGCTGGTGAAGGCGCCGCGCGAGCAGGACATCCAGGCGTATCTCAGGGCCTGGATGGACGAGCTACCCGACATCAAGGGCGATCTCAGGCTCTCGGTCGACATCGACCCCTACAGCTTTCTGTAAGGAGGCCGCGATGTGCAAGCCACTGGTCAAAAGTCGGTCGTTTCCAGGCAGGGGCCCTTGTGGCTTGTCGCGACCGATGGTTTGCTGGCGCCGATCGGCTCGGAGCGCCTGATGTCCCGCCCCCCCAACGCTATTGATTTCTGGCGCGGGTTCGCCCTGGTCTCGATCTTCATCAACCATATTCCCGGCGTCACCTACGAGGTGATGACGCACCGCAACTTTTCACTGTCGGATTCAGCCGAGTTGTTTGTGTTCCTGGCGGGCTGGTCGCTACGCCATCTCGTCGGTCCGGCCAACGACCCGACGCCGATCGAGCATCTTTTCTTCCGCCTCTCCGGCCGGGCGTTGACCGTGTATGCGGCGCACATGCTGATCGTGATGATCGCGATCGCGATGCTCGCCTTCTCCGCCCGCGTCCTCGACAATCCGCTGCTGCTCGAGTGGCACAATGCGGCGGCGGTTTTCTCGAACCCTGCCGAGACCCATGTCGGTCTCGTGCTCCTGAGCCACCAGCTCGGCTATTTCGATATCCTGCCACTCTATGTGGTGTTGATGCTGACGGCGCCGCTGATCACGCTGGTCCATCGGGTCGCGCCGAACTGGCTGGTGCCGATATCCCTCGCCATCTACTTGGCAGCCCTGATTTTCAAGATCACCGTTCCGACTTGGCCTACGGAAGGACAGTGGTTCTTCAATCCGCTGTGCTGGCAGCTCGTGTTCGTGCTGGGCTTCACCATGTCGCGCCAGCACGGACCCGGTGGGTGGGTGCGGGCGCATCTGTCCAAGATCCGTCTCGTCGCTGTGCCGATCGTGCTCGTCGGCGCGGTGATGGTGATCACCGGCTGGAGACTGGATCCGACCAGGGTTCCAGAGCCCAAGTTGTTATTCATAAACGGCAAAACGTTTGTCACGCCGATGCGCTTGATACAGTTCCTGGCTTTGATCGCGGTATTCTCCGCAGCCTATCCGGTGATCGCGCGGGCGGTGCCGCGCATCGTGGGGTTCCTGGCCGGGCTCGGCCGGAACTCTCTCTACGTGTTCTGCACGGGCTCGATCCTTAGCCTCGCGGGGCAAATTCTCCGCTTCTATTTGGGCGGAGGCTTGTTCGTGGATACGGTATTGGTCACAGTCGGCATCGCGGTGCTTGGAGCAGTCGCATGGGTCGCGGAATGGCGGGACCGGATAAAAAAGCCGGCCTGATGGGAGCTGCATCGGTCGTCCTGGCGGCAGCTGTGGCGCTGGGGGCGATGGCGTCCCTGGCCTTGGCCCAGGGCGCGCCGTCGCTGGCGCCGCTGCCGAAGGAGTGCGAGGCGCCAGGCGATACGGGGATCGCGTCGTCGCCGCTGCCCAACGTGGCGCTGGCGCTGAAGGACCGCAGGATGATCCGTATCCTCGCCATCGGTGGCACATCGAACTCGCTGCGCGGACCGGTTTCGGGTGGCCATTTCGCCGTCGTCGAGCAATTCCTGGAATCGACGTTCAAGGGGCTCGACGTCGAGGTCGTGCATCGCGGCGTCTCCGGCGAGCTCGCCTCTGATGCAGCCGAGCGCATCAAGAACGAGGTGGCGCTGAACGATCCAGATCTGGTGCTCTGGCAGCTTGGCACCTCCGACGCCTTGGCGCGTGTGCAGATCGACGATTTCCGCTCGAGCGTCTCGAGTGCCGTCGCCTGGCTCAAGGATCATAAGGTGGACGTGATCCTGGTAGGCCTGCGTTACGCACGCAGCATGGCTCAGGACTCGCACTACCAGATGATGCGCAGCGCGGTACGCAGCGTCTCTAAGGAGCAAAACGTGCTGCGGATCAGCCGCTATGAGGCGGAAGAGACGCTCGAGAAGGTGCGCAAATCCCGCGGCGCGACGATGGGCGATGCGCAATTGACGGAGTCGGGTTACGTCTGCATGGCGGAATACATGGCACGTGCGATCGCAGCCGGCCTGTTTGTCAAGGAGCCGCGGCCCGCGATAGCGGTTCCGCCGAAATGATGCCGCCGCCGCAGCGTCTGCAGCCTTTCGCCTCCCAAAAGGAAAGGCCCGCTCCGGGACGGGAGAGCGGGCCTTCTTGGCGCCCGAGGGGAGGGGGGCGGGGCGCCGGTAAACTCATCTATCGGCCAGGGTATATGGCCTACCCTGACATTGTGACCGGACTCTCGGTTTCCCGCGCGACCGGTTCGGGAAAGATGCAGCCGCTGGTGATGAGAGGCAATGCAACTGCTGATCGCGCCGGTTCACGAGCGCGTGTGCAGAACCGCTCCATGGCGAGGTGCCGGCCCAAGTCGTGTAGACCGGGCCGTGCAGGTCAAGCCTTCTTCGGCTCGACCATCTCGACCGGGCCGCCCGCGGTCTTCCAGGCGCCGAAGCCGCCGATGATGTGAGCGACGGGCTGCAAGCCCATGTCCTTCGCGACCTTGGTCGCGAGCACTGAGCGCATGCCGCCGGCGCAGAAGAACACGTACTTCTTGTCCTGGCCGAACACGTCCTTGTAGTAGGGGCTCGTCGGGTCGATCCAGAACTCCAGCATGCCGCGCGGCGCGTGGAAGGCGCCGGGTACTTTGCCGTCGCGCTGCAACTCGCGCACGTCGCGGATGTCGACCAGCATCACATTCGGATCACCGACGAGCTTGATCGCTTCCGTCGCGGGGATCTCCTCGATCGCGGCGCGCGCCTGATCGATCATCATCTTCGTCGTCAGCGTGATGTTCTGGGCCATGTCCGGCGTCTCCTCGTTGAGCCGCGGATAGGTGCAGGGGGACGGCCGGAACTGTCAAGCGTGGGTCGTCCGGTTGGGTCAGTTGGCGGGTGGGCGGCCGGGCAGAGGCCGGTGGGGGCGTGACAGATGGGTCCGGAAAGCCTACATTTACGATATGACCCGCTTTCTCGTCGCATACGCATCCAGCGAGGGCCAGACCGGAAAAATCGCCCACCATGTGGCGCGCCGGCTCGAGAATCTCGGCCATCTGTCCCGGCTGGTCGACTTGATGGCCGGCGACAGCGAGGCCGGCGCCGACGAGTGCGATGCGGCTATCCTGGCCGGCTCCCTGCCCCTCTCGCAGCACCCCGCCGAACTCACCGATTTCATTGCCCGCCACCGCACGGCCTTGCAGAGCATGCCGTCGGCGTTCCTGAGTGTCAGCCTGACGGCCGCGCACGACGCAAAGGAATTGACTGCCCTGGTCGCCGTGGTCCAGCGCTATCTCGGTGACATCGGCTGGACGCCCGGCCGGGTCGAGCTGGTCGCCGGTGCCGTGCACGATCGCGAGCTGAATGCCATCGAGCGGCTGGTGCTGCACCGGATCGTCGATGCGCACGGTGTCACGCGCCATCCCTCCGGACATACCGAGTTGACGGACTGGGCGGAACTCGATGCGGCGGTCGCGGCCTTCGCGGCCAGCGTCCAGCCGGCCGACAAGTGACGGATGGGTGGGCTCACGGATGCCGGCGCCCTCAATCTGCCGGCTTCCGAGGGCTGGTTGCCGTCACGTCCAGCTATCGGACCGGAGCATACATGACCCGCCTTCCTAGTCCCCTCGCCCTCGTGGTGGCGACGTGCCTGATCGGCTTCACCGGCAGCGCTGCGCTGGCGCAGAAGAAGGCCTCCCAGGCCAACGATTCCGGAACGATCGATGCATCGGGAAAATACGTACTGAGCGAGCAGGAGCTCAGGCTCGACTGCAAGAAGCTCAATGGCCGCATCAACGTGCGGCTGTTGCAGCTGCGCGCCGAACTCGCCGACAAGTCACTGCCGACCGGCGTCGCCCAAGGCCTGCAGCAGGTCACTGCGCCGGCGCTCAAGCTGATGTTCGGCGGCGCTTCCGCCTATGGAACCGATCGTGCCGGCCAACTCCGGGCCGACCGCGCGGTGATCGACGGCTACAACGCGCAGCTCGTCGCCAAGGGGTGCCAGCCCTACGACATCGCGACCGAGCTGAAGAAGGGGCCCAACGACCCGCCACCCGCGCCGCTGCCCAAGACGGCCGCCGCGAAAAAGTAGTGTCTAGCGTTCAAGGCGCGACAGGGCCCGGCCACAGGGCGTCCGACCTCCCGGTCAGCCGATAGACCAGCAGGCCGACCCATTCGCGCGCCGCCATGTCGACGCGCTTCAGTCCATCGGGATAGCTCTCGAACGGCCTCAGCATGTCGCCGGCATCGCGGGTGCGAAAATCGACGGGATGGGCCGTGACGTCGAAGCCGGCTTTGCGAAACACGCCGACAGCGCGCGGCATGTGGAACGCCGACGACACCAGCAGCCAGCGCTCCCCGGGCTTCGGCTTGAGGATGCCGCGAGTGAGGACGGCGTTCTCGTGCGTGTTGCGGGACTTGTCCTCGAGCACGATGCGCTCGGGGCCGATGCCGACATCTCCGAGCCAGCGCGCAACCGGCGTTGCGGCATTGGCGCCTTCGCGCAGGAACGCACCGGAGCCTCCGGTGAACACGACCTTCGCGTCGGGATGGGCGCGGGCGAGCCGCAGGCCTTCGGTCAATCGCTCCGCCGCCTCGTTGATCGCAAGGCCGGGACGCGTCGTGCTGACCCAGCCATCCTCGAAGCCGCCGAGGATGATGATGCCGGCGAAACGGTCGCCGGGGCGGGCTGCGGGGAAGCTCGCGGCGCGCTGCTCCAGGGGATAGATCAGCATGTTGCCGGCTGGGACGATGCCGAGGAGGCACAGCAGAGCGAGGCCGGTCAGCGCCAGATGGCGGCCCAGGCGCTTGGTCTCTGGGCGCGCGTTGGCGCGCGTGATCAGCATGACGCCCGCCAGGATCGTCAGCGCGGCGAGGTTCGAGGGCAACGTCAGCGCGGTGATGATCTTGGAGAGCGGATAGAACATCACCGTCCCGATGCGAGCTGACCGGGCCAGCCGATGAGGGCACGGAACAAGGTGTCGGCCTCGGTGCGGGTGGCCGATGGCTCGTCCGGCAGCGCCGCGCCGCCGAAGGCGATCATTCCGGGGGCCAGCGTCGCGAGCTGGGCCTCGGCCCACTGGTCGATGGCGGTGATGCGCGGTCCCCGTCCAAGCTCCGGCGTCGAGCGCTTGGCGTCGAGCAGCCCGTCGATGGCGTCGCGCACCTCGGCGGGCACCGCGACGGCGGCGAGCAGCTCGC
>CAMDBL010000198.1 GCA_945889015.1 Devosia equisanguinis
CCGCCAACGCATCAACAGCAGAGGTTCACCGCCGGATACCGAACCCCTGCCTCACCGGCGGCGCGACCCACTGCGGCCGGTATCCGACAGGGCGTCGCCGCACGCCGTTCATTACCCACGAAGGACCTGGTGGGAGAAAGCCGGGCTAGCATTATTTGTCCATGTTTGGCTACCGAAGCAAGGTAACGTGGCGGTCTGCGACGGCGTTGCGATTCTTGTCTCATGTCGAGTGCTACGGGCGGCTCGGCTTGGTGGCCGTGACGGGTGAGGTGGGCGGCCGGTTGCCCCGGCGGCTGGGCAGGGGCGAAAAAATAGAGGGAGTGCGAGGGATACCTCCCTCGCTGGGGTATGGGGCCAGCCCCATTCGCGCCGAAGGCGCGAGGTGTTCCCGTAGCACCCAGAACCCGCCCCTCGCCCTGACCCTCTCCCCGCGTGCGGGGAGAGGGGATGTCGTCTCACGCCCGCCCCACCACCACCTGCGTCGCCTTCTCGCCCGCGATCGTCTCCACCACCCGATACCCCAGCGCCGGCAAATCCAACCCGCCGAGCAGGCTCTCGCCCTGTCCGAGCAGCACGGGCGAGATCGCGAAGTGCATCTCGTCGATCAACTGCGCCGCGAGATACTGCCGGATCGTCGAGGCGCCGCCGCCGACGCGGATGTCCTTATCCCCGGCAGCGTCACGAGCGCGTTGCAGGGCGGCCTCGATGCCGTCGGTGACGAAATGGAACGTGGTGCCGCCGTTCATGACGATCGGCGCGCGGGCGTGATGGGTCAGGACGAACACCGGCACGTGGTAGGGCGGGGTGTCCCCCCACCAGCCTTTCCAGCTCTCGTCGGGCCAGGGGCCGCGCACAGGGCCGAACATGTTGCGGCCGAGGATCCAGGCGCCGATGTTGTCGAAGCCACGGGCGGCGAAGCTCTCGTCTATGCCGGTGTCGCCGCCGTCCTTGCCGACCATCCTGGCGAACGTGCGCGTGGCGATCAGCCACCCGTGCAGGGCCTCGCCGCCGCGGCCGAGCGGCTGCTCGCGTGTCTGGCCAGGGCCGGCGCCGAAGCCGTCGACCGAGACGGTGAAACTTTCAACGCGCAGCTTGGGCATGGGGCACCTCACGGCGATGGCTGTGGTGAGCTACAGATAAGGAGCGCCCCGGGCCATGGAAACCGTCATCGCGGCGTAGGCCGCGATCCACGTTCGGACGGCGATGGACCGAGGCGTGTCGTGGGTGCCGGCCTTCGCCGGCATGACTGAAAAAATTAGCGTGAGCGCGGCACCCATTCGGCCAACGTCACCGACTTATCCTCAGGGGCTCGGCCTCGGTTATGATGCTCTCGTCCCGCCGCCACGCAGGGAGTGCTCCGGAGGCGAACCGAAGTGCGGCGGCGGGATGCAGAGTCGGGTACTTCGGCGTCACGCGCGCTGGACTATCCGAGGCTCGCCTGGCCGACTGCGGTGCAAGCCCGCAGACCGGGGAATCCGGTGAAACGCCCAGGGTAGGCCACAAATCCTGCGCCGGGGCGGTGAGGTAGCCGCTCAAAAAACAAAACTTTCCGCGGCTCTCACGGCCCCGGCACCCTCGCTCTCCTCCGGCCCCGATGAGGCGGCCAAGGAAGACCTATTGGGTGCTCGCTTGGCCCATATGTTAGGCTTGCGACCATCCTTCCGCATCGGAGCCCGCCCATGCCCTTCCTCACCACCGACGACGACGTGAAGCTGCATTACGAGGAGGTGGGCAGCGGCACGCCGATCGTGTTCGTGCACGAGTTCGCGGGCGATCTGAAAAGCTGGGAGCCGCAATTGCGGTACTTCTCGCGCCGGCATCGCTGCATCGCCTTCAACGCGCGGGGTTATCCGCCCTCCGACGTGCCGACCGATGCCGCGCGCTATTCGCAGTCTCGCGCGCGCGATGATATCCGCGCCGTGCTCGACGGCCTCGGCATCGTCAAGGCGCACGTCTGCGGGCTGTCGATGGGCGGCTATGCGACGCTGCATTTCGGGCTGCAGTATCCCGAGCGCTGCCTGTCGATCCTGGTGGCGGGCGCGGGCTATGGCTCGGAGCGGGATCAACGGGAGAAATTCCGCGCCGAGGCGACGGTGATCGCGGGCAAGCTCGACACGGACGGCATCGGTCCGTTTGCGGAGATCTACGCGCACGGGCCGACGCGGGTGCAGTTCGAGGCCAAGGACCCGCGCGGCTTCGCCGAGTTCAAGGCAGAGCTGGCGAAGCATTCGGCGAAGGGTGCGGCGCTGACCCAACTCGGCGTGCAGCGCGAGCGGCCCTCGATCTACGACCTCGAGGACAAGATTGCGGCGATGCGCGTGCCGGCGTTGATCGTCACCGGCGACGAGGACTGGCCGTGCCTCCAGCCGAACGTGTTCATCAAGCGGACGTGCCCGACGGCGGCGCTCCTGGTGCTGCCGAACAGCGGGCACGCCGTGAACATCGAGGAGCCGGCCGCGTTCAATGCGGCGCTCGCCGACCTGATCGCGCAGGCGGAGGCGGGCCGTTGGCCGGTCCGCGATCCGCGGGCGATGGTGACGAGCATCACCGGCGTCACCAAGTGAACGACGCCGGCTGAACCTCGCAGAAGGCGCTGGGCTATTTCAGCCCGGCGCTCTTGGCGACGGAGGACACGGTGTCGCTGGCCTGGTCCTTGGCGGTGCCGAGGGCCGCGACGATCCGGGAGACGATCGGCGACAGCGCGCTCGAGAGATCTTCGGCCATGCCGTTGCCGACGCGGGACTTGCGCACTTCGCGCAGCAACGAGCGGGCCTCGCGGCTGGCGGCCCGCTGCATCTCCGACGTGGTGCGGCCGATGTCGCGCATCCAGCGGTCGGAACGGCTGGGGCGGCGGCGGTTTGAGACGGCGAGCGCGACGATGGCGCCGACCGTGACCGCGCCGATCAGCACCTGCATCGGGTGCTGCTTGACGTAGGATTCCACCGCCTCCATCGCCTCGCCGAGGCTCGGCATCTCCGAGCCGCTCGACGCAGCGGAGGGCGGCTCGCCGGTGGTGTCGCGGATCGGCTGGACACGCGCGCTCGTATCGCCGGAGTGAGTTGACCACGACTTTGCAGCCGTCTCGTGCAGGTCAGGCATGTTTGCTCCGATACGTCGGTGTTGGAATGAACCTTTCAACAACGCGGCGGATGGCCGTCCGTTCCCTGCGCGAGGGTGATCTGAAGCGTGGCGATCAGGTCAGCTTGAAACGGAGCGCCGAGCGGGCCCTGGCCTTCTCGGCCTCGACGGCGCGGTCGCGCGGCGGTGACTGCGTCTCGAGCGCACCGAGGAGATCGCGCGCCGCATCTGCAACCTTGCCCACTGCGTGCTCGAAGGCTGCGGCATTGGCTTTCGAGGGCCGCGTGAAGCCGCTGATCTTGCGCACGAACTGCTCGGCGGCAGCGCGGATCTCGGATTCGGTGGCGGGCGGATCGAAGTTGTGGAGCGTACGGATGTTGCGGCACATGCGGGTAGCGTCCTCGTCGCGCTTTGCAGATCTATCGGGTGGCGGGGCCCTCGTTGCAGCCAAAGCCAACCCCTCAATCCCCGATCAACGCACGAGGCGGCACCGAATAAAGGCCGCTCGCTCCGATCATGTCGACGCGGGCGGGGCGGCCTTGGAACAACGCCGCGAACGGCTCGGAGACGAGATTGAGGCCGCCGGCGAAGGCGCCGAACGCCGGCATGACCACGCGGCGGGCGTCGCTGGCGAAGCAGCGTGTGCGGACCGAGCCGCCGTTCCAGACGAGGCGGGCGGCGGGATGCAGATGGCCGGCGATCTCGGGACCGCCGGTCGCGGCATCGGGCTCGTGGCGAAGCGCGAGGCCGGCGATCTCGACCTTGCCGGCCGCCTCCCCGCCGAGCCGGCGATCGTGCACCGGGTCGTGGTTGCCCGCCACCCAGACCCAGGTCCGGCCCGACTGCAGCGAAACCAGCAGGCGCACGTCGTCGGCCGCGAGGCGATCGGGGCCCGCGATGTCGTGGAAGCTGTCGCCGAGGGCGATGACGGTGGCGGGCTCGAAGCGGGCGATGACGGCGGACAGGCGCAGCAACGTGGCGCGGGTGTCGTAGGGCGGCAGCATCTGCCCGCGCCGCGCGAAGGCCGAGCCCTTCTCCAGGTGCAGGTCGGCGACGATCAGCGTCCGCTCGGCCGGCCAGTAGAGCGCGCCGGAGCGGTCGGCGATCAGCGTCGCGGCACCGAGCGCCAGGGATTGCCTGTCGCCGTCCCCGCTTGTTCCGTCTCGGTTCCGCGCTCGCGCCTGCCGCATCGTGCTCACGCTTCTCCCATCGCCTCGCGAACCAGCGACTCCGCCGCGTCGCGCATCAGATCCTCGCGGGCCGCCCCATAAACCGGCTCCTTGCCGATCTCCAGCAGGATCGGCACCGAGAGCGGCGACACCCGGTCGAGCGGCTGGTGGCGGATGTGGCCGCGGATGCGCCGCAGGAACTCGCCGAGCCGGCCGATGTCCAGCAGTCCGGTCGCCGCGTCCGCCCACGCCGCCTCCAGCAGGATGTGCCGGGGATCGTGCGCCTGCAAGACGTCGTAGACGAGGTCTGTGGACATCGTCACCTGCCGGCCGCTCTTCTCGCGGCCAGGATGCCGGCGCTCGATCAGCCCGGCGATGATGGCGCAATTCCGGAAGGTGCGTTTCATCAGGCTCGATTGCGCGAGCCAGGCCTCGAGATCGTCGCCGAGCATGTCCTGGGAGAACAGGTCGGCGAGGTCGAGGCGGCCGTCATGGACCATGGCGGTGAGATCGCCCGAGCCCCACAGCGCGATGCCGTAGTCGTTGGCGACGAAGCCGAGCGGGCCGGCGCCGGCGCGTTCCAGACGCCGCGTCAGCAGCATGCCGAGAGTCTGGTGGGCGAGCCGGCCTTCGAACGGATAGGCGACGAGATAGTGACGCTGCGCGCGGGGGAACGTCTCGACCAGCACCTCGTCGCCGGCCGGCACCGTGGACCGTTCGGCCTGCAGCGAGAGCCATTCCGCGACGGGGCGCGGGAGCGTCGGCCAGGTTCGGGACTCGGCGAGCATGGCGCGCACCCGGGCGGCGAGATGCGTGGACAGCGGAAAGCGCCCGCCCATGTAGCTCGGGATCATCGGATCGGCGGAATGGGCGCGGGAGACATAGGCTTCCGTGTCCCGCAGGCCCTCGAAGCGCAACACCTCGCCTGCGAACACGAAGGTCGCGCCGGGCGGCAGCTGCTCGATGAAATATTCCTCGATTTCGCCGAGCACGCGGCCACCCACGAGGCGGGGGGCGGAAATGTCTGCTCCCCTCCCCCTTGTGGGGAGGGGGTGGGGGAAACCCCGACGACTGCCGTTGTGCGATCCCCCCCTCCCCGCCCCTCCCCCACGAGGGGGGAGGGAGTTCGCGCTCCGCCGTCCCACCAGCCGCACCTTCAGCATCGGCGCCTCGACGATGGTGCCGACGTTGAGGCGGTATTGCTGGGCGACGCGCGGATGGGCAATGCGCAACCGGCCGTCGGGCTGCGGCTTCAGCTTGGCGAAACGCTCGTAGGCCTTCAGCGCATAGCCACCGGTGGAGACGAAATCGACGACGCGATCGAAGGTGTCGCGCTGGAGATACGCATAGGGCGACGCCGACCGCACCTCGGCATAGAGGGCGTCGGGGGCAAAAGGGGCCTCGCAGGCCATGCCGAGCACGTGCTGGGCAAGTACGTCCAGACTGCCGGGGCGGTCGTGCGTCGCGTCCTGCTCGCCGGCTTCTGCCGCGTCGAGGGCTGCGCGGCACTCCAGCACCTCGAAGCGGTTCGCCGGGACCAGCAGCGCCTGCGAGGGCTCGTCGAGCCGGTGGTTGGCGCGGCCGATGCGCTGGGTCAGGCGGCTCGCGCCCTTGGGCGCACCGATGTTGACGACGAGGTCGACGTCGCCCCAGTCGATGCCCAGATCGAGCGTGGAGGTGCACACGACCGCCTTGAGCAAGCCCGCCGCCATCGCCGCCTCGACCTTCCGGCGCTGCTCGGCCTGCAGCGAGCCGTGATGCAGCGCGATCGGCAGGTTGTCGTCGTTGATGCGCCACAGCTCCTGGAACACCAGCTCGGCCTGGCTGCGGGTGTTGACGAACAACAGCGACAGGCGATGCGCGCCAATGGCCTTGTAGATATCGCTTATCGCGTAGCGGGCGGAATGGCTGCCCCAGGGCAGGCTCGCGTCCAGCTCGAGGATCGCGATCCGGGGCCGCGCGCCGCCTTCGACGACGACGAGATCGGCCAGCTCGGTCGCCGTGTCGGGCGTGCGCTGGGCGGTAAGATAGGCGCGTAACTCGGAAGGGCGCGCCACCGTCGCCGAAAGCCCGATCCGCATCATCGACGGTGCGAGCTGCTGCAGCCGGGCGATGTCGAGAGCCAGCAGGTCGCCGCGCTTGGCGCCGGCGAGGGCGTGCAGCTCGTCGAGGATGATGGTCCTGAGGCCGCCGAACAACTGCGGCGCCTCCTCGTGGCTGAGCAGCAGCGCCACCTGTTCGGGCGTCGTCATCAGGATATCGGGCGGCTTCGCCCGCTGGCGCTGGCGGCGGGCGGCGGAGGTATCGCCCGTGCGGGTCTCGACGCGGATGGGCAGGCCCATCTCGTCGATCGGCGCCGTCAGGTTGCGGGCGACATCGACCGCCAGCGCCTTCAGCGGCGAGATGTAGAGCGTGTGCAGACCGCGACCGTCGTTGCGCCGGGCCGACCCGGCCAGCGCGACGAGGCTCGGCAGGAAGCCCGCCAGCGTCTTGCCGGCGCCGGTCGGTGCGATCAGCAGCGTCGAGCGGCCGGCTTCGGCCTGGCGCAGCAGCGCGAGCTGATGCGGCCGTGGCTCCCAGCCGCGCGAGGCGAACCAGCGCGCGAAGGCGTCCGGAAGCACGGGCATGGCACGCTGGGCCGCCGACGCGGGGGCGCCGGAGGCGGGTTGGGAACGACGGCAGCGGGCGGGAGCGGGCATCGCTTCACTGTAGCGGCACCGCGGCCCGCCTCAAATGATGTCCGTCTGGAATGCCGCTTACCTGGTGCGTGCGTCGCAGCATGGCTCACGCCTTCGTATCGCAACTGGTGCGGGTGGATTGGCGTGGCTCAGCCGGCAGCTCCGCGTCGGGTTTCGCGGGTTGCACCGGTGGGGCGTCCGCGGGAGTGATGCTCTGGATCAGTCGGAAGAACGCCTCGACGCGAGTGCGGTCGTGATGCTCCTCGATGCGCGCCATCAGGCCGTCGCGGGGCTGGATGACGTGCCGCATCACGCCGGCGATATCCTCGCCGGTCGCCTTGTGGCGGAAGCGGTAGGCGACCAGCCCACGCAGCTTGTCGGCTTCCTCCACCACATGCGCCACATCGTAGCGCAGCAGGTCGAACGCCTGCGCGACCATCTGCCAGCGCTGGTGCATGATGCCCCTGCCGATGCTGACGCCGCCGAACGGTGCGAGGTCACGATCGATGTAAAGGGCAAAGACGACGTCGTCGGAGACGAGGCGCGCGCATCGCTCCAGATCACGCGCGGCGTAGCTCGCGCAAAAGTCGACATAAGTATCCCTGGCGTTCCGCAGCATGCCGGAAAACCCCTGAAGAAGGAGAATTTTCAGATACGTGTCCGGATAAAGCGCATGCTGCGTTGCGTCAACGGTCGCCGACAGTAGGATAGCGCGAAAAGCGACGTAGGCGTTAGTTCCTGCGGAGGCGCCGCAGGAAGGCGGTCGCAAGCACGATCAGTATGGGAACGAGCGCGATGGCGGCATGGGTGATCACGTGCTTTTGAACGGCTCGTGCCAAGGCCGCCTGCACCTGCGGATCGCGTGCCGGCAGGTCGAGCGGGAGGGTCGGCCACGAGTCGAGCGCGACATACGCGACGCCGGCGGCCCAGAGGAGGGAAAGGAGGAGTGGCAACTTCATCATCGCCTGATCAACCTCTCATACTCGTCGTGGGGCCCGATCCAAACCCATAGGAGGCCGTCCTCGTGGTCAACAGCTAATGCCCGATAACCGCTCGTGACGCGGGCAGACCAGAAGGCACCTACTCGCTTGAGTTGCAAGGATCGATGCGAGCGCTCCCGGCGGAGCAATCGGTAATTTGCCGCAACTATCGGCGGATATCTTTGGAGCATCACTTCAGGCGGCGAGTTTTGCCCGCCGCATGCTCGGCCAAGGCCTCCTCAGCCAGCCAGTCCAACTTGCCAGCTGCAACGTCACGCTCAATCTGCCCATCCCATTGGCGTGCCTGAAATTCCGCGAACCAGGCACGCAACGTCGCCAGCTCCTTCTCAGAGAGCTGCTCGTCATGTCGAAACAATAGCCTAGTAAGTGTCCACTTGCGAGCGCGCCGACGCCTCAAGCCCCCGGCCGCCCGGTTTTTTTTCGGCGTCCGCCACGGCCGCGCTTTTCGCCGTCGGCCGGCACGTCGATGGTCTTGACCGGGCGCAGGTCCGGCTTCACCGGCAGCGGGCGGTCGCCCATCGGCACCTCGGTGCGCCCGACCGTCATCTCGTCGAGCGTCGGCTTGCGCGGGCCGCGGGTGGTCTGTCCCCTCTCCCCGTTCTTTACGGGGAGAGGGTTAGGGTGAGGGGCGGCTTCTTGGTGATGTGCAAGCGGCGGGGGGGGGGG